>JAGWLR010000021.1 GCA_028864885.1 Burkholderiales bacterium | reverse complement strand
GTCACACGACCACAGCAGGAAATCGAATTCGCGTTGGGGCAGGTGAGGCAGTTCATGCAGCCGAAGCGCACCAATCGAGCCAGTGCGCGTTGCTTGCCATTGCCGGGCCAAGCGGGTCACGGGGCCTGGTGTCAGCAGCACGGTCACGGGCTTGTCGACCAGACAGCTCAGCCATCGGTCCAGGGGTGCGCTGTCGTAGCAGAACACCGAAACGTATTGGCGATCGGGTTCTGTGTCCACCCCGATCGACTGCAGCCAGGCGTCGCGGGCAGCAGGATGGGCTAGAAATGCATCGCGCCGCGACATCAGGTCGGGCTCTCGCAAGAGCCCACCGGTCTTGGATGTGAAGCCAGGATAGAAAAACCACTTTTGCAGCCCTGCGCCTGGACCAGACCCAACGGGGGACCGCAAGCCATGGCTGCGCTCAACGTAGTCTTCAGCACTCAGGTATTCCAGATTGATCCAGACCGGCGGCAGGGCGCGCTGCATGCCCGACACAAAGGCGTCGGGCGGGTTGCAGCCAAAGGCCTCAATGACCACATCGCCAGGCGAGGAAGGGGCGGACTCAGCCTGATTCCAGTCGTACACCTCGACCTGGCTTTGTCCAGGCGCCATCCAACTGAGCGCCGAAGGGTCGTCGATCCAGAGTCGGACGCGGTGTCCGCGAGAGGCCAGATCGGCACTGAGGCGCCAGCACACGCCTATGTCACCGAAGTTGTCGATCACACGACAGAAGATGTCCCACAGCATGGCGGCCATTATCGGCACAATCACGGGCATGAGCGACCGTGTTGAAACCACAGCGGCAACCGAGCCGCGCGAAGCCGTATGGGCCCGATTGCTTGCCGAGGTGGCGTCTCTGCCTAACCTGCCGGGGGTGTATCGCTACTTCGATGCGCAGAATGATCTGCTTTATGTAGGCAAGGCCCGCGATTTGAAGCGGCGGGTGTCGAGCTACTTTCACAAGAATCATGGCGGCACCCGTATCGGGCACATGGTTTCCAAGATCACGCGGATGGAAACCACGGTGGTGCGCAGCGAGGCCGAAGCACTGCTGCTTGAAAACAATCTCATCAAGACCTTGAATCCCCGGTTCAACATCTTGTTTCGGGATGACAAGAGCTATCCGTATCTCAAGATCGTCACCCACGACTTTCCCCGCATTGCCTACTACCGCGGTGCGGTCGATCGCAAGCATCGCTATTTCGGGCCGTATCCCAACGCCTGGGCGGTGAAGGAAACCATTCAGTTGCTGCAGAAGGTGTTCTTGCTGCGCACTTGCGAAGACGCCGTCTACAACCACCGCACGCGTCCGTGTTTGCTATACCAAATCAAGCGATGCAGTGGGCCTTGCGTCGATTTGATCAGCCAGGAAGACTACCGCGCCAGCGTCAACCAGGCAGAGCGCTTTCTACTGGGTGAGCCCGAGGCCGTCATCGCCAGTTTGCAGGACCAGATGATGGCGTATGCCGAACGCCTGGAATACGAGAAGGCAGCGGAGGTGCGCAATCAGATCAGTGCCCTGTCGGCTGTGCTGCATCAGCAGGCGGTCGAAAGCGTGGGGGACAAGGACGTCGACGTGCTGGCCGTGAAGGTTCACGGTGGCCGGGCCTGCGTGAACCTGGCCATGGTGCGGGGCGGTCGCCACCTCGGCGATCGGGCCTACTTTCCGGTTCATGTGCAGGATCATTTTCTGGTGCCGGACGAGGGTGATGAGTCGAGCCACGCTACTCAGCTGTCTGCCGACGCGTTGGCGTTGCAGACCGAAATCGGTGTGTTGGAAGCCTTCCTCGCGCAGCACTACATCGGTAATAGCGTTCCCTCGCTGCTCATCCTCAATCACCCGGTTGATCCCGCATTGATGGAAGCGCTGAGCGAGCAGTGCGGACACCGCATCGGCGTGGTCCATCAGCCACGCGAGCAGCGTCGCACTTGGCTTGATATGGCGATCAAGGGGGCTGAGTTGTCCCTGGCTCGGCTATTGAGCGAAGAAGGATCACAACAAGCCAGAACCCGGGCCTTGGTGGAGGCGCTGAACCTGGATGTGACGTTGGAAGAGCGGGGCGCTGCCGTGGCGTCTGCCGACTGGGAGGGCGCGGCTACCGAGGCGCCTGCGTCGCCGCGCGAGCCCGAAGTGGCAGCCCCAGCGGACCCGTATGCAGCGTTGCGCATCGAATGCTTTGACATCAGCCACACCGCTGGCGAGGCGACTCAGGCTTCGTGTGTTGTGTATGAGCAGCACAAGATGCAGTCTGGACAGTACCGCCGCTACAACATCACCGACATCACACCTGGTGACGACTATGCCGCCATGAAGCAGGCGCTGGAGCGGCGTTACGGCGGGGCAAAACCAGCGCAATTGCCCGACCTGGTGCTGGTGGATGGCGGCAAAGGACAGGTGGCCATGGCGCGAGATGTCTTTCAGTCGCTGGGCCTGCCGATCTCGATCATCGTGGGGGTCGAGAAAGGCGAGGGGCGCAAAGTAGGGCTGGAAGAGCTCGTGTTTGCCGATGGCAGACCCAAGCTGCAATTGGCTCCCAATTCAGCGGCCTTGATGTTGGTGGCGCAGATTCGAGACGAAGCGCACCGGTTCGCCATCACAGGTATGCGCGCAAAGCGTGCCAGCGTGCGCACAGGAGGCAGTCGGCTGGAGGACATTCCAGGCATTGGCCCCAAACGACGGGCAAAATTGTTGCAGCGCTTCGGCGGTGTTCGCGGCGTTGCGGCGGCAACGGTGGAAGAGTTGGCCACCGTCGATGGCATCTCAATCGAACTGGCGGAGGAAATCTATCGTGCCTTGCGTTGACTTCAAGCGGTGGGGATGGATCACGTTGGCCGCGTTGGCTGCATTGGCCACCCTGGCTGGGTGTTCCAGTCAGCCGACCAACTCTGCGGGCCCCGGCAATTCGTCGGCGCCAGGGGCCGTGTCTCAGGCCGATGAAAGTCATGCCGCTTTCAGCGGCAAGTTACCCGCTCCATCTGCCCCACATAACTGGGAAGAGGCACGGCTGCAGGCCGCTCGTCGCATGGTGGCCGCCAACCCAAGCCAAACTTACACCAGCAAGCCACCAGACATGCTGTTGGCCATTCCAGTGCTCAGCATCGAGCTCAATGCAGATGGCAGCATTCGTCGCATCGAGGTCATGCGCAAGCCCAGCCAGGCGTTGGACACCATTGAGATCGCCAAGCAGGCGGTCAAACGGGCGGCGCCTTTCGGCGATGTGTCTCGCCTGCCCAAGCCCTGGAAGTTCAATGAAACCTTTTTGTTCAACAACCAACGCAAATTCAAGCCGATGACCTTGGACCGACGTTGATCCCTGTCCTTTAAGGGCACAATGCCTGCATGTTTTTGAATCTGCCCACCTTGCTCACCTGGGCGCGGATCGTTGCGATACCGCTCATCGTGGGTGTGTTTTACCTGCCTCGGCCCATGGCTGAGCTCAATCTGGTTGCCAGTGTTCTGTTTGTCTTGGTCGCGCTGACCGACTGGCTTGACGGATGGCTCGCTCGCCGTTTGAACCAAACGTCTGCGTTCGGGGCCTTCCTGGATCCGGTTGCAGACAAGTTCCTGGTCTGCGCCTCCTTGTTGATCTTGCTTCAGCTCGACCGGGTCAATGCGCTTGTGGCGCTCGTCATCATTGGCCGGGAAATTGCCATCTCGGCTTTGAGGGAATGGATGGCGCAAATCGGCGCATCCAAAAGCGTGGCCGTGCACATGTTGGGCAAGCTGAAGACCGCGTCCCAGATGATGGCCATCGTGTTCTTGCTGTACGACGGCCCCTTGTTTGGTGTGATTCCGACTCATCTCCTGGGAACGTGGCTGATCTACATCGCCTGCTGTCTCACGATCTGGTCGATGGCCTATTACCTCAAAAAATCGTTACCAGATATCCGTGCCAAAGCGCGGTGACCGTCTCGTTCTTTGGCGTTCTGTCAAGGGCAGATCTACGTGCCAAAGTGATGGGCGAATCGGCATAGAATGATTTTTTGGCCCTCGCGATGCTGCCCCTTCAATTTCGGCTTCGCTGGCGGCGCCCGGCTTAACTCGTTCGTGACTGCTACAGAGGGGATTTTCGTGAACAAGTCCGAGTTGATAGATCACATTGCAGAGCAGGCAGACCTGTCCAAAGCAGCGGCTGGCCGCGCATTGGAGGCCCTGATTGGTGGTGTCGCTGCCACGCTCAAGAAAGGTGACTCCGTTTCCCTGGTAGGATTCGGGACTTTCGCAGTGACGACGCGTGCGGCTCGAACGGGCCGCAACCCTCGCACCGGCGCTGCGATCAAGATCAAGAAAGCCAAAGTGCCAAAATTCCGGCCAGGTAAAGCCCTGAAGGACGCCGTGAATTAAAATCCGATTCTCAAGCTGTCGGGTGCTTAGCTCAGTTGGTAGAGCGGCGCCCTTACAAGGCGTAGGTCGGGGGTTCGAACCCCTCAGCACCCACCACTCCGATAGCGACTCAAGGCGAACCCAGGTTCGCCTTTGTGTCATCTAAAGCCTGGATATTTCTGTCCGCGCCATCTACCACTCGGCTCAGCCATGTTTGATTTCGTTCGCAAGCACAACCGCATCCTGCAGTTTTTGTTGGTTCTCCTGATCCTGCCTTCATTCGTTTTCTTTGGTGTGCAAAGTGTTGCCCGCTTCGGAAGCGATGAAGGGGTGGTTGCCAAGGTGGACGGCACCAAGGTGATGCAACCCGAGTGGGACAACGCCAACCGCCAAATGTCCGAACGGATTCGGGCACAGCGCCCTGATACGGATGCCAAAGAGTTCGACAAACCCGAATTCAAAAAGCAATCATTGGATCAGGTGGTTCGCGAATATGTGCTGACAGCCGCCGCGCGAGATCAGCGCCTGACGCCAGCCCCCTTGCGGATTCAACGGATTTTTGAAACCGATCCTCAGTTTGCTGCGGTTCGCAACGCCGATGGCACCCTGAACAAGGACATGCTGCAGGCGCGTGGCATGAGCCCAGCCCACTTCGAGGCGCTTCTTCGCCAAGACTTGACCATTGGTCAAGTGCTGGGTGCGGTGTCGTCGTCCGGTCAAACGTCGGCTGTGGCCAGTCAGCAAGCCATCAATGCCTTGTTCCAGGTTCGTCAGGTTCAATGGCAAAAATTTGATCCCAAGCAATATGCATCGCAGGTGAACCCGACGGCGGCGCAGCTTCAGGCCTACTACAAAGATCCGGCCAATGATGTGTGGCTGACGTCACCTGAAAAGGCAGACGTGCAGTACGTGGTGCTGGATCTCGATACCCTCAAGCAACGGGTTTCTGTGTCTGAAGACGATCTGCGCTCTTGGTACAAAGAGAACATCAGTCGCTACACCGAACCTGAGGAGCGTCGCGCCAGCCACATTCTGATCAAGGCAGAGAAGAGCGCCAGCCCTGAGCAAAAGAAAGCAGCCAAAGCCAAAGCCGAGCAGATTCTGGCAGAGCTGCAAAAGAACCCGTCAATGTTTGCCGAACTGGCCAAGAAAAATTCAGACGACCCGGGCTCTGCCGCCAACGGGGGCGATCTGGATTTCTTTGGGCGCGGTGCCATGACCAAGCCATTTGAAGACGCAGTGTTTGCCATGCAGCCAGGCCAGATCAGCGGCGTGGTCGAAAGCGACTTTGGCTATCACATCATCAAGTTGACAGCGATCCGCGGTGGCAAGCCTCAGCCCTTCGAAGCCGTGCGTGCTCAAATCGAAGATGAAGCCCGCAAGCAGGCGGCCCAGCGCCAATACGCCGAGGTGGCTGAGCAGTTCACCAACAAGGTGTATGAAGTCTCCGATAGCCTGAAGCCCGTGGCGGATGAGCTCAAGCTGCCGCTGCAATCGGCAACGGGCATCCTTCACCATCCCGATGGCAAAGACCAAGGCGTGCTGTCCAATCCGCGTTTACTGGACGCCTTGTTTGATCCAACTAACCGCTCCAAAGGCCGGAACACCGAGGCCATTGAAGTCGGGCCGAACAAGCTGGTATCGGCGCGCATCGTGAAGTACGAGCCGGCAGCCAAGTTGCCGTTTGACCAGGTGCAGGACAAGGTACGTGAGCACTGGGTGGAAGCCGAGTCGGTCAAACTGGCACGCAAGGATGCGCAAGCGAAAATGGCCTTGTGGGAGAAGTCTCCTGAACAAGCCACGTTGCCTGCGCCGGTCGAGATGTCTCGCCGCAACATGTTCGGGCAGCCCGCTGCCGTCCTGGAAGCGGTCTTGAAGATGCCGGCAGACAAGCTGCCAAGCTGGCAGGTCATTGACCTGGGTGCTGAGGGCAGCGCCGTGGTGAAGTTGCTCAAGGTTTTGCCGCCGAACTTGGCTCCGGCCGAAGTCCGCGAAGCGCAAGAGCAGTTTGGCCCGATCTGGGGTCGCGCTGAAGCGGACGCGTACTATCGCGCGTTGCAAAGAGAGTACAAAGTTCAATACCTGAATGACGGCAAAAAAGTGATGGATGCTGTGACAGGTGCGAAAAAATAAGTTATACTTTTTGACTTTCCGGTGGTGGCTATAGCTCAGTTGGTAGAGTCCCAGATTGTGATTCTGGTTGTCGTGGGTTCGAGTCCCATTAGCCACCCCAAGAACACCAAATCCCCTAGCAGACAGGTTCTCCTAGGGGATTTTTCTTTCTGACTATGTATTGTTGATGTGTAGTGTCAGGGTTCGGGATGAGCAAGAAAGCCCCGAAGTGAAACTGAAGGAGCAGATTGGCAAGCATCCTCGTTATTGCTTTACCTACGAAGGCCAACCCATGAGGGCGGACGTGACCAACACGGCCTGGCACGCGGCGTTAAAGCGATCGGGGATCAAGGACTTCCGTGTTCACGATTTGCGACATACCTGGGCTTCTTGGCATCGACAGGCGGGGACGTCTTGCGATGAGCTCAAGGACCTGGGTGGTTGGAAGTCTCGGCCGATGGTGGGCCGCTATGCCAAGTTTGCAACGGAGAGTCTGTTGTCTGCGGCGTCTCGGATTGAGAGCAGGCGAGAAGGGCTGTGACAGCCGTGGCGCATTTTTGTCACAGTCGCCAAAGCAAAAAGCCACCGCTAGGGTAGCTCTTGCTGCTAAGTGCTTATCGCATCTAGCTTTATTTGGCTCCCCGACCTGGGCTCGAACCAGGGACCTACGGATTAACAGTCCGGCGCTCTACCGACTGAGCTATCGGGGAATATGTCGGTTCAGTTGTTAACTGCTTCGTTTGAAACGTTGCTGTCGTCAACCGAGAACGTGACTATAGCATCGTTTTTGGTTCTGGATCAAGTGCCGCCCAATTTTTGAGTCTTGTTGGGCAAATCAAACAGTCAAAAATCGACGATGACCGAGGCCGTCAAGGTGCGGGGCGCCAGGGGCAGCAGGTACACGTGGTCGAACTCGTAAGGGGTGGATCGCCATGCGCGGTTGTCTGTCAGGTTTTGGACGCCGGCTTGCCAAGTGATGGCTTGATTGCTCAGGCGCTGCACGTAGCGCACGCCCACGTCCAGCTGAGTCCAGGCGGGTACGTGCACGGTGTTGTCAGGCGTCACCATTCGGCGCCCTTCATGGATGATGGCGGCTTGCGCCGACAGGCCCGGAACGCTCGCCACGCGGTAGTTGGCCGAGAGCTTCAGGGTGTGATCAGGCACGTTGGTGGGGCGCAGGCCGTTGATGGTGGTGTCGGCACTGTTGCGGCGCTTGGCATCCAGCAGCATGCCGCTGGCATCCACATCCCATGCGCCCAGGGTGGTACGGATCAGGCCCTCGATGCCTTGGTGCAGGCTATCGCCATCGAGCTGGTAGACCGCGCCCACGGTGTTGGCCTCAGGTTTTTCGGTGCGGAACCAGTTCAAGCCCCAACTGGTGTGCGGGCACTGGCCCTTGAAGCCCACTTCCAACTGGCGCGTGCGCTGGGCGGGCAGCGGTTGTCCGGCGTTGTCCAGCGTGCCCGAGTAAGGGAAGGGCGCCACCATGGTTTGCACGCCTTCGCCCCAGCTGGCGTACACCTGCTGCCGGGGCGCAAATTGGTAGCCTGTGGCCACCCAAGGGGCGGTGAAGATTTGCTGCAACTGGGTGCGTTGGGTGCCGTCTGACTGGATGCCAATGCGGTTCAGCCCGGTGCGGCGCACGCCCAGCCAAGAGGTCCAGTCGGCGTTCCAGGTGATGGCATCGCGGGCATACCACTCGGTGCTGGCCTCTTGCCGATTGCCCATGGGGGTAGAGCGAGTGGGGTCGCCCACGGGGATGATGGTGGTGCCGTCTACGGTGCCGGTTCCAACAGGGTTGTTCGCTGCATTGCCCGCAGCCAAGGACTGCAGATTGCGCAGTACCCCCAGGCTCAACTGGTGGTGGTAACCAGCGATCGATGCGCTGCCATCGGCATGGGTCTCCAGCGATTGGTTGCGGCGCAACTCGCCTTCGCTACGGTAATCGTAAAAGTCGAACCTACCATCAGCACAATAATGCGAGGGATCGCCAGCAGCACTGCAGCCGTAGGGAAACGCAATGCGATCCTGGGTGACTTGGCGTTGGTAGCCATACGTGGTTTGCCACAGCCAATCGGCGTTGAGTTGCTGCGTCAACCGCAAGGTGCCGACACCGCCTTGAAACACCACAGGCAGGGTCCAGGGCTGGTTGTTGAGGTTGATACGTGGGTCAACGTCTTTGGCATTGGGCAGCACGTTGCCCAACATGCTGAACCCGGGCACGCTGGGTTGGCTGAAGCGGCTTTGCTCGATTTCAGCTTCAAGCAAAGTATCAGGGCTGATGCGCCAATCGGTGGCCAGAGACAGCAAGTGGCGTTGCCCCTGCGCATCGTGCACTTCGGGGTTGAGCTGTTCTTGCGCCGCGTTCAGGCGCACACCGAACTGGTCGTTGGCACCGAAACGGTCAGACAAATCGGTGGCGATTTTGTAGCTGCGGGCGCTGGTCCAGGCCAGTTCGGCACTGCGGATGCGGCCTTCAGGTCGTTTGACCAGCAGGTTGACCAAGCCCCCAGGCGCGCTGACGCCGGCCTGGATGCCGCTGGTGCCTTTGAACAGTTCCAGATTGGCTTTGTTGTCGAGCGGGATGCGGGTTTCGGCGTTGTAGGGCAGCCCTTCGCGACGATAGCTGTAGGCCCCTTCCAGTGAGAAGCCTCGCACGGTCATGTCATCCCAATAGCCCGTGGTGTTGTAGCCACCGCTGACACTGCCATCGAGCTTGGCCAAGTCGGACACTTGCTGAACCCCGGCGTTTTGAAGGGCGCGGTCAGTGATGCTCAGTGTTTGCGCGGGGATCTGCCAAGTGGGCGTGTCGCCAAATCCGGCCACCGTGGCTTGCCCGGATTTGGGGGCCTCAGCTTGAACGGTGACGTTGGGAAGGGTGGCGGGAGCGTCTGCTGCCAGTGCCCAGTCGCATGCGGCAATGGTGGCCAGCGCGCACACCAGCGGCTTGAGTGGGAATGCTTGTCTCATCGTGATGCCCGAGGCGCCTTGGGGCGCGTTGTCTCGCGCAGGGCAGGAAGACGGAACAACGTTCCGGGCATCTTGCTTCCCTGCGCGAGGATTACCTCAATCAGGTTCAAAGGGACTGTCTCAGTCGACCTGAAGCAATCAGGCCAACACCCCTAGCGAGCCATCATTGTAAATCGGCGCCCAGGCGCTGCTTCAGCACCGTGCTGGTGGTGGTGTATTGCAGGTGCTGGGGCTCGTCGGGCTTGAGCCAGGCCAGGGCCGCGTGTGCAGCCATGGTTGCTTCATGGAAGCCGCAGACCAGCAGGCGCTTTTTGCCGGGGTAGGTGTTGATGTCGCCCACGGCATAGATACCAGGGGTGGCGGTTTGGCAAGTGCTCATGTCCACCGGGATTTGCTTGCGCTCAAGCGGCAGACCCCATTGCGTCAAAGGGCCAAGCTTGGGGCTCAGCCCCTGGCGAATCATCAGGTGATCAAGCGGTTCACGCCTGACGGTGCCATCGGGGCCCAGTACATGCAGGGCCACCAGGCGACCCTGTTCGACCTCGGCGTGGTCGGGCATCCCTTGGATCCAGCCGATTCGCCCCGAGGTGATCCACTGGCGCACGGTGTTTTCCAAATCGGGCTCGACCGCGAACTGGTCGCGGCGATGCATCAACGAAATGCGAGCAGGCTGTTGCGCTTCGGGGGTGGATTGCAGCAAATGCGCGACGGTTTCCAGGGCCTCTTCTCCGCCACCGGCCACGACCAGATGCTGGCCAGCCCAGGGGGCAAGGGCGTCAGGGGCAGGAAGATGAAAGTGCACGTGGCCTGGGGCATCCAGGCCTGGGATGTTCATGCTTTTGGGCACAAAGGCGCCCGCGCCGGCGGCGACGACGATCAATTGCGTGCGAAACGTTTGCCCATTTTGAGTGCTGACTTCAAAGCCGGACAAGGGCGCATTCAAGGGGCGGATGGATTCAACCAGATCACCCAGATGCAGGTGCGAATGCTGCGGCCCGCTGAAAGGGCGAATCTGTTGCAGCAGGCTGGCCGCCAGTTCTTCGCCCGTGCACACCGGCACGCCAGGAACGTCGTAGATGGGCTTTTGAGGGTAGAGCGCTGCACATTGCCCACCGGGCATGGGCAGCGCATCAACCACATGCACCTTGAGCCCCAGTAGTCCTAATTGAAAGACCTGGAACAGGCCCACGGGGCCCGCCCCAATCACCAGGGCATCGGTGTCATGCATGAGGGGGATCAGCGCGAAATCAGCGGATCAGCTGATCCAGCTTATCGGTCTTGTCCTTCCACTCTTCGGCTTCAGGCAAGGGCTCTTTGCGCTTGGTGATGCTGGGCCAGTTCTTGGACAGATCGGCGTTGATCTTGATGAAATGCTGCTGGTTGCCCGGCACATCTTCTTCAGGAACGATCGCGTTCACGGGGCACTCGGGGATGCAAACAGCGCAGTCAATGCATTCGTCGGGGTCGATGACCAAAAAGTTTGGGCCTTCGCGGAAGCAGTCCACCGGGCACACGTCCACACAGTCCGTGTATTTGCATTTGATGCAGGCTTCGGTGACGACGTGGGTCATGTCAGATCTCTTAATCGGTTAAGGGTTAGTTTCGAATTTTAACGGGCTGAAGCAGTGGGCCGCGATTCAGCCTGCGCGACAAAGGGCGATATGGGTCAAGGGTTGCTCAGGGATGTCGGTGGCGCCGGCGCCGACGATGACCAGTGTGGGCCGGCCCGCGTGGATCTCGCTGGCCTGATCCAAGGTGGCAACCGTGTGCAGGGTGTGCAGCATATCGGGCCAGCCCGCACGGGATACGACACTGACTTCGGTGTCGGCGGGCCAGCCGGCATCCAGCAGCCCTTTCGACAAAGGGGCCAACTGGCGACCTGCCATGTAGAACACTTCTGTGTCGGCGCGTTGGCCTGGGCCCATGCCGCATTGCAGATCACCGGTACGCGTCATGGCCGTGGTGAAGGCCACGCTGCGTCCGGTTCCGCGGCGCGTCAGGGGGCGTTGCGTGGCCGCCGCTGCCGCTAGGGCCGAAGTCACACCGGGCACCACTTCGCAGGCGATGCCAGCGTCGTACAGCACGTGCAGTTCTTCTTCCAGGCGGCCAAACAGGCTGGGATCGCCGCCTTTGAGACGAACGACCAGGCCGTTTTCACCGTGGATGGCGCCGACGGCCAGAGACTGCTCAACCAGCAATTGGTTGATGCGCGTCTGACCATTGAAATCGCTGCCTTCTTTTCCGGAAAAGCCGCGTTTGCCGACATCGATCCAGGTGGCTTGGGGGGCCAGATCACGCAAGGCTTCATCAGCCAAGGCGTCGAACAGCACCACATGGGCCTTGGCCAGCATGCGGCTGCCGCGCACCGTGATCAGATCTGCTTGCCCGGGGCCAGCCCCGATGAAGACAACTTTGGCGGTCACCAGGGAGCAGGGCTGAGTCATGATGCGTTCAACGGCTGAATGTGAATCAAGCAGCCTTGACCAAAAGGGCACCGCTGGTGCGGTTTGTGGTCGGATCCACCACGATCAAGGCGCCACCGACTCGATTGTCCACATATGGCTCAACCGGCAAAGCCTGTTGTGTCTGAATCTGCACAGTTCCGATCTCGTTGACGTGCAATTCGCTCGCTTCTTGATCTGACAGGGTATGGATGTCCAATTTGTTGTCGATCCCAGTGATGCGAGCTTGCACCCAGCGGTTGCCATGGCGCACCCAATATTTACGGCCAACCACGGCAGGTTCGGTGTCCAGCCAAGCCAGGGTGGCCGTGAAGCTGTCGGTGGGCTGGATGCTGCCAGGCGAGGCAATCCAGTCGCCGCGCGAGATGTCAACCTGGCGGTCGAGCACGATGCCGGCGGACTGGCCTGCTTCACAGGCATCGACCACCTGAGCCGCATGGCGCACCTCAGCCACGATGGCTTTTTGGCCGCTCGGGAAGATCTGCACTTCGTCGCCGGGCTTGACAGCACCATGGGCAATGCGGCCCCAGAAGGCGCGGTATTGGTGGCCGGTACCGCTGGCCGAGGCTTCACCTTCACCCACGCTGTCGCGGGTCACATACTGCACAGGGTGCAGCAGGGCGCCGTCGTGGCGCTCGTCGGTCACGGGCAGGTTTTCCAGCACCTGCAGCAAGGTCGGGCCGTTGTACCAGGGCCAGTTGGCGCTGGGGGTGGTGACGTTGTCGCCACGCAGGGCCGACACGGGGATCACGCCCTTGTTGACGATGCCCACTTGTTCGGCAAAGGCTTCCAGCGAAGCTTTGACGTTGTTGAAGGCGGTTTCGGTGTCTTGCTCAATGGCATCCAGCTTGTTCACGGCGAACACGATGGAAGGCACGCGCAGCAGGTGAGCCAATAGGCTGTGGCGGCGGGTTTGCGCCAGCAGGGGCACGGGCGAGGCTTTCCAGTCGATCTTGGTGATGTCGACCAGCACCACGGCTGCGTCAGAGCCGGCAGCAGCGGTCACCATGTTGCGGGTGTACTGTTCGTGGCCAGGGGCATCGGCGATGATGAACTTGCGCGACTTAGTCGCAAAGTAGCGGTAGGCCACGTCGATCGTGATGCCTTGTTCCCGTTCGGCTTCGAGGCCGTCGGTCAGCAGCGACAGGTCGATGGGCGCACCGGCGGCGCGCTTTTCCAGCGCATCGAGCTGGTCGGCCAAAATGGCTCGACTGTCAAACAGCAAACGGCCGATCAGGGTGCTCTTGCCATCGTCCACGCTGCCAGCGGTCAGGAAGCGCAGGGCCTTGTGGGCGAGCTCTTCGCGAGCTTCGTTATGGGTCACGGTAGTCATCAGAAATAACCTTCCTTCTTGCGACGCTCCATCGATGCTTCGGAGGTGCGGTCGTCCATGCGGGTAGCACCGCGTTCGCTCACGGTGACGTGCAGGGTTTCGGCGACGATGTCAGCCGCATTGGCGGCCGTCGATTCCACAGGGCAGGTACAGGTCATGTCGCCCACGGTGCGGAAGCGCACGTCCACGGTTTCAATGGTTTCGCCAGCCAGTGCGGGGGTGACATCGGTCAGCGGCACCAGCAGACCCTTGCGGCGGATCACCTGGCGGGGGTGCTTGTAGTAGATGTTGGGCAGCGGGATGTTTTCGCGGGCGATGTAGAGCCACACGTCCAACTCGGTCCAGTTGCTGATGGGGAAGGCGCGGAAATGCTCGCCCGGCTTGATGCGGGTGTTGAACAGGTTCCACAGCTCGGGGCGCTGTTCCTTGGGCTGCCATTGGCCGAAGCTGTCGCGGTGCGAGAAGATACGCTCCTTGGCGCGGGCCTTCTCTTCGTCACGACGCGCACCGCCGATCAGGCAGTCGAAGCGATTGTCTTCAATGGCTTCCAGCAGCGTCACGGTCTGGTGTCCGTTGCGCGATTCCAGGGGGTGGGCCAGGCGTACGGTGCCGCGCTTGATGGAGTCTTCCATGTGCGCCACGATCAGGCGCTCGCCAATTTCTTTGACGCGGCGTTCGCGGAACTCGATGACTTCAGGGAAGTTGTGACCCGTGTCCACGTGCACCAGCGGGAAGGGCAGTTTGCCTTCCAGCTTGCCTGTGTCGGGATTCTTCATCTTGAAGGCCTTTTCGGCCAGATGCAGGACCACGCACGAGTCCTTGCCGCTGGAAAACAGCAGGCCAGGGCGCTCAAAGCTGGCCGCCACTTCACGCAGGATGAAGATGGCCTCTTCTTCCAGCGCATCCAGATGGCGGTGGTCCACCTCCGCCAGCAATTGGTTCACATTCACAGGGGCGTTCATTGTTTTCTCACTCTTGAATCATTTCTGGTGCGTCACTTGGCATGGACATGCAGGCCGCATTCCTTGGCCTTTTCGTCCTCCCACCACCAGCGGCCGGCACGGAAGTCTTCACCCACGGCGATGGCGCGCGTGCAAGGGGCGCAACCGATGCTGGGCATGAACTGGTCGTGCAGCGGGTTGTAGGGCACGTGGTTCACCGCCACGTAGTGCCACACATCACCCCAGGTCCACTCGATCATCGGGTTGAACTTGGCACGGCCCTTGTCGTCTTGCTCGCGGGCTTGCATGTCGCCACGGTTGTTCGACTGTTCGCGGCGCAGGCCGGTGATCCAGGCAGAACGCTCGGCCAGCATGCGGGCCAAAGGCTCGAGTTTACGGATGCCGCAGCAGGCTTTGCGCAAGTCGATGCTTTGGTACATCGCCTTTTCGCCATTTTTCTGCACGAACTCGACCACGGCTTCGGCCACCGGTTTGTAGACCTCGACATGGATGCCTGCGTCCGCATAGTGCGTCTCGATGGTGCCGATCAGGGCAACCGTTTCAGGGTGCAGCGCACCCGTTTCGAGCGTGCCGATGGCGATCGGCAACTGATAGCGGGCGATCAGATCGGTGACGATCATGTCTTCCACGCCCAGGCTGGTGGCTTGCACCACTTTGCCAGGGTGCTCGAAAGCGGCGGCCTTGAGCAGTTCAACCGTGGCATGCACCTTTGCAGCGTAATCGGCGCTGGGCTTGTTGTACAGCGAGATAGCTGAGCCTGCAGGGGCGGCGTCACCGATCAACGAAGACACGCCACCGATGGGAGAGGTTTCGCTCATCTTGTCTCCTGGATCAGGCGGCGCGGCCAAACAAGGGTTGGGGGGCCTTCACATCGCCTTGATAGTGGCCACGGGCAGCAAAGAAGCCCAGTGCACGCTCGGCAGCAGCGCGATCTTGGTCGCCGCGCAGGATGACCGCGTCGACGCCCGTGCGAGCCAGCAGGGGCATCATGTCGACCAGCACTTCACCCGTGGCGCGAATCTCGCCATTGAATCGGTAGCGGGCGCGCAAGATGCGAGCCTGGCTGTAGGCGCGGCCGTCCACCCACTTGGGGAACTGCAGCACAACCAAGGCCAGCTTAGGGATGTCGGCTTCCAGAACTTCGACGTCGGTGTCGTTGGGCAGGATCACGCCCACGGCCTTGTAATCAGGCGAGCTTTGTGCCGGCCATTGCTCACGCACGGCATGCCACTGCGCCAAGGTCAGCAGGCTGTAGCTTTTGATGGGGGGGTGAGCCATGGGGCCATCTTCGCCGCCAACGGTGTGCCACTGGTCGTGATGGGTGTCGATGAATTTCATGGTGGGAGTCCTTTCGACCAATCAGGCTGCCTTGGCAGTGGTACGACGCACGGCATTGGCCGCCGACTTGAACGGGTCGATCCCGACACGCTTGACCGTGTCGATGAACTTCTCGTTGGCTGCGCGTTGGCCGCGATAGGTTTCGATGATGGCTTCGATCACATCGCTGACTTCGTCGGCTGAGAATGATGGGCCGATCACCTTGCCCGGTGTGCTGATGGGCGCGTGGTTAGAGCCGTCTGAGCCACCCAGGGTGATCTGGTACCACTCTGAGCCATCCTTGTCCACGCCCAGGATGCCAATGTGGCCGGTATGGTGGTGGCCGCACGAGTTGATGCAACCGGAGATGTGCAGGTCGATTTCGCCAATGTCGTACAGCTCGTCCAGATCCTGATAGCGCTCGATCAGCTCGTTGGCGATGGGGATGGAGCGGGCATTGGCCAGGGCGCAGAAGTCGCCGCCGGGGCAGGCAATCATGTCGCTCAACAGACCAATGTTGGCTGATGCCAGGGTGTTGGCCTTGGCGGCCTTCCACACGGCAAACAAGTCTTCTTCACGAACGAAGGGCAGCAGAGCGTTCTGGTCGTGGGTGACACGCAGTTCACCGCAGCTGAAGCGATCGGCCATGTCGGCAATGGCTTCGAGTTGGGCATCAGTCACATCGCCAGGGGCTTGACCCACACGCTTGACCGACAGGTGCACGGCCTTGTAACCCTGCACCTTGTGCCCGACGACATTGCGCTCCAGCCACTTGCCGAATTGGACCTTTTCAGACTCAGTTGCGTCTGCAGGCAAACCGTTGCCAGCAGCAACGTGAGCTTTGACCGACTCGGGGTAGACGAAGCTCGCGGCCACGCGGTCAAACTCAGCTTGAGGAATCAGGTGCGCGGCACCGTCCACATCACGGGTCAGGATGTTGTCGAACTCTTCGTTGACCTGATCGACAAATTTCTGACCTTCGGCTTTGACCAGGATCTTGATACGCGCCTTGTACATGTTGTCGCGGCGACCATAGCGGTTGTACACGCGCACGATGGCTTCGATGTAGACCAGAATTTGTTGCCAGGGCACAAAGCGGTTCACGACCGTGCCGGTGATGGGGGTGCGGCCCATGCCTCCCCCCACGATCACTTCAAAGCCGATTTCGCCGGCGTCGTTTTTGACCAGGTTCAGGCCGATGTCATGCCAGTACACCGCGGCGCGGTCTTCTTTGGCACCGTTCACAGCAATCTTGAACTTGCGTGGCAGGAAGGCGAACTCAGGGTGCAAGGTAGACCATTGACGCAGGATTTCGCAGTAAGGGCGAGCGTCGATGATCTCGTCCTGAGCCACACCCACGGTGGCATCAGATGTGATGTTGCGGATGCAGTTGCCCGAGGTCTGGATGCCGTGCATGTTGACTTCGGCCAGCAGGTCCATCACGTCCGCGCTCTTGGGTAGCGGAATCCAGTTGAACTGGATGTTCTGGCGCGTGGTGAAGTGGGCGTAGCCACGGTCGTATTCGCGCGCGATGCGAGCAATCTGGCGAATTTGCTTGGAAGAGATCTCACCATAAGGCACGGCAATGCGCAGCATCGGCGCATGACGCTGGATGTACCAGCCGTTTTGCAGCCGCAAAGGGCGGAACTCGTCATCGCCCAGCTTGCCTGCCAGATTGCGTTCGAGTTGGTCGCGGAACTGGGCCGCGCGCTGGCGAACGAACTGTTTGTCAAATTCTGTGTACTGATACATGGCATCAAACCGGTCGGGCCCGGTGTCAATGTGTCAAAAAAGGGGTGAATGCGATCGGGGTTTCAAGCGGACATCAAAACTTTGTTGGCCGCCAGCACCAGACAGCCACAAAGCGCCATGCGCGTGATGGTGTCGGGCAGGTGTTTGGTCAATTTGGCTGCGATCCAGATGGCTGGGAGGGAGCCAATCAGCAATTCTGTCAGCAACATCCAGTCAACGTTCCCCAGCGAGGCGTGTCCGATGCCGGCCACGATGGTCAGTGGCACCGCGTGAGCGATGTCGCTGCCCACCAATCGTCTGACATCCAGCCGAGGATAAAGCAACAGGATCATGGTGGCGCCCAAAGCCCCTGCACCAATCGAACTCAAGGACACCAAGACGCCCAGAATCACGCCGCAGGCCACGGTCAAATAGGGACGGCGTTCCCGCGTAACCCAGCGCTCCAGCCAAATACCGACTTTCAGCCAAAACGGGCGAAACGCCACCGTCAAAGCAGTCAGCAACAGCGCAATCCCCAAGGCGTATGCCAATAAGCTCTGCCCGGATTTGGTGATCCCTTGCAGATGCATGAAGAGGGTGGTGAGGATCGACGCCGGAATGCTTCCGTACAGCAGTTTGCGAGTGATGTGATAGTCAACGTGGCCTTGATGGTGATGCGCCACGGCGCCCGAAACCTTGGTCAATCCGGCAAACCAGAGGTCAGTGCCGATCGCGACGGCTTTGTCGAGATGAAATACCGAAATCAGCAGCGGTGTCATCAACGAGCCACCACCTACCCCGGTCAGGCCCACAATGGAGCCTACTCCGGCGCCTGCTGCTATGGCTGTCCAATCGAGTTGCATGGTCTGAAAACTGAGCCGCGTGTTTGAGGGTTGAACTGTAGAAAATCTGCATATAAATGGAAACTACTTTTTTTTGCGTTGCTTATATAGAAAAGAAATATAAGACAGTTGGGCGGATCCTCGGACGGTGGTCCGCGCTGTTGGCGCTTGGTTTGGCAGGGTGTGCGGTATCGCCTCCTCCTGCGCCGCCGTCGGTGGTTCAAATCAAGCCGGTGCCCAGGCCCCCGAAAATCGGTCTGGCCTTGGGAGGTGGTGCAGCACGTGGGTTTGCCCACATTGGCGTGTTGCAGGTGCTAGAGGAACAGGGGATCAAGCCCGATGTGATTGTCGGCACCTCTGCCGGCAGCCTGGTGGCCACCCTGTATGCCAGCGGCAAAACACCCACTCAGCTGGCCGACATGGCCATGAGCATGGATGAATCATCGATCACAGACTGGATGTTCCCGGGGCGGTCTTTGCTGAAGGGCGAGGCCCTTGCCCGTTATGTGCGGTCAGCCACAGGCAATGTGCAGATCGAGAACACTCGCATCCCCTTGGGCATCGTGGCCACAGACCTCAATAGCGGGCAACCCATCCTGTTCCAGCGGGGGGATGCGGGTACAGCGGTACGCGCATCCAGCTCAGTTCCGGGTGTTTTTCAGCCTGTGAAAATTGGTGATCGTGAGTACGTCGATGGCGGCTTGGTGTCGCCCATTCCCGTTCGCTACGCCCGCCAATTGGGGGCCGATGTGGTGATCGCGGTCGACATCTCAGCGATCCCGGAGGGGCAGCCGACAAAGGGCGCCATCGACATCCTGTTGCAGACCTTCAACATCATGGGCCACAGCATCAGCCAACATGAACTGAAGGATGCTGACGTGGTCATGCGCCCGAAATTGGCTGGCATCGGCAGCGCGGACTTCAGCCAGCGCCGTTTGTCGATCCTGGCAGGGCGTGAAGCGGCCCTGATGGTGTTGCCGCAACTCAAAGAAAAGATAGCGGCCAAAACCAGGTGATGGGTGGCGGGTCAGTGGGGGCTGCCAAACAACTCGCCGCTGATCTTGCTGCCTTCCTTGATCCCGCGTTTGCTGAACCAGCCTTTGTTCATTTCGAGCACGTAACGCACGGGCTTGACGGAGCAGTGCGGGTCTTCGGTTTCGGCCTTCATTTCGTCGATGTTGACGATCGTGCCGCTGTCGTCAATGAACGCCACCGACAAAGGGATCAGGGTGTTTTTCATCCAGAAGCACTGGGTGCCTGCACGCTCGAACACGAAAATCATGCCGTCGTTCAGCCCCAGGGTCTTGCGGAACATCAGGCCAATTTCGCGCTGACGCTCAGTTTGCGCCAGCTCGGCTTTGATGTTGTAGAAGCTGACGCCCAGCGAAACCGATGGCAATTGCTGTGGCGTCCCACTCGGTTCGGCCTGGGCGCAGGCATGTCCCCCCAACGCTGCAGTGGCAATCAACACGGTGCGGGCGATGAAAGTCTTGATGAAGGTCATGTTCGTTGACATTTCAAATAGATCAATTTTTTGCAGGGCCTTGTGCCGTGTAGAGTGCTGCACCGCGCCCACTTCACGGTCTTGACGTCGAGACTTTAGCAGCGAGCAGTCCATGAATTTTTTGCCCGTCAGATCTGAGCCCGCCGCATCGGCCAGTGGCGCCAGCGAATCCGACAAGCCGTCGGCGCTCACGCCAGCTCAGTTGGCGGGGCTGGACGATCCCAGCTTGCTGCAGCAGTGCGTGCTCGAGGCCCCGTTGGGATCCAGCAAACGGCGTATCGGTCTGGGGTTGTCGGGAATGTACTGCGCGGCCTGCTCGATCACCATCGAAGACGCCTTGAAATCGGTGCCAGGGGTGGACGAAGTTCAGGTTCAGGCTGCTTCCCAGCGTGCCCGCATCCTGCTGGATCCGGCCCGCGTCAAACTGTCGGATCTGGTTCAGGTTGTTCAGAAAGTGGGCTATCGGGCGTGGCCGGATGCGTCTGCCCGGGCTGGCAACGAGCGGCTGCTGGAACGGCGCCGCCTGGTGTGGCGGTTGGCCGTGGCGGGCTTTTGCATGATGCAGGTGATGATGGTGACCGTGCCTCAGTACGTGGCGGGCCCCCATGAAATCCCGCCTGACATCTGGCGCTTGATGAATTGGGCATGCTGGGTGTTGAGCCTGCCCGTGATGTTGTTTTCGTGTGGGCCTTTTTTCTCTGGGGCCTGGCGCGCTGCCAAGCAAAAGCGGATCTCGATGGACACCCCGGTGGCGATCGGCATGGCTGCGACTTTTCTGGTCAGCTCCGCGGTGACGTTCGGCAACACCCATCACTTTGGTGAATCAACCTATTTCGATTCGCTGACCATGTTCGTGACCTTCTTGCTGGCCGGGCGGTGGCTGGAAAGCCGGGCACGAGAGAAGGTCACCCAGTCACTGGAGTCTCTGTGCGTGAAGTTGCCGGAAGCCGTTGATCGCGCGGTGGATCCGGCCCATGACCAAGACTGGTCGATGGCCCAAGCCGAATCGGTGCCTCTGTCTGCCCTCAAGCATGGTGATCGGGTGCGCGTGGCGGCGGGGCAGGCCGTGCCTGGTGATGGTCAGGTCATTTGGGGGCAGACCGAATTGGACGAGTCCATGCTCACGGGCGAATCGCGAACGGTATCCAAGCGGGTGGGGCACATGGTGGTGGCCGGCAGCGTCAACCAAGGCGCGCCCATCTGGATCTCGATCGAACGACTCGGGCCAGACACCCGCTACCAGCAGATTGTCGCCCTGGTGCAGCAAGCCCTGACTGAAAAACCAGGGCTGGCTCGTGTGGCCGACCGATTTGCTGGCCCATTTTTGTGGGGAGTGCTGGCACTGGCCGCCCTGGGCGCGCTGGCCTGGCAGTGGATTGACCCAGCCAAGTCGATCTGGGTGATGGTGTCGGTGTTGGTGGTGACGTGCCCATGCGCTTTGTCTTTGGCCGCGCCTTCTGCCTTGTTGGCGGCAGCAGGGGCCATGGGGCGCAATGGTCTGCTGGTGCGTCGGCTGGATGCCATTGAAGCCATGGCAGCTGTCGACGAGGTCTACTTCGACAAGACTGGCACGCTGACCGAGGGGCACTTGTTTCTGATGGAAGTGATTTGTGCGGGGCGCACGGTGAAGCCCGCCGAGATTGACTTTGTTCGGGCCCGCACCCTTGCGGCACTCTCGCAACACCCCTTGTCCCGATCGCTGAGCCAGGCGGGGCCCTTGCCCAAGGAAGAGGGGGGCTGGAGCGAGGTGGTAGAAGTGGCAGGCAAGGGAATTCAGGGGCGCGACCGGCAGGGGCAGGTGTGGCGCCTGGGGGCTGAGGAGTGGGTGCTGAGCGAAGATCTCGCGCGGGTTGTTCACGCATGGCCTGATTCGGCAAGGGCCCGAGTCTGGCTCGCCAGACAAGATGCGACGGACTCAACATCCGGCGACGATGTCATGGGCTTTGTTTTTGACGAAGTGTTCCGTGCGGATGCGGCCCAGACTTTGGCGAAACTGGCACAGCACCATTGGCGCTGCTTGGTGTTGTCAGGAGACACCGCGGCGAGGGTAGAAGCTGCCGTCATGCACCTGGGTGGTGCAAAAAGACTTGAAATAGCGCAAGCACATGCCAGTCCAGAGAGTAAACTGGCCATCGTCAACCAGGCACAGCAATCTGGTAGGGTCGTGGCTGTGGTGGGAGACGGAATCAACGACGCCCCCGTACTGGCCAAAGCAGATGTTTCGATCGTGCTGGACGCCGGGGCGGCTCTGGCGCAGTCACAGGCCGATCTGATCGTATTGGGTGGACGCTTGTCTGCCATTCCCTTGGCTGTTGGAATCAGTCAACGCGCACTGAAGGTCGTAAATCAAAATTTGATTTGGGCCGCGGTCTATAACTTGGTGTGCATTCCTCTGGCTTTGGCTGGTTATTTACCGCCTTGGTTGGCCGGTGCAGGGATGGCTGCGAGCTCGTTGGGGGTCGTGCTCAATTCCTTGAGGCTGACCTCGAAATAAGGCTAAGTCGCTGATTTATATGGAAATTCTTTACGTCCTCATCCCCGTTTCGGTGCTGCTGGTATTGGCCATCCTTGGCGTGATGGGGTGGGCGATCAACAGCGGGCAGTTTGAAGATCTGGAGCAAGAGGGTTTGAGAATCCTCCAGAAAGACGATGTCCAGCCCGACCAGAAACTTGAGACTAATCAAGATTGATGAGTCGTTGTCCAAAGACAATTAAGGGTGTAACAAAGGAGAAAATGAGATGGCAACCACTCAGTCTGCCACCTATAACGATAAAGTCGTTAGGCAGTTTGCCCTTGCCGCGGTCCTATGGGGCGTCGTAGGCATGGCAGTCGGCGTGTTGATCGCGTCGCAATTGGCTTGGCCGGAGTTGAACTTCGGTATTCCCTGGCTGACCTATGGTCGGCTGCGCCCCCTGCACACCAACGCGGTGATTTTTGCGTTTGGTGGGTGTGCCCTGTTTGCCACCTCGTATCACGTGGTGCAACGCACGTGTCAGACCCGGTTGTTCGCCGGCCCTCTGGCATCCTTCACCTTCTGGGGGTGGCAACTGGTCATCTTGTTGGCTGCGATCTCTTTGCCGATGGGCTATACCACCGGCAAAGAATACGCTGAGCTGGAATGGCCCATCGACATCCTGATCACGATCGTGTGGGTGTCTTACGCCATCGTTTTCTTCGGCACGGTCGGAACCCGCAAGATCCGCCACATTTATGTGGCCAACTGGTTCTATGGCGCGTTCATCATCGCGGTGGCTCTGCTGCACGTGGTCAACAGCGCTGAAATCCCGGTGTTCGCTGCCGGCGTTTTGTCGCCCAAGTCGTACTCGGCCTATGCCGGCGTGCAAGACGCCATGGTTCAATGGTGGTACGGCCACAATGCGGTGGGCTTCTTCCTGACCGCAGGCTTCCTGGGCATGATGTACTACTACATCCCCAAGCAAGCTGGCATGCCCGTGTACTCGTATCGCCTGTCGATCGTGCACTTCTGGGCGCTGATCTTCACCTACATGTGGGCGGGTCCTCACCACTTGCATTACACCGCGCTGCCTGACTGGACCCAGTCGGTGGGCATGGTGTTCTCGCTGATCTTGTTGGCGCCTTCTTGGGGCGGCATGATCAACGGCATCATGACCCTGTCGGGTGCCTGGTACAAACTGCGTGATGACGCCATCCTGAAGTTCCTGATCGTGGCCCTGTCGTTCTACGGCATGTCTACATTCGAAGGTCCGATGATGTCCATCAAGACCGTGAACGCCCTGTCGCACTACACCGACTGGACGATTGGTCACGTGCACTCTGGCGCTTTGGGCTGGGTGGGCATGATCTCGATCGGTAGCCTGTACTACCTGATCCCGCGCCTGTTCGGTCGTACCTCGATGTATAGCGTGCCAGCCATTTCGCTGCACTTCTGGGCTGCCACCATTGGCATTGTGCTTTACATCGCGGCCATGTGGATCGCCGGTGTGATGCAAGGCCTGATGTGGCGAGCAGTCAACCCTGACGGTACCTTGGTGTACACCTTCGTCGAGGGCGTGAAGGCAACCTATCCGTTCTATGTGCTTCGGGTAGCCGGGGGCTTGTTGTATCTCGGCGGCATGCTGCTGATGATGTGGAACGTGGTGATGACTGCCACCGCAGGTCGTGCCACGACAACAGCCATCCCTGCACCTGTTGCAGCCTGATAAGGAGAACAAGATGGCTGATCACAATCACACCCCTGCAACGTTCTCGCACGAGCGCATCGAAACCAGCAACTTCTTGATGATCGTTCTGATCCTCTTGGCGGTTGCCGTCGGTGGCCTCGTTGAAATCGTTCCGCTGTTCTTCCAGCACAGCACCACTGAGCCTGTACCTGGCCTCAAGCCTTACACGCCGCTGCAACTGGCTGGGCGCGACATCTATATCCGTGAAGGCTGCTATGGCTGCCACTCGCAGATGATTCGCCCCTTCCGCGCCGAAACCTTGCGCTACGGCCATTACTCGGTGGCGGGTGAGTTCGTTTACGACCACCCCTTCCAATGGGGCTCCAAGCGCACCGGTCCTGACCTGCAGCGCGTGGGCGGCAAGTACAGCGACGACTGGCACCGTGCTCACATGCACAATCCTCGTGATGTGGTGCCTGAGTCGAACATGCCGGCTTATCCATGGCTTGAAAACACCAAGTTGGATCCTGACAGCATCGCGCCACGTATGAAGGCCTTGCGCGTTGTGGGTGTTCCCTACACAGACGACGAGATCAAGGCCGCGGCCGAAGATGTTAAGGGCAAGACCGAGCTGGATGCACTCATTGCGTACCTGCAGGTTCTTGGTACCTCTGTCAAATAAGGAGTGACGCACATGGACATCATCGTGCTGCGTAGCGTTTTCACGGTTGTCTGCCTGTGCGTTTTCGTGGGCGTGACGGCGTGGGCATATTCGCGCCGTAACAAGGCCCGATTCGAAGAGGCAGCGCGTCTGCCTCTCCAAGACGATTAACTGGAGGCTCTTTATATGAGCGACTTCATTTCCAACGGTTGGTCACACTATGTGATCGGCATCGTGGTGTTTGGCTTGGTGTACTGCGTGGCGGTGCTCCTGGTTGCGGCCCGTCACAAGGTCGTGCGCGATGCACAGGGCAACATCGACAAGACCACAGGTCACGTTTGGGACCAGGACTTGCGCGAATTGAATAACCCGCTGCCCATGTGGTGGGTGGGTCTGTTCGTGTTGACCATTGTCTTTGCTGTGGCTTACATGGCGTTGTATCCCGGGCTGGGTTCGAGCAAGGGCAGCCTGGGTTGGACCAGCAAGGGCCAACTGCAGAAAGAAATTGCCAAGGCCACGGCTGAGCAAGACAAGATCTTCGCGAAGTTCAAGCCCATGTCGGTTGAAGACTTGGCGCGCGATCCCCAGGCTCATGCCATTGGCGAACGCTTGTTCCTGAATAACTGCGCGGCCTGTCACGGCTCGGACGCCCGTGGTGCCAAGGGCTTTCCCAACCTGACGGACAACGACTGGTTGCATGGGGGCACGCCTGACAAGATCATCGAGACCATCACCTATGGTCGTCGTGGGCAAATGCCTGTGATGGCTCCTGCTGTGGGCGGCCCCGAGGATGTCCGCAACGTGGCCAACTATGTCTTGAGCTTGTCTGGTGCTGGGCACAACTCCATCAAGGCAGAGCTGGGACGCGAAAAGTTCAAGCAAGTTTGCGCGGCATGTCACGGGGCTGATGGCAAGGGTAACCAAGCCATCGGCGCACCCAACCTGACCGACAAGATCTGGCTGCATGGCTTTGGTGAAGACGCCATCATGAGCATGGTGAACAACGGCAAGTTGAACATCATGCCGGCTCAGAAAGATCGCTTGACGCCCGACCAGATCAAACTGGTGGCTTCTTATGTGTGGAGCCTTTCGCACGATGTGAAGACGGCTCAGGCGCAATAAAAAGTCGGCGTTTGATGCACACGAGGGTTAACTTGATCAATGTCAAGTTAACCCTCGACTTCATTCTGAGCCAGGGGGGCTCATGATACCCTAGCGGGTATTGAGTGGGTCTAAATTTCGCACAAACTTATGAGTGAATCGACATCCTCCCAAGACGCGACCAGTCGGGTCATTCCGATCCAGCCAGATCCGAATGCCGCTGCGACGCATGAAGAATTGGTGTCCCTTTACAAGAAATCCGAAAAGCTCTACCCGCGCGAGGTGGCTGGGTGGTTTGTGAAGTGGCGATGGGTCATCGTCTGGTTCACGCAAATCATTTTCTATGGCTTGCCCTGGCTGACCTGGGGTGATCGTCAGGCCGTGCTCTTCGATCTGGGGGGGCGGCGGTTTTATCTGTTCAAGCTGGTTCTTTACCCGCAGGATTTCATCTATCTCACGGGTTTGCTCATCATCTCGGCCTACAGCCTGTTTCTGTTCACGGCAGTAGCCGGGCGCCTGTGGTGCGGCTATGCCTGCCCACAAACCGTCTACACCGAGATCTTCATGTGGATCGAGCGTCGATTCGAAGGCGATCGAGTCAAACGCATGAAGCTCGACAAATCTGCCTTCAGCTTTGGCAAGTTGTGGCGCAAGGCCGGCAAGCATGCATCCTGGCTTGCCTTGGCGCTTTGGACTGGCTTCACTTTCGTCGGCTATTTCACGCCGATCCGCGTGCTGGCCAGCGAGGTCGTCTCATTTGGACTGGGCCCCTGGGAAACCTTCTGGGTGTTGTTCTATGGCTTTGCCACTTATGGCAATGCGGGCTACATGCGTGAGCAGGTCTGCAAATACATGTGTCCATATGCTCGATTCCAGAGCGCCATGTTCGACCGCGATACTTTGATCGTGAGCTATGACACCAAGCGTGGTGAGCCCCGTGGGTCGCGGTCGCGCAAGGCAGACCCGAAAGCGTTGGGCTTGGGTGATTGCATCGATTGCACGCTGTGCGTACAGGTGTGTCCAACCGGCATCGACATCCGCAAGGGGCTGCAGTATGAGTGCATTGGCTGTGCAGCCTGCATCGATGTTTGCGATTCTGTGATGGACAAGGTCGGCTCGCCTCGAGGGCTGATTCGCTATGCCACGCTCAATGCCCTTGACAAAGGGTGGGGCGGCAAGAAGATGTGGCAACGGATCGCGCGCCCGCGCGTGTTGATCTACACCGGCATCTTGGTGGTGGTGATGGGAGCCTTCATGTTCAGCTTGTTGACTCGGACGCCTTTCCGGGTGGACATCGTTCGGGATCGTGGCGCACTGGCCCGGATCGTGGACGACGGCTTTGTCGAAAACGTTTATCAAGTGCAATTGATGAATGCCAGCGAGTTGCCGCAGCGCTACCGGGTTGGCGTGGAGCAATTGCCCCAGGCGGTGCTCAATGGCGGTGAAGACATTGTGCTGGCGCCTGCTGAGGCACGTTGGGTTCCCGTGGCCGTTCGCGTGCCGCCCGAGGTGGCAGCCAGGCTAGGTACCGGGGCTCACTCCATGACGATGTTGATTGAACAACTGCGGCAAGGCGACGAGCCGCAAATAGACCTGCGAGAACGTACGACCTTCATGGTTCCACGTTGATGTTTGGATTGGAATGTTTATGAATGACGCAAAACTGAAAGCGCAAGGCATGTCGGCAAATCAGCCAGCCAATAACCCGCCCTGGTATCGATTGCCAATCGTCTGGATGGTGATTGGCGGGCCGGCGGCGGTGGTCGTTGCTTCGCTGTTCACCGCCTCTTTGGCCATCAAGCATGTGGATCCGGTGCTGGACGTCTCCAAGTCGCAAAATGAGCCGACCAGCATGTCGCCGGCTATCCAGGGGCGAAATCAGGCGGCCGAAAAGGCCATGCAACGGACACAGCATTGAGTCGCGTAGGGTATTTCCTCAAGCATTGAACGCTTTCCGGTAGGAATATGTCGGCATACCCACCTGTTGAAGGTTTGCCGAATGAGTCAGCGTTCTCTGCATGTTGCGCAAATCCTGTGGCCGGCGTTTATCGTGGCCGGCTTGATCGAGATGGTTGTGTTTGCCTGGGTTGATCCTTCTGCGCTGTCGTTTGGCAGCTTGCAGCTCGGCTCTCAGGCTGTTTACACCTTGGCGTTCTTCTTGTTTTGGGCCTTGGTGGCCGTATCAGCTCTGTTAAGTCACTGGATGATGCAAGCTGGAAGCACGGGCAAGGATTCGTCTGCTGAACTGGATTCTTCCCCAACCGGTGCGGCTAGAACGGCTCGTGGCGCGTCGCGCCGCACGCATCAGCGCCGTCAGCGGCAACATGCGCGCTCCATGGCTTGAGTTCTCGCCCTTCAAGTAAAAAGCCCGCCTGCTGGCGGGCTTTTGCATGGGCCAACGAATCGCGTCAGCAGCGGACGCTGTTGACCAGGGCCTTCAATCCAGCTTCGTCGGTGATGCGGATGTCGCGCTGTTTGACTTCCAGCAGGCCTTCTTCTTGGAATTTTGAGAAGGTCCGGCTCACGGTTTCCAGCTTCAAGCCAAGGTAGCTGCCGATTTCTTCGCGTGTCATCCGCAAAACCAGCGCCGACGACGAGAACCCCCGAGCATGCAAGCGCTGCGTCAGATTCAACAGGAAGGCCGCCAGTCGTTCTTCGGCCCGCATGCTGCCCAGCAAGAGCATCACGCCGTGGTCGCGCACAATTTCGCGGCTCATGATCTTGTGGAACTGATGCTGCAAGTCTGAAAACTCGCGAGACAGGTCTTCAAGCTGGTTGTATGGGATCACGCAGACCTGGGAGTCTTCGAGGGCGATCGCGTCGCAGGCGTGCCGGTCGGTGCTGATGCCATCCAGACCGATCAGCTCACCAGCCATTTGGAAGCCGGTGACCTGATCGCGGCCATCTTCGGCCGAAATGCGGGTCTTGAAAAAGCCAGTTCGCACCGCGTAGACCGAGCGGAAAGGGTCGCCGGAGTGGAAAAGGGCGTCTCCACGCTTCACCGACTTGCGCGTGGCGACCAAGGAATCCAGGTGACTCAATTGAGGCTGCGTCAGGCCTACAGGCAGGCAAAGTTCACGCAGATTGCAACTGGAGCAGGCAACTTTGAACGACTCGTACTTCAGTGGGCCGGGGCCTGAACCGTAGTTTTCGCCTTTCGAGTGTTGACAGTGATCGTGTGTCTCGTTGTTCGAGACGATAGGAATGGAGCTATTCAACATGAGGAACCTCAAAGGTTGCACGATTGTTGCCAGATCTCTGGCGACGACCTTGAGCTAGATCAACCCTGCATGGTGCGAGTTTGGCACAGTCCGGCGCATGAGTGAATCCGTCCTGCTTTCTAACACCAGTACTACTCTTCCACACATTTCGCCGGACGTGCTTTCCCGGCTGGATGTGGCGGGCCCCCGGTACACCTCTTATCCGACGGCGGATCGGTTTGTGGAGGCCTTTGGCCCTGGGCAATACAACCAGGCACTGACACAGCGAGCAGAGGGGATGGCGGGTGGCGCAGCGACGCCTCTGTCGGTTTATGTCCACATTCCGTTCTGCGAATCGCTTTGCTATTACTGCGCTTGCAACAAGATCATTACCAAACACCATGAGCGATCTGAGGCTTATCTCAAAGCCTTGGCAACCGAAGTTGAATTGGTGACCCAGAAAATCGGACGGGGTCAGCCGGTTTCGCAGCTTCACTTGGGTGGAGGCAGCCCGACTTTTCTTTCGGACGATGAGCTTGAGCAATTGATCGCCATGCTCCAAACCGCCTTCCGGTTTGTGCCTGGAGGGGAGTACGCCATCGAAATTGACCCGCGCACGATCGATGCCGGGCGGCTCAAGCGTTTGGCCGCCATCGGGTTCAATCGTTTGAGCTTCGGTGTGCAGGATTTCGATCCGGCCGTGCAGCAGGCGGTTCACCGTGTTCAACCGTTTGAGCAGGTTGCACAATTGATGCAAGCGGCCCGGGCTGAGGGGTTCACCTCCATCAACATGGATCTGATCTATGGCTTGCCTCAGCAAACGTTGGAGAGCTTTCGGCGCACCTTGGATCAGGTGATTTCAATCAAACCCGACCGCATTGCGTTGTACGCCTATGCGCACTTGCCTCAGCGCTTCAAGCCGCAACGGCGGATCGATGCAGCAGCCTTGCCCAAGGCCGGCGACAAAATCACCATGTTGTCCATGGCCATTGATGCTTTTGGCAGCACCGGATACGACTACATCGGCATGGATCATTTCGCCCTGCACGATGACAGTTTGAGTGTGGCCAAGCGACAAGGGCGCTTGCACCGTAATTTCCAGGGGTACAGCACTTACCCAGACAGCGATTTGATTGCTCTGGGTGTGTCGGCCATCGGTCGCATCGGGCCACATTACAGCCAGAACGCCAAGACGCTCGATGAATACTATGACTCGCTCAAGCGAGGCGAGTTGCCTGTGGTTCGTGGGCTCACGCTGAGCCGAGATGACTTGGTTCGTCGCGCCGTGATCATGGCCATCATGTGCCAGGGGCGCGTCGATTTTGAGTCCATCGAATTGGCCTACCTGATCGATTTCAAGCAATACTTCGCGTCGGAGTTGCGTCAGCTGGAGCCGCTCGTCGAGTCGGGGCTTGTGCAACCGGAGTCTGACGGTGTTCGTGTTACCGATCTGGGGTGGTATTTCGTGCGCGCCATCGCCATGGTTTTCGACCGCTATTTGCAGGCCGACCGAACCGTCGAACGTTTCTCCCGAATCATTTGATTTTTTGATTCGTGCTGGAAGGGGCTCGCGATGCTGTGGGGCCTGATCCTCTCTGCTTTCCTCATGGGGCTCAGTGGTGCGCCACATTGCGCCGCCATGTGCGGTATGCCTTGTGCTGCAGCGCTGCAACGCCCGGTTCCGCTATCAGCCCTGTTGGGGCGACTGTTGGGCTATGTCGTGCTGGGTGCCGTGGTGGCGGCCAGTGCGGGGTGGGTGTCGCAGTGGAGCCGCGAGGTCGCTTTCCTCAAACCCTTTTGGTTGATCGCTCAGGCGATGGCCGTGCTGCTGGGCTTGTGGCTGCTGATCTCGGGCGTGATCCCCCGCCAACTGGATGACCTGGGGCTGGACCTTTATCACCAACTTCGCCAACGCTGGGGGCGAGCCACGGCGGGGCAGGGTGTGAGCCCATGGATCAGCCGCACGGCACCGGTATTGGCCGGAATGGGCTGGGCCTTGTTGCCCTGTGGTCTGTTGTATGGGGCTGTGGTGGTGGCCGCATTAGCGCCCACTGTATGGGGCGGTGCGCTGGTCATGGCGGCGTTTGCCATCCCCAGTGGCGTGGGCGTTTGGCTTGCCCCCAAACTGATGCGCTGGTTGCGTGGCAGCAACCGAGAGCATCCCCAATGGGCCATTCGGCTTTCAGGTCTGACACTGGCAGGCATCGCAGCCTGGGGGCTGTTTCATCACTTGTATGCGCAGTGGCAAGCCTGGTGTGGTTAAAGTGAGTCAAGTAAACGTCATTTCGGGTGGGAATATTGGCGTTACTGACCTGACTACATCAGGTTTATTCGGATGATATTGGTACCCCCTGGCGTAGAATGATTTACGCGTTGCCGATATCCATGGCAACGCAGTTTTACGGAAACGCCAAACGCGGAGACCACAGTCATGTATCAGCACATCAAAGTGCCCGAAGGTGGGCAGAAGATCACGGTCAACCCGGACTTCTCGCTTAATGTTCCTCACAATCCCATCATCCCTTATATTGAAGGCGATGGCACCGGTTTCGACATCACGCCTGTGATGATCAAGGTGGTCGATGCGGCCGTGGCCAAGGCCTACGGCGGACAACGCAAGATTCACTGGATGGAGATCTACGCGGGCGAAAAATCGACTCGTGTTTACGGCCCTGACGTCTGGTTGCCGGAAGAATCTCTCCAGGTCTTGAAGGACTATGTGGTGTCGATCAAGGGCCCTCTGACCACGCCAGTGGGTGGCGGTATTCGTTCTCTGAACGTGGCCTTGCGGCAAGAGCTGGATCTGTATGTTTGCTTGCGCCCTGTGCGTTATTTCAAGGGCGTGCCGTCTCCGGTCAAGGAACCTGAAAAAACCGATATGGTGATCTTCCGTGAGAACTCGGAAGATATTTACGCTGGTATCGAGTTTGAAGCGCAAAGCGACAAGGCTAAGAAGCTCATCAGCTTTTTGCAAACCGAGTTTGGCGTCAAGAAGATTCGTTTTCCTGAAACGTCCGGTATTGGTATCAAGCCGGTGTCCAAAGAAGGCACCGAACGCCTGGTTCGCAAGGCACTGCAATACGCAATCGACAACGACAAGCCCAGCGTGACCTTGGTTCACAAGGGCAACATCATGAAGTACACCGAAGGTGGCTTCCGTGATTGGGGCTATGCCTTGGCGCAGAGCGAATTTGGTGCCGAACTGATTGACGGCGGTCCATGGTGCAAGTTCAAGAACCCCAAAACCGGCAAAGAAATCATCGTCAAGGATGCGATTGCTGACGCGTTCTTGCAGCAAATTCTGTTGCGCCCAGCTGAGTACAGCGTGATCGCCACCCTGAACCTCAATGGCGATTACATTTCTGACGCATTGGCCGCTCAGGTGGGGGGCATCGGTATCGCCCCAGGAGCCAACTTGTCAGACTCCGTGGCGATGTTTGAGGCCACGCACGGCACGGCCCCGAAATATGCCGGCAAGGATTACGTCAATCCGGGTTCGGAAATCCTCTCTGCGGAAATGATGTTGCGCCACATGGGGTGGGTTGAAGCGGCCGACCTGATCATCAGCTCGATGGAAAAGTCGATTCTGAGCAAAAAGGTGACCTATGACTTTGCTCGCCTGCTGGATGGCGCGACACAAGTGTCGTGCTCGGGCTTTGGTCAAGTCATGATCGACCACATGTGATGCCGGTGGGGTGACGAGTTTCGCCCCATCAACAAAAAGCCCGCTGAAACAGCGGGCTTTTTTTGTCTCTGCAGAGGATGGTCAGTGCTGCAGGCTCCTTGTGGACCCAACATGGTCCCTGAAATGCATGTCGGACAGTGCGTCCGGGGCACTTTCCGTGTTGCTGCCTTCTTCAATAGGCTGAATGTTTTGCGCAAGCATGCCTTTGGGGCCGGCTACGAGTTCATAGCTGACCTTTGATCCTTGCTTGAGGGTACGAAACCCATCCATCTGGATGGCCGAAAAATGGGCAAACACGTCTCCGCCGCCCTGATCCGGTTCAATGAAACCAAAACCCTTGGCATCATTGAACCACTTGACAGTGCCTGTGGCCATACTGTCCCTCCTGTGAATTTGTTCACATTTTCTGAGGGGTATCTGGGGCTGTCAAGCGAACTTACGCCTAAAAACAAGCAGTTTGCGCAACAGAAATGTTTCGCAATGTGAAAATGTCGCGATAAATTGCCCCTCTTTTGTTGAGGTGTGTTCGGTTCGGACAGACTGGGTTCGTCATGCGAATCTTGGTACGGAGAAAAGTTCGGTTCTCACCGTGAATTTCATGCCCTTGATATGAGGGCGGACACCCCAAGATGGCATGACATGAAGGAAGCGCCTCTCTTAGAATGATTTCATGACGAAACGGTTGCCCCCTGCGACAGCAAACCGGCCCGGCAATCCTTCAGAGGACGGGCAAGGTGCGGTCGTGGCAGAACAGGAAAAGTTGGCTGTTGAGCCTCCGCGCTTGTTTCAAGTCGTGATGCTCAACGACGATTTCACACCAATGGAGTTCGTGGTTCTGGTGTTACAAGAGTATTTCCGTCACGATATCGAAACGGCGACGCAGATCATGCTGAAAATCCACCACGAGGGTCGTGGTGTGTGCGGTGTCTATACCAAAGATGTCGCGGCCACTAAGGTCGAACTCGTTCTTGCCGCCGCCCGGCGCGCCGGGCATCCCCTGCAGTGCATTCTGGAGACCGCATGATTGCGCAAGAGTTGGAAGTGAGTTTGCACATGGCCTTCGTCGAGGCCCGACAGCAACGTCACGAGTTCATCACCGTCGAACATTTGCTGTTGGCTTTGATCGACAACCCCTCTGCTTCCGAGGTGTTGAAAGCCTGCGCGGCCAACCTGGATGAGTTGCGCAAGAACCTGGATCAGTTCATTCGCGACAACACCCCGACCGTGGGCGGAACCGACGAGGTCGATACGCAGCCCACGCTGGGTTTTCAGCGGGTGATTCAGCGTGCCATCATGCACGTCCAGTCCTCTGGCAGCGGCAAAAAGGAAGTCACCGGTGCCAACGTGCTGGTGGCCATCTTTGGCGAGAAGGACTCTCACGCCGTGTACTACCTGCACCAGCAGGGGGTGACGCGCCTGGATGTGGTCAATTTCATCGCCCACGGCATCCGCAAGGCGGATCCTCCTGAGTCAGCCAAGTCGTCGCCCGAATCGGGCGGGGCCGATGCCGAGAAGGAAGAAGCCGAAGGCAAAGCGTCTCCGCTTGAGCAGTACACGCAAAACCTCAATCAACTGGCTCGCGAGGGTAAGATTGACCCGCTCATTGGCCGTGAGACTGAAGTCGAGCGCGTCATTCAAGTGCTGTGCCGTCGCCGCAAAAACAACCCTCTGCTGGTCGGCGAAGCCGGTGTCGGTAAAACCGCGATTGCCGAAGGTTTGGCGTGGCGCATCACTCAAAAGGATGTGCCTGAGGTGCTGGCCGATGCCGAGGTCTATGCGCTCGACATGGGGGCTCTGCTCGCCGGTACCAAGTACCGCGGCGATTTCGAGCAGCGCCTGAAGGCCGTCATCAAGCAGCTGAAAGAGCAGCACGGCGCGATTTTATTCATCGACGAAATCCACACCTTGATCGGTGCGGGGGCAGCTTCCGGCGGGACGCTGGACGCCAGCAACCTGCTCAAGCCTGCGCTGAGTTCAGGGCAGCTGAAGTGCATTGGCGCGACGACGTTCACCGAGTTCCGCGGCATCTTCGAGAAGGATGCCGCCTTGTCTCGTCGCTTCCAGAAGGTCGAAGTGGTCGAGCCATCGGTTGAGCAAACGATCGAGATCCTCAAGGGGCTCAAGTCGCGCTTCGAAGAGCATCACAGCGTGAAATACGCCATCGGTGCTTTGCAAGCGGCCGCCGAGCTGTCTGCCAAGTTCATCAACGACCGCCATCTGCCTGACAAGGCCATTGACGTGATCGACGAAGCCGGTGCGGCGCAACGCATCTTGCCCAAGAGCAAGCAGAAGAAGACCATCACCCGCGCCGAGGTTGAAGAGATCGTGGCCAAGATCGCCCGCATCCCCTCGACCAGTGTGTCGAGTGATGATCGCTCGAAGCTCAAGACCCTGGATCGTGACCTCAAGAGCGTGGTGTTTGGTCAGGACGCCGCCATTGATGCGTTGTCTGCCGCCATCAAGATGGCCCGCTCCGGTTTGGGTAAGCCCGACAAGCCCATCGGCAGCTTCTTGTTCAGCGGCCCCACTGGGGTGGGCAAGACCGAGGTGGCCAAGCAGTTGGCCTACATCCTGGGCATTGAGCTGATTCGCTTCGACATGTCTGAGTACATGGAGCGCCATGCGGTCAGTCGCTTGATCGGGGCGCCTCCAGGGTATGTCGGATTTGATCAAGGTGGGTTGCTGACTGAAGCCATTTCGAAGAAGCCTCATGCGGTGTTGCTGCTGGATGAGATCGAGAAGGCGCACCCCGATGTTTTCAACATCTTGCTGCAGGTGATGGACCATGGCACTCTGACGGACAACAATGGTCGCAAGACCGACTTCCGCAACGTGTTGATCATCATGACCACCAACGCCGGTGCGGAAACGCTGCAGAAGGCCACCATTGGCTTCACGACCCAGCGCGAGCAAGGCGACGAGATGGCCGACATCAAGCGCACCTTCACGCCAGAGTTCCGCAACCGTCTCGATGCGATTGTGGGCTTCAAGCCGCTCGACGAGGAGATCATCCTGCGGGTGGTCGACAAGTTCCTGCTGCAACTCGAGAGCCAACTGGCCGAGAAGAAAGTGGAAGTCACTTTCACCGACGCACTGCGCCGTCACTTGGCTCGCAAGGGCTTCGACCCACTCATGGGGGCTCGCCCGATGCAGCGCTTGATTCAAGACACGGTCCGCCGTGCCTTGGCTGACGAGCTGCTGTTCGGCAGCTTGGTCGATGGCGGGCGACTGACCGTTGACGTGGTGGACAATGGTGCTGGCGAGCCTGAGGTCAAGCTGGACATCCAGCCCAATCGCAAGATCGACAAGACCAAGCCGGAGGCTGCGACCGCCGAGTAGTCAACTGCTCGGGTGCGCGTGCACGGAAAATGAAAGGCCGGATTACGATCCGGCCTTTTTTGTTTTAGCGTGCTCAGACGAGGTCGATGCGCTCGAATCCATCAGGTGTGAACCTGAGCACTTGCGCTCGATTGGGCGCATGATGGTCCAGATCCCAGTCGCTCAACACATGGCGCATCCCGGTGCCAAATGGTTCTGACTGTGGGCGATGGGTGTGGCCGTGGATCAGATGCTGAGCGCCGCAGGCGCGCATCCAGTCCCTTGCGGTCCCTTCATCGACATCGGCCCATGCCTGAGGGATCATTTGTTTTTGGTGTGCCTGACTGGCTTCACGCATCTGCCGAGCCGCCGCTTGTCGTGCAGGCAAGGGTTGGCCCAAAAACTGGCTTTGCCAACTTGGCTGCCTGACCAATTGCCGAAACCGAAGGTATTCGGTGTCGGCTAGGCATAGCTCATCTCCATGCATGAGCAAAATCGATTGCCCCCAAGCCTTCAGAACGGTGGGGTCTGCCAGGGCATGCCCCGAGCAGGCCGAGATCAAGTCTTTCCCGACCAGAAAATCACGGTTGCCCACCATGATCCCCAGGAACAATCGCTTGCCGGCCTGCTGGAGCATTTCGACGCACTGCGCTTCGTAGGGCTCGGTGCGGGCGTCGTCGCCGATCCAGGCTTCAAACAGATCGCCGAGAATCAGCACCGCATCGGCAGGGGTCGATGCGAGGTATTGTCTGAGGCAATCGGTGGTCCTGGGCAGGCTCGGATCGAGGTGAATGTCCGATATGAAATCAATACACCGCCACGAGGGCGGTGCATTCAATGATCCGGGCGCGGCTGGGAAGGGGAGCTTCCCGCCAGCCATCACACTTCCTCGGCCTTGAGGATCACGATGTCTTCCTTGGGCACGTCATCATGGAAGCCTTGGCGACCGGTTTTGGCCTTTTCGATTTCATCCACGACTTCGGTGCCAGCCACCACTTTGCCAAACACCGCGTAGCCCCAGCCGTTGGGCGTCTCGGACTTGAAGTTCAGAAAATCATTGTTGGTGGCGTTGATGAAAAACTGCGCGCTGGCCGAATGGGGGGCGCTGGTGCGTGCCATGGCGATCGTGTAGCGATCGTTCTTGAGGCCATTGTTGGCTTCGTTCTGGATCTCGCCCTTGGTGGGCTTTTGCTTCATGCCGGGCTCAAAGCCGCCCCCCTGGATCATGAAGCCTTTGATCACGCGATGAAAGATCGTGCCGTTGTAGTGGCCGGCCTTCACATAGTCCAGAAAATTGGCGACCGTGACGGGGGCTTTGGCGTCGTCCAGTTCCAGGCGGATCACGCCGGCCGAGGTGGTCAGTTCAACGGTTTTGGTCATGTTATTTCTCGATGGTGACTTGTTTGATGATGATGGGCTGGACCGGAACGTCGCCGAATGGACCACGTTGTGTGGTTTCAACCCGGCGGATCTTATCTACGACATCCATGCCTTGTACGACCTTGCCGAAAACAGCGTAGCCGTTGCCGTCGGGCGAGCGGGCCGCATCCAAAAAGCCATTGTCCTTCACGTTGATGAAGAACTGTGCTGTGGCTGAATCAGGCACATTGGTGCGCGCCATGGCGATGGTGCCGCGCAGGTTGCTGAGGCCATTTCGGCTTTCAAGCGGGATGGGCGGGCGAGTTGGCTTTTGCTGCATGTCGGGTGTGAAGCCGCCGCCCTGGATCATGAAGCCATCGATCACGCGATGGAAAATCGTGCCGTTGTAATGGCCAGACTTCACGTACTGCAAGAAGTTGTCAACCGTCTTGGGTGCCTTGGCGGCATCCAATTGAACGACGATGTCACCTTGCGTGGTGGCAATCTTGACGTTTTGCGCAAGGGCCTGCGAGACGAGGGCCAATGTTGCCACGCCAGCGAGGGCGAATTTGCTCAGCATGCTTGAGCGGCGAAGAGGGTTGCGGATCATCCGATCACTCCTTCATAGAAAATTTTCCAAAGACCACCTTCTTTGGCCCAGTACTGACGCTTGATCGCGCCCGTACGTTGACCATTGGCGACCTCACCAAACGTCACGACCAGTAGATCACTTTTATCCTTCCACCCCAGAATCGAAAGGTCTTTCATCTGAAAGGCGCGAGATTTGGGGTTGGATACTTCTTTGGTCACCCAGTCGCGCCACTGGTTGTAGTCGATTGTGCCGTTCGAGAACCGAGGCGAATAGAAGGACAGAACACGGTTCACATCGCCACTGGCGCGTGCCATTTTCCACCCTTCGATCATGTTGCGCACGTTGTGCCGATCTTGTTCGGCGGTGGTGGGCGAGACCCAATCCAGTGAGTTGGCGATGACGACGGGGGTGCTGCGGGGTTGAACTCGTTCGAGAATCGAGCGCAGATCGGGGTTGGCCACGGCGACACATCCGTCCGTGCTGTTGGGGCTGCGCGAATAGCTGTCGCTGGGGACACCATGCACCCAGATGCCTCCGCCTTTACGGCCGAGCAGGCGGTCGTATTCGTTGGGGTAGTTCAAGCCCAGGGCGCCCGCACCAAAGAAGTCGGTCAACTGATGATCGTCCAGGCGATTCGTGATGTAGTAGATCCCCAGAGGGGTCCGCTGATCCCCCTCGGTCTTCTTGTCTGTACCCAGTCGACCGACGGACGCGTAGTGGTCTTCGATCACCTGCATGCCGTGAGGCCCGTTTTGCAGCAGATACAAACGGGAACGGCTGGCATCCACGGCGATGGCAAATTTGGTGCTGGGGGCAATCTCGATGAATTGCGCAGGGACACTGCCTGCCGGTGGACGATTGCGTTGTGCGGCCACTCGGCGGTTGGCTTCAGCTCGCAATTGATCTAGGCGCGCCGAGGCTTGGGATACCAGATCTTTGGGGGCAGCTCCCATGATGGGGAGCCGATGTGTTTGTGCCGTCAAAAGATCGGCGTAAGCCAGCTGCGCCAGCTGAAAGTTGGGAACGTCATCCACCAGGCGTTGGGCCAGGTCCAGCGCATCGCGCGATCGGCCTTGTGCAACCAATTGGTAGATGTCGATCAGTCGGGCTTCCGCTTCTGGGTTTTGCCGTGAACCGGGTGCGAAGACGGGGGCTTTGGGGGCAGCTGGGACTGGTCTGGCTACGGGCTTGTGCGCACGTGCTTGGGGTTGAGCAAGCACTGCACCCGCAGACATGACGAGCCCAACCGCTAGCGCCAAAGTGGCCCAGCCAGTTGCCTTGGGCGAATACGCTGCCATTCTCTTTGTCATCAGGACGAAGCGATTTCCTTGACGATCAACCATGTGTTGCCCGAACGGATCAGCTCTAGCTTTTTCGAGCCAGAGATGGACAAACCATCGGCCTTGTATTCCTGACGGAAGGTGGCTGTGGCTTTGTTGCCGTTGACCGCGATCTTCAGGCCAGTGACTTTGATCGAAATGCTGCGCTTGCCCAAGATGCGGCTGCGGCGTTCTTCTTCCCAAGCCTTGCGCGACTTGCCAGCGTTGAAGTCTTTTGCATAGAAAGAGAAATAGCCGTTGAGGTCTTTGCGGCTCCAGGCATTGACCCATCCATGGATGGTGGATTCGATTTCGCGTTCCTTGCCGCTGGATACTTCTGCCTTAGGCTCTGGCTTGGCCACCGGCTTGATCTCAGGCTGCGGCGTGGCGCGCGATGCCACCTGGACTGGCGCTGGCGGTGTAGGCGCAGGCTTCACAACAGGTTGTGGCCGCGGAGGCACCGGGGCGGGCGCGGGGGCCACGCTGGCGGGGGCCGGAGCCGGCGCGGGGGCTGCGACGATAGGATGCGGGGCGGGTTGCGGCTGGGGCTGGGGCTGAATTGTGGTTGCGCCAGCCGCCGAGGCCAAGACCGCATTGCGTTCACGTGGGAACAGCTCTTTGATCATGGCCAGCTTGGGGGCGACGTTCGACTTGGTGTCGATCTGCAGTGCCTTGGAGTAAGCCTGGCTGGCCAACTTGGCGTACACGTCACCCAGGTTTTCGTACGCAGTGGCGTAACTGGGGTTGGTGCGAATGGCCATCTCCAGGGCTGTTCTGGATTTCTCGTACTGGCCTTGCTGCGCGTACAGCACCGCGAGGTTGTTGAACGGTTCAGGCAGCTCTGGATAATCTTCGGTCAGCTTGACGAATACCGCAATCGCATCGGTGGTGCGCCCGGCTTGCGACAGGCTGATGCCCTTGAGGAAGCGCATCATCGGGTCTTTGGGTTTGCTGACGAGGTAACGATCAGCCAGTTGCAGCGCTTCGGGATTTTTCCCGGCTGACAGGAGTTTCTGAACGTCGGAGATCTCATCTGCCCATACAGTGGCGGCGGTCAGGGTCAGCGAGGCCGCAACAAGCAACTGGGCCGCACGGCTGATCAAACGTTGTCCTGCGGGATGCGCAATCGATTGCATGTACTTGTATGTCCGGTAAATATGAATGTCGGGCTTCAGAAGAGACTGGGCTCGGCTTTCTGTTTGGGCCGCCTCAAAGCTGTTTTTGAGTCGGGCCGGTATACTCAGTCGATTGTATCTGAGCGGTCTGGGCGAGCTTACTCTGGGCTAACCCGACTTCGCCGGCAGGGTCGGCTCTTTTCTGGCAAGAGTGTCTTGTTTGCGCCGCGATAAAACGGATTTCCATGAGTTTGCGACTTTTCAATAGCCTGTCTCGGCAGGTTGAAACTTTTGTTCCCCTGGTCCCCGGCCAGGTTGGAATGTATGTTTGCGGCATGACCATTTATGACTTTTGTCATGTGGGCCATGCACGGATGATGATGTCGTTCGATGTGGTGCAGCGCTGGCTCAAAGCGTCGGGCTACCGCGTCAACTACGTGCGAAACATCACAGACATTGACGATAAGATCATTCGGCGTGCGGTTGAGCGTGGCATCACCATTCGGCAACTGACCGATGAGATGACCCAAGCCATGCACCAGGACATTGGCGCCCTGGGCATCGAGCTGCCCGATCACGAGCCCCGCGCGACTGAATACGTGGGGCAAATGCTCGACATGATTGGCAGGCTTGAGAACAAGGGCTTGGCCTATCGCGCCTCAAACGGCGACGTGAATTACGCCGTGCGCAAATTCGAGGGTTACGGCAAGCTTTCGGGCAAGTCCCTCGACCAGTTGCGTGCGGGTGAACGCGTGGCCGTGGACGATGGCAAGCAAGATCCGCTCGACTTCGTGTTGTGGAAGGCCGCCAAGCCGGAAGAGCCTGCCGATGCGAAGTACGAATCTCCGTTTGGGGCGGGGCGCCCAGGTTGGCACATCGAGTGCTCGGCCATGAGTTGCGCCTTGCTGGGCGAGCATTTCGATATTCATGGTGGCGGGCTGGATCTGCAATTCCCTCACCACGAAAACGAAATTGCGCAAAGCGAGGGCGCTTCTGGCAAGCGATTTGTCAATTACTGGATGCACAACGGCTTCCTGAACGTTGACAACGAGAAGATGTCCAAGTCGTTGGGTAACTTCTTCACCATTCGCGACGTACTCAAGAGCTACGACGGCGAAGCCGTTCGCTACTTCATGTTGCGGGTGCACTACCGCAGCCCATTCAATTACAGCGATGCAGGCTTGGACGATGCGCGTCAGGGGCTGCGCAGGCTGTATACCGCGTTGGATTCGGTTGATCTGTCGGGATTGGATTCGACGAAGATCAACTGGGATCAAGAGCATGCCGCTCGCTTCAAGGCGGCGATGGATGAGGATTTCAACACGCCAATTGCCGTGGCAGTCTTGTTTGATTTGGCTGCAGAAGTGAACCGCACCAGGTCCAAAGAGCATGCGGTGCTGCTCAAGGGCCTGGGGGGTGTTTTGGGCTTGTTGCAGCAAGAGCCTCGCGCTTATCTGCAAGGCGGGGCCGGCGTTGGCCTGGATGTGGCAGGCATTGAGGCTGCGATTGCTGCCCGGGCCGCCGCCAAAGCTGCCAAGAACTTTGCGGAGGCTGATCGTATCCGTCAGGAATTGCTGGCGCAGGGCATCGTCTTGAAGGACAGTGCCCAAGGAACGACATGGGTCAAAGCGTGAAGTCGGACGTCAACAAGCCACCCGCTGAGGCTGCGACGTCGCAGTCCACGCGCATCACACCGCCTTACTGGGACGAGGCTTGCAAGCACTTGTCTAAACGGGATCGGGTCATGCGCAAGCTGATCGCCGAGCACGGCGAGGCGCGCCTGTACAGCCGGCGCGATCCTTTCACGACCTTGGCGCGCTCGATCGTGGGTCAGCAGATTTCGGTCAAGGCTGCGCAGTCCGTCTGGGAACGTCTTTTGGCTGTGGTGGGCAATGGCCCGCAAGACACGCGAAGCCCGCTCTCGGTGACCGGGGTGTTGGCCCTGCCGGCGGATCAACTCAAGACTGCGGGCTTGTCGGCTCGCAAGGTGGATTACCTTCTCGACCTGGCCAAGCACTTCCATGAGGGCACCGTGCATGTGGCGCAATGGGAAGGGATGGATGATGAGGCCATCATTGATGAATTGGTCGACATCCGGGGCATCGGGCGTTGGACGGCCGAAATGTTCCTGATCTTTCATCTGATGCGGCCGAATGTGCTGCCCTTGGACGATCTGGGTTTGATCAAGGGCATCAGCCAAAATTATTTCAGTGGTGAACCGGTGTCACGTGCAGAGGCGCGTGATATTGCAGAGGCCTGGGCGCCTTACCGCACTGTCGGAACCTGGTATCTGTGGCGCAGCCTGGATCCCGTGCCTTCGGATTACTGATCCGGAACCGACCTGATAGAGGACACATTGCCATGAGCAAGCGACATTTTCTGGAGTTCGAGCAACCCATTGCGGAGCTGGAATCCAAAATCGAAGAACTGCGTTACGTGCAAAGCGAGTCGGCTGTCGACATCTCTGAAGAAATCGACCGGCTGAGCAAGAAGAGCCTGCAACTGACCAAGGACATCTACGCCAACCTGTCGCCATGGCAGGTGACGCAGATCGCTCGCCATCCACAACGCCCCTACACCCTGGACTACGTGAACGAGCTGTTCACGGACTTTCAGGAAATGCATGGCGACCGACACTTTGCCGACGACCAATCTATCGTGGGTGGCCTGGCGCGATTCAATGGTCAACCTTGCATGGTGATCGGCCATCAAAAGGGCCGCGATACCAAAGAACGGGCCATGCGTAACTTCGGCATGTCTCGCCCTGAAGGCTATCGCAAGGCATTGCGCTTGATGCAGACAGCCGAAAAGTTTGGCCTGCCTGTGTTCACGTTTGTAGATACGCCGGGCGCTTACCCAGGCATCGGTGCAGAAGAACGCAATCAATCTGAGGCGATCGGTCGCAACATCTTCGAAATGGCCCGGCTGGAAGTGCCTATCATCACCACCATCATCGGTGAGGGTGGGTCAGGCGGTGCGCTGGCGATCAGCGTGGCGGATCAGGTTTTGATGCTGCAGTTCTCGGTGTACTCGGTGATCTCGCCTGAAGGGTGCGCTTCGATTCTGTGGAAGACGGCCGACCGCGCCTCGGACGCCGCAGAGGCCCTGGGCATCACAGCGCATCGTTTGAAGGCGCTGGGCTTGATCGACAAGATCGTCAACGAACCTGTCGGGGGCGCGCATCGTGATCACAAGCAGGCGTGTGCCAACTTGAAGCGAGCGCTGAATGACGCGTTCCGCCAGGTGGCGGATCTGAAGGTCAAGGATCTGCTCAATCATCGCTACGAGCGTTTGCAGAGCTATGGTCGCTACACGGACACCAAAGAGCATTGATCTGGAACACGCTCTGCACGAGGCTCTGAAAGGAGCTTCGTGTGTGGCGGTCGCGTACAGCGGTGGAAGAGATTCCACCGCTTTGCTTTTTGCGTGTGCACGAGTAGCCCAAGCTTTGGGTGGGGTTCGCGTGATGGCATTACATGTGCACCACGGCATCAGCGCTCAGGCGGATGCATGGGCGCAGCACGCGCATGTTCAGTGTGACCAATGGTCAGCAGAGGGCTTGCCGCTGCAATTGCTGACGCGGCGTCTGACGTTGAACATCGCCGCCGGGCAAAGCGTGGAGGCCGTGGCGCGCGATGCTCGCTACCAGGCCTTGGCCGAGATGGCGCGAGAGGCCGGGGCCGATCGTGTGCTGTTGGCGCACCACCGGCAAGATCAGGCTGAGACCTTTTTGTTGCAAGCCATGAGAGGGGCAGGAGTTGCAGGCCTGGCGGCGATGCCCGCCGCAGCCATGCGCGATTCCTTGTGTTGGCTTCGGCCCTGGCTCGACCAAGAGAGAGCCGAGATCGAGGCGTACGTGCGGGAGATGAATCTGCCATACGTCGACGATGACACCAATGCGGACACGCGTTATGCACGCAATCGTTTGCGTCTGGATGTCATGCCGGTGTTGCGGAGCAGCTTCCCTCAAGTGGATCAAGCCTTGGCGCACGCCGCACAGCACAGCGCGGATGCGGCGTGGTGCCTGAGTCGATGGGCAGATCGGGAATTGGCGGACCTGTCGGCCCAAGATAGGCAGGGGTTGGATGCTGGGCGTTTGGCTGCCCGTGAGCCAGCAGAGCGACGTGAGTTGCTGCGGCATTGGTACCTTCGCGCGTCCGGTCAGGCACTATCGCGAGCATGGGTTCAGCGACTGGACCTCGAAGTCCCCAGAGCAGTTCGTTCCGGTCAGCCCGCGCAATGGCCCGAGGTGGCACTTGGCGTCTACCGAGGTGTCTTGTCATGGCACGGTGGTGCCGGACCAGTGTCAACCGATGGAGACCTGACGCAACTCCCTGCAGGTGTGAGTCACTTTGCGGCATCCAAGAGCGGGCACTACACGGCGCCGGGGTGGCAGGGCGTGCTTTGCGTTGAAGAGGTTGCTGCTGATGAGGGCGGCATCCCTTGGGCTCAACTCGCTCAAGTGTTGGTGCGAGGGCGCATCGGAGGAGAGGATTTCCAGATGGCGGCAAATAG
>JAGWLR010000108.1 GCA_028864885.1 Burkholderiales bacterium | reverse complement strand
GTTCAAAGGAACAGTCACACCCAATTGATAGATGGTGTCCTTGTTGTTGTTGGTGTCATCCTTGATGTGGGTGTACTGGCCAAAGGCCTTCACCACACCAAAGTCATAGCTGACACCCAGATCGGTCACCTTTTCATTGGCCGTGTAAGTCTGCAGAGGGCCCGTTGCAGCCATCTGAGGAACCGGATTCGCCTTGACGTAAGTCAGAGTCGCACTGATTGGGCCATTGTTGTACGAACCCGAAAGAGCATAGTTGTTACCAGAGCCAGGAGCGGTTGATTCCTTGGCTGCATATTGCGCCACTGCGCTGAAACCCTGAACACTGGGCGATTCATAGGTGACTGAGTTGACCCAACCAGTATCAAAGCCAACACCTGCACCACTCAGCGTGCTGCCAGTCTGCGAAGGACCAGTCTGACCGATATAGTTCAAGTGACGCATGGTGGGCGACAGCGTCATCGAGCTACCGAAAGGGTTGTAGGTGTACGCCGACGTGAACAAGGGGTTGTCGTACTGACCCAAGGCAACCTTACCGAAGTTGCCGCTCAAGGCCACATTGGACGTACGGCCCCAGAAGTTACCGGCGTTGTTGGGAACGTAGGCACCAGTGTCGTTACCGATGAAGGATTCCAGAGCGAATTCAGCCTTCATGCCACTGCCCAGATCTTCGCTGCCGGCAAAGCCAATGAAGCTGGTCATCATGCCGCCGCTCGTCACTTGCGTGGTGCGTGTCGGGGTGCCTTTGGCATGGGCGGCTTCGACCGAGCCAAAGCCAGCGTCCAGGTAGCCGTACAACTTCACATCAGCCTGGGCAGCGCCCGCAATCGCCATCAGGGCAGCAGCAGCCACCAGGTTCTTCTTTGCAAACATCGAGTTCTCCTAGCAATAAGTGAACGGAATTCGATTAACGGGCACACATCGGAATTGATGCTGACCACGAATCCATTGTGAGACGGAAAGTCCACGGAGAGACGGAAAAGCAAAGAACGGGCCAGCTGATAGGCCGTAAAACACCCCGTTTTCGTTGTCCGACCACAACAAATAGCCACTCAAACCCAATGTTTTCGGACAAATTCAAAATCGTGACATATCTGAGTCACTCCCGCATGCTTGCCTAAGCAAGGAAAGAGAACGCCCTTTCACGGTGCAAAAAGTAAAGGATCGCACTATGAAGGTGCAAGAACGGTCAGGATTTGAGGTCCGTAGGCTTGCAGTTTTTTATGCCCCACCCCGCTGATGGTCCCCAGTTCAGCCAAGGTCTGGGGCGCGACGCGAGCCATGTCGACCAAGGTCACATCATGGAACACCACATAGGCGGGCAGGTTGTGTTCGCGAGCGACTTCAGCCCGCCACGCACGCAGCGATTCGTATCGTTCGCGCGCCAGCGCGTCCAGCTCGGCGAGCAGCACGCCATGGGCCGCCTTCGCTGGTCGTTTGGCAGGGCGAGCACCGCGACTGGGCTCTTGTGTCTGGCGTAGGGTGAGGTGCACCTCCCCCTTGAGCACCGCCCGAGCGGAGTCGGTCAAGCCGAGGGTGTTGAACTCCCCCTCTGCCAACAAATAGCCCAAGGCGATCAGTTGCCGCAACACGGCGCGCCACTGGTTTTCGGTGAGGTCCTGCCCGATCCCAAAGGTCGATAGGGTGTGATGCCCGTACTGCTGGACCTTGTCAGTAGACTTGCCCCGCAGCACGTCAATCAGGTGCCCGGCGCCGAACCGATGCTGTCCGTGTTGCCAGAACCGGTAGATGCAACTGAGCATCTTGCGCGCCGCCTCGGTACCGTCCCAGGTCGCTGGGGGATTGAGGCAGTTATCGCAGTTACCACAGGGCTGACTGGTCTCTCCGAAATACGCCAGCAAACGCACCCGCCGGCAGTCGCAGGCTTCGGCCAAGGCCAACAGCGCATCGAGTTTGGCACGCTGGATCCGCTTGAACTCATCAGACGCGGGGCTTTCATCAATCATGCGGCGTTGGTTCACCACATCCGCCAGACCATAAGTCAACCAGGCGTCGGCGTCAGCCCCATCCCGCCCGGCACGGCCCGTTTCCTGGTAATAGCTTTCGATGTTCTTGGGCAAATCGAGGTGGGCCACAAAGCGCACATCCGGCTTGTCGATGCCCATGCCGAACGCGATGGTGGCCACCATGACCAGACCATCCTCTCGCAGGAAGCGATCCTGGTGCCGCTGCCGAACCGACGCATCCAGCCCCGCGTGATACGGCAAGGCCTCAATGCCCTGCTCGGACAGCCACTGCGCGGTGTCCTCGACCTTCTTGCGACTTTGGCAATAGACGATGCCGGCGTCGCCTTCGTGTTCGTCGCGGATGAAACGCAGCAACTGGGCGCGAGGGTTGTCCTTCTCGACCAGGGTGTAGCGGATGTTGGGGCGATCGAAGCTGCTGATGAACACCCGCGCCTGTTCCAGGCGCAGGCGCTCGATCATGTCGGCACGGGTGTGATCGTCGGCGGTGGCCGTCAGGGCCAGACGGGGCACATCCGGAAATCGCTCGTGCAGCAAACTGAGCTGTAAATAGTCTTCGCGGAAATCGTGCCCCCACTGACTGACGCAGTGCGCCTCGTCTATGGCAAACAGGCTCAGCAAGCCTCGCTCGTAGAGACTTTGCAGTTGGGCCTGAAACCGGGGATGGGTCACGCGCTCGGGAGCGGCGTACAGCAAGACCAGCTTGCCCGACATCATGTCGCGCTCAACCCGCTGCGCTTCCTCGGTCGACAAGGAACTATTCAAGTAGGCGGATTGCACCCCCACTTCATCCAGCGCCCCGACCTGATCGTGCATCAGCGCAATCAGGGGTGACACCACCACGGTGACCCCACGACCTGCACGATGACGCGCTATGGCCGGCACCTGGTAGCAGAGGCTTTTGCCGCCGCCCGTAGGCATCAGCACAAGAGCGTCGCCCCCGTCGATGACGTGCTGGACGATGTCTTCCTGCGAGCCACGGAATGAACCGTAGCCAAAGACTTCTTGCAGGATGGAGAGCGATAGGGAAGACACGGCCGCGATTGTGCCCTGAAGCGGACAAGAAAAAAGCCCGCCCCAAGTAATGGATCAGGGGCGGTAATCCGAGGGGCGCCCCCCAGTCCACTTCTTGAAGGCCCGATAAAACGCACTGGGCTCGGCAAACCCGAGATCGGCAGCCACATCGGCGAGGCTCCTGCGTCCATCCTGCAGGGCAGCGATGGCGAGATCTCGGCGCACGTCGTCCTTCAAGGTCTGGTAGGTGTGGCCCTCTTCTTTCAGGCGGCGGCGCAAGGTGGCCTCTGACACGTGCAAGCTGGCGCACAGCTGATCCGCATCCGGCCAGTCCGCGGGCGGCGTGTTGCGTAATTGCCGGCGCACCCGCGCCGCCCAGCTCTTGGGGTTGCGGTACTTGACCAGCAGCTTGGCCGGCATTTCTTTGAAGAACTGTTTGATGCTCTGGCTGTCCTGCACCACCGGCAGCTTCAGGTAAGCAGCAGGAAAGCTCAGGACCGTGCAGGGTTGATCAAAGCGCAGGTTCTCGCAAAACAGCACACGGTACTCGCCCGCATAGTCGATGCCCCCGGGCTCGATCACGTCGCTGGCAGGGCATGCGAAAGATGCCGCCGTCACGGGAATGCGGCGCCCGATCAGCCAGCACGACAGGCTGAACACCATCATCAGATAAGTGGCATACGCAAACATCGGCTTGGGGCCGGCCTGGGGTAGGACGCGAATGTGCGCCTGACCATCCTGCGTGATCAACTCGCCACGCAGGTCATCCAGCACAATGCCCAGAAAGTGCAGGATCCGCTTGAGCGCATGCGCCAGGTTGGCGCTACCCAGGGCACTGTGACACATGAGGGCATAGCTTCCGGGTCGCATCAGGTGCGAATCCAGCCCAAAGAATTCGTCGTCGAGACGATACGAGATGTCGAGCCACAAGGCACCGAACTGATCAGGGGAAACCCGAGCCAAGGGTTCATGCAGATGATTCAAGGGGATGCCAGCCCGGGTCAGAAACCCGTCGACGTCCATGCCGCGGGCCTGCACGCATTGCAAGGCGTGCTGCACGAAGTGAATCGAAATGGTCCCGCGTTCGAGTTTCATGGAGGTGCCATTCTGCCCTGCCCCACTGTCGCAGCCGGTCAAATAAGTTGACGGAATTGAGCATCGGCTCGCAGGCCAGGCCTGACTAGACTGGGCAGAAGGCCGCGCATGATCGCCGTGGCCACATGAATTCAAAAGGATCTCAAATGAACATCGCCAACCGAGTCTGGCTGATCACAGGTGGCGCGTCTGGCCTGGGCGCCGCCACGGCCAAGATGGCGCTGGATGCTGGAGCCCGCGTGGTGCTCGCAGACCTGGGTGCTCCGAAGGAAGGCTGGGCGCAACCTCAATGGGAAGGCCGCTGGATCCACGTCAAAACGGACGTGAGCGACGCCGCCAGCGGTCAAGCCGCCGTGCAAACTGCCGTGGATCGCTTTGGCCGGCTCGACGTGCTGGTCAACGCGGCGGGCATTGCCTCTGCCGAGAAGATCCTGACGAAGAATGGTCCGGCCTCGCTGGAGGCCTTCACCCGCACGATCATGGTCAATCTGATCGGCACCTTCAACATGATGCGACTGGCTGTGCCAGCTTTCGTGGACTCCGGGGCTGCAGAAGAAGGCGCGTCCAAAGGGGTGATCATCAACACCGCTTCGGTGGCCGCCTTTGACGGCCAGATGGGACAGGCCGCCTACTCGGCCTCAAAGGGGGGCGTGGTGGCCATGACGCTGCCTGCCGCCCGCGATCTGGCGCGCGAGCAAGTGCGGGTGATGACGATAGCCCCCGGCATTTTTGAAACCCCGATGCTGATGAGCCTACCCCAAGAAGTGCAAGCCTCGCTGGCCGCCACGGTGCCGCACCCCTCTCGTTTGGGCAAACCCGCCGAGTACGCGGCCTTGGCTCGGCACATTGTCGAGAACGAGTACCTCAATGGTGAGGTCATCCGCATTGACGGATCGCTGCGCATGGCTGCCAAATAAAGCGATCGTCTCGTTCACTCTTTTTGCAGGCGCGTCATGTCCCAGTCCGATCCGATTGTCATCCTGTCAGCCCGTCGCACGCCGATTGGTGCGTTCATGGGCGCCTTGTCCACGCTCACTGCGCCCCAACTGGGGGCGGCTGCCATCCGAGCGGCTCTGCAGGAGTCCGGCGTACCCGCAGCCGAGATCGATGAGGTCTATATGGGCTGCTGCCTGATGGCCGGCCTGGGACAAGCGCCCGCACGTCAAGCTGCATTGGGCGCAGGCATGCCGGAATCGGTCGGCGCCACAACCCTGACCAAGATGTGTGGATCAGGCATGAAGACGGTGATGCTGGCGCATGACCTGCTCAAAGCGGATGCTGCTCGGTTTCTGGTAGCCGGTGGCATGGAATCGATGAGCAACGCGCCTTACCTGCTGCCAGCTGAGCGCAAAGGCCAAAGGCTAGGGCATGGTCGAACCCTGGACCACATGTTCTTCGACGGCCTGCAAGATGCCTACGGCGGCGAGCTCATGGGGCACTATGCGGAAGCCATGGCACACGAAGCCAACTTGACTCGCGCCGAGCAGGATGCCTATGCGCTGGAGTCGATTCGTCGGGCGCAGAACGCGGTTGATTCAGGCTGGTTTGCACCCGAGATCACGCCGGTCGACGTCAAACTCAAGGGCCTGACCACCGCGGTGGACGTGGACGAGACCCCTGGCCAGTGTCAACCGGAAAAGATCACCAAGCTCAAACCCGTCTTCGCACCAGCGGGTCGGGAGGGCACGGTCACGGCCGCCAGCTCCTCCTCCATTTCGGACGGCGCCGCAGCCCTTGTCTTGACCCGAGCCAGCGTGGCTGCGGCCACGGGCTTGCGCCCTTTGGCCCGCATCGTAGCCCACAGCACCCATGCCTCGACACCGGGGCGATTTCCTTCCGCTCCGATCCCTGCCATCGAATCGGTTTTGCGCCAAACCGGCTGGGCGGTACAAGACGTTGATTTGTTTGAAATCAACGAAGCGTTCGCCATGGTGACGATGCTGGCGATGCGCGGCCTTGCTTTGCCCCACGACAAGGTCAACGTCCATGGCGGCGCCTGCGCCTTGGGCCACCCCATTGGCGCCACCGGTGCGCGCATCCTGGTCACGCTGATTCACGCCCTGCAGCGGCGCGGGGGCCAGCGTGGCATCGCCAGTCTGTGCATCGGTGGAGGAGAAGCCACCGCCATGGCCATCGAACTCATCTGACCCGATTCCGTTCATCACAAACCAATCGGCCCACACGAGAAGGCGCCGAGGAGACAAAACATGATCAGAAGTACCTCCCCCTGGATGACCCCCGAGCTCGAAGGCCTGCGCGATGCGGTCCGTAAGTTCATCACCTCGGAATTCGCGCCCCTTGAAGAGAAGTGGTGCAAGCAGCAGCACGTGGATCGCTCCGCCTGGCGTGCCGCCGGTGAGATGGGGCTGCTGTGTCCCAGCTTGCCGGAGCAATATGGCGGACAGGGTGCCGACATCCGAACCGAGGCCGTGGTGTTCGAGGAGTTTGTGTACGCCGGCGTGACCAGCTTCGGCAAACACGTGCATGAAATCTGCGCGCACTACATCCTGGCTTATGGCACCGAAGAGCAAAAGCAGAACTGGCTGCCCGGCCTGGCCAGCGGCGAACTGATCGGGGCGATCGCCATGACCGAGCCGGGTACGGGCTCCGATCTGCAAAACATCAAGACCCGAGCCGTGCGTGAAGGCGATCACTATGTGGTCAATGGCGCCAAGACCTTCATCAGCAATGGCGCGATGGCCGATCTCATCGTGGTGGTGGTCAAGACCGATCCCAATCTGGGCTCGAAGGGCATCTCACTGGTCGTGATGGACACACGTGACCTGCCCGGCTTCCGCCGCGGTCGCGTGCTCGACAAGATGGGGCAGAAAGGCCAGGACACTTCCGAGCTGTTCTTTGACGATGTGCGGCTGCCGGTGAGCTGCTTGTTGGGCGGCCAGGAGGGGCAAGGCTTTTATCAGCTGATGCAGCAATTGCCCTTCGAGCGCCTGGTGCTGGCACTGGCTGCCGTGGCCAACATCGAACGCGCGGTGGCCATCACCACCGAGTATGTGAAGGAACGCAAAGCGTTTGGCAAAGCCGTTCTGGAATTCCAGAACACCCGCTTCAAGCTGGCGGAGTCGTTGACCGAAGCTCGTCTGGGCCGTGTGTTCATCGACCACTGCATCGATCTGTTCATGAAAGATCAGCTCGATCCGGTCACCGTGTCGATGGCCAAATGGTGGACCACCGAAAAGCAATGCAGTGTGATCGACGAATGCCTGCAGTTGCACGGTGGCTATGGCTACATGAACGAATACGCCATCTGCAAGATGTACACCGATGCCCGCGTTCAGAAGATCTACGGGGGCACGAACGAGATCATGAAGGAGTTGATCGCGCGTAGCTTGTGAGCGTTATCTCGGGCCCTGGCTCAAGAGACCATCCGCCTTCATCTTGAGCACCAGGATCTGGTAGACATTGCTTTCGACCGCTGACGACACCGTCAACGGATCGGCAAAGGGCATCGCCAGAATGAACGGCAGCCACTGAATGGTGGTGACCGAGTCTTCAAGTTCGTAGACCCTCATGTCCATGCCTTTTTGGACCCGGACCGACACCTTGAACGGGGTCGTCTCCCATGAGGGGATGAGGTACAGCGTCAAGCCCGTGAGCAGGACGGGCGCCGCGGTCAACTTGTCCGTCTTGATGTAACGGATGCCATCGACGAGCAGATCTGCCTGCGCCTCTTGGTCGACAAAGGTGCAACAGTGGGACGCTGCAATCGCGTCCTCAAACGACTTTTTGCTCAACTCTGCACCGGCCTGGAGCGCCTTGTCGGGCACGGGGTCAACAAGGGCATCGCTTGTCCAGCGGGCAAACACCTTGAGCTTGTTTGATCCTTGGGTCACCTCAAGCTGAGTGGCGTCTACTTTTGGCAGCTTTTCGCCGCGAAACGCCGCACAGCCTTGCAGCGTCACCGCTGCGACGGCCAGGCCACACCATCCCCACACCTGCCACTTGGTCATTGTCGTCTTCCTGAGTAGGGGGCACCCCATCGGCCACCCCAGATTCGGCACCGCCGATGCCCGATCATAAATCGACCAACCAAATGCCCCCCAGAATTCACAAACCCCCACGATTTGAGTGACGCTTAACCATTTCCCTATGTACACATCATTATTTTTGAAAAATAATTGAGCATCACTCAACTTTCTGTTATGTCTGCCTTGCAACGGGTGGCGCCCCGGCGCGCCAAGTCTCAACTTCGCATCACCGAGCTGCTGCGCGCCGCTCGCGAAGTCTTTTCTGAGCACGGCTTTCAGCACGCCACCACGGCGCTGATTGCCGAGCGGGCGGGCGTGTCTGAAGCCACGGTGTTCACCTACTTCGCCGGCAAGCGCGAGTTGTGCATCCAGGTCATCAAAGACTGGTACGACGAGATCAGCACCGAGGTCGAACGTGAAATGCCTCACCTGCAAGGCGTTTACGCTCGGCTGAGCTTCGTCATCCGCCATCACCTCATCACTTTGTTGGCCGATGGCTCGGGCATGTGCGCCCTGGTGCTGGGTGAAGGCCGCGCCACGGGGCCGGATCTGGCTGACGTGATCACCGAGTGCAAGCGCCGCTACACCGCGCCTTTGATGGACTGCCTGGCGCAAGGGCAAAAGCAAGGCGAGATCCGCACCGATGTGCCCCTGCGCCTGATGCGCGAGCTGATTTATGGCTCGATGGAGCATGTGCTGTGGGACTCGATCACGAATCAAAAGCGCCCTGCCATCGACAAGACCGCCGAGCAGCTCACCGCTCTGATCTGGAGCGCCATCACCCCCCCGAATGCCTCGCTGGAAGCCCTGACCCGCTTCCGCGATGAGGTGCGGCAAGCCCTGCAGCAAAGTTTGCAGGCCGCCTCGCCTGCTTCTGCCTGATAACTATTCAACCGAATCCGAAGACAGCCATGCCCGTCATCGACTCACAAATCAACCCACGCAGCGAAGCCTTCAAGGCCAGCGAGCAAGCCATGTTGGCCTTGGTGCAAGACCTCGAAGCCAAGCTGGCGCAGATCGCCCTGGGTGGCGGCGAAGGTCCACGTGCCAAGCACCTGTCCCGAGGCAAGTTGCTGCCGCGTGATCGTGTGGAAATGCTGCTGGACCCCGGCTCGCCGTTTCTGGAGATCGGCCCGCTGGCGGCCTTGAATGTGTATGACAACGCCGCGCCCTGTGCGGGTGTGGTGGCTGGCGTGGGCCGCGTGTCGGGCGTGGAATGCATGATCGTGTGCAACGACGCCACCGTGAAGGGCGGCACTTACTACCCACTCACGGTCAAGAAGCACCTGCGCGCGCAAGAGATCGCGATGCAGAACCGCCTGCCCTGCATTTATCTGGTGGACTCGGGTGGCGCGAACTTGCCCAATCAAGACGAGGTGTTCCCCGACCGGGATCACTTTGGTCGCATCTTCTACAACCAGGCCAATATGAGCGCGATGGGCATTCCGCAAATCGCCGTGGTCATGGGATCGTGCACGGCGGGGGGCGCCTATGTGCCCGCCATGAGCGACGAGACCATCATCGTCAAGAACCAAGGCACCATCTTCCTCGGTGGCCCGCCCTTGGTGAAAGCCGCCACGGGTGAAGTGGTCACGACTGAAGACCTGGGCGGCGGCGATGTGCACACCCGCTTGTCTGGCGTGGCTGATCATCTTGCCAATGACGACACCCATGCGCTGGCGCTGGCGCGGCGTTGTGTGGCGCAGTTGAACTGGCGCAAAGAGCCCACCATCCAGATGATCGAGCCGCGTGCGCCACGCTATGCCGCGTCTGAACTGAACGGCATCATCCCCACCGACACCCGCAAGCCCTTTGATGTGCGCGAGGTCATCGCCCGCATCGTCGACAACTCCGAGTTTGACGAGTTCAAGGCCCGCTACGGCAACACGCTGGTCACCGGCTTTGCGCACATTGAAGGCATGCCCGTGGGCATCATTGCCAACAACGGCATCTTGTTCTCGGAAAGCGCCAACAAGGGCGCGCACTTCATCGAGCTGTGCTGCCAGCGCAAGATCCCCTTGGTGTTCTTGCAGAACATCACCGGCTTCATGGTGGGCCGCAAATACGAAAACGAAGGCATTGCCCGCGCTGGTGCCAAGATGGTGACAGCCGTGTCGTGCGCCCAGGTGCCTAAGTTCACCGTGGTCATTGGCGGCTCGTTTGGGGCCGGCAACTACGGCATGTGCGGCCGCGCCTTCAACCCACGCTTCTTGTGGATGTGGCCCAACGCCCGCATCAGCGTGATGGGCGGCGAGCAGGCGGCGAGCGTGCTGGCCACCGTCAAGCGCGACGGCATCGAGGCCAAGGGCG
>JAGWLR010000107.1 GCA_028864885.1 Burkholderiales bacterium | reverse complement strand
GTCCAGCACTTCGTTGGGCAGTTTCGGCAGCACCCACGAAAACGCCTGGGGATCTGGCCAGCGCCAGCCGCTCAAGGGGTGCAAGCTCGCGTAAGTCACCAGCGCCAGCGCCGCCCAGGTCAGGGGCCAGGCTGAACTGCGGTGCAAGGACATGACCCCGCCTCGACCGTTCTCAGCCAGAGAACGGTTTGACGACCACCAGGATCACGATGGCCATGAACAGCAGCACCGTGACTTCGTTGAAAAACCGGAACCACCGATGGGGGCGACGGTTTTTCAAGGATTCGAAATCTCGCAGCAACTTGCGGCACATGTGTTGGTAGCCAATCACACACACAACAAGAAGCAATTTGATGTGCAACCACCACTGCCCCGGCCCGCGCCCGATCCCGTAGTACAGCCACAGGATCAGACCCAGCGTCAAGGCTGGAATCATCAGCAAGGTGGTGAAGCGATAGAGCTTGCGCGCCATCAACAGCAGCCGCTCACGTTCGGCATGACTGTCGGCAGGCACCATCGCGAGGTTCACGAACAGTCGCGGCAGGTAGAACAAACCAGCGAACCAGCTGGCCACGAAGATGATGTGGAAGGCTTTGATCCAGAGCATGAACCCATTATGACGATGCTCCGGTCAGGCACGATGCCCACTAAGATGTCGTCGTGGTTGCTGCGCTGCAAAAATTGAAAGTATTTGGGGCAAAAAAAAGCCCCAGCAAACGCTGGGGCTGTGAAGCCTTAACGCTGTCATCACGGTAAGGCACCTGCTCAGGGAGGAAAAGCAGGGAATGAGGCCTTGCGGCGTATCATTCAAGACGAATTATAGAACTCTTGCGACGACATGTCTCAAGCCCATGTCCGGATTTGCCTATTTTTTGGCTGATTTTTCCGCAGCTTTGCATTGCTTCACAGATTTCGCCCCCGAATTGGTCCATGCCCTACTCCCAGCACTTCCCTCAGCACCGCCCCCGTCGACTACGCAAAGACGAGTTCACCCGCCGCTTGGTGCGTGAGCATGCACTCACTTCAGCTGATCTGATCTACCCGGTTTTCATCCTGGACCAGGACGAAGGCACGCAAGCGGTGGGCTCGATGCCCGGCGTCGAACGGCTGGGTCGATCGGCGCTTTACCGGGCGGCCGAGCGCTGTGTAGAGCTGGGTGTGCCGGTGCTGGCCTTGTTCCCGGTCATTGACACGGCGTTGAAAACCCCTGACGGCAGCGAAGCCTGGAACCCTGAAGGCCTGGTCCCCCGCACCGTGCGCGAGTTGAAGCAGCGCTTTCCCGATCTGGGCGTGATGACCGATGTGGCGCTGGACCCCTTCACCACCCATGGTCAGGACGGGCTGCTGGACGACACGGGTTACATCTTGAACGACGAAACCGTGGCCGTGCTGACACGGCAGGCTCTGGTTCAAGCCGAAGCCGGCGTCGACATCGTTGCCCCCAGCGACATGATGGATGGTCGCATCGGCGCGATCCGCGCCGCGCTCGAATCGCAAGGGCTGATCCACACCCGGATCATGGCCTACAGCGCCAAGTACGCCAGCGCGTTTTATGGCCCCTTCCGAGATGCGGTCGGCTCGGCAGGCAACCTGGGCAAGAGCAACAAGAAGGTCTATCAAATGGACCCAGGCAATTCCGACGAGGCACTGCGCGAGGTGGCGATGGACATCGCCGAGGGCGCCGACATGGTGATGGTCAAGCCCGGCATGCCATATTTGGATATCGTGCGGCGGGTCAAAGACGAGTTCCGGGTGCCGACCTTTGCCTACCAGGTCAGCGGTGAGTACGCCATGATCAAGGCCGCCGCCCAGAACGGATGGTTGGATCATGACGCCACGATGATGGAATCGCTGCTGGCCTTCAAGCGCGCTGGAGCCGACGGCATCCTGACATACTTCGCACTGGACGCCGCACAGCAGCTTCGCGGCTGACGCTTCATCCGCTGCGGAGGGTTCGTGCGCTTTTTCCTGATCAACGATCGCTTCACCGAGCTGCCGGACTGGCCTGACAAACTGCCCAGTACCGGCTTTCTGTGGGTGACCACGGGTCGCCGTCGCTTTGAGGTGGGCCTGCCTGAAGTGCAGCGTGCCCTGCAGCGCCTGGCCGGCGGTGGCTTGGTCGATTTGCACGTGTCCGACCTGCTCAACCCGCAACTGCCCTCCCAGTACGACTACACCTCTTGGTATGACCTGCTGGTGTTTCGGCGGTTGGCCGCTGGACATGGGTCGGAGCACCTGTTTCTGGACGACGAGAAGGGCACGGTGTCGTCTGCCCGACAGGCCATCGCGGCCATCGACACCAGCCCCGTGGGTTTTGCGGTGTTCGATCGCATCTTGTTGACGGTGCACCCGGCCGACTGTTCGGTGCGCGACTTCTTTGAAGGCCGCCTGGCTCAGATGGTGAATCAGGCCATCCGGCACGACGGCGCTGGCGGCGCAGCCTCGTCTCACGATCTTTCGATGGACCCGAATCTGGGCCCAGAAGAATCGAACGAATCGACGCATGCCCGCCACGATGGGCGAGGCAGCACCTCACGCCTGCCGCCCAGCCCGGCTGACTTGATGCTGCGCATCATCAACCACATGGTCGACAGCTACCTGGATCTGCGCCGCCTGCTGACCCGGCAGTTTGGCTATCTGCAACAAGAGTTGCTGGGCAACTCGCGGCGCTTCACCAACTGGCAGGCCTTGCTCGAATCGCGCAACGCACTGCACTTGCTGGAAGACACATGTGAAGACCAGCGCAGCGCCGTGCAGGAATGGATCGACGCCCTAGACGACTGGCCTACACCGACCGAACCCGGCGCGGCACGGGAGCGCGAAGTGCTACGGGTGCGCTCACGCGATGTGCTGGAACACATCGAGCGCGTGCTGGGCCACGTGCGACGGCTGGAAAGTTCGGCCGAAAGCGCGGTTCAGATGCACTTTTCAGCGCAAGGCAGCCGCGCCAACGACATCATGCGCACCCTGACGGTGTTGACCGCCATCTTTTTGCCGCTGAACCTGATCACCGGAATCTTCGGCATGAACTTCGACAACCTGCCGCTGATCCACCAACATACGGGCTTCTGGGTCTTGATGGCGATGATGCTCGTGGTGGCCGTGGCGCTGATCTGGCTGTTCCGCCGCAAGCGTTATCTGGAAGACTGAGCCCCGCGCTGGGCCCAGACCTCACGGGCCAGGCACAGGTCATCCCACACCAGGGCCTTGTCGGCAGGATTGCGCAGCAGGTAGGCTGGGTGGTAGGTGACGATCACCGGCACGCCCTGCACCTCATGGACTTTGCCGCGCAACCGGCCGATGGCTTCGGAAGTTTTCAACAGCGATTGAACCGCGAAACGCCCCATGGCCAGCACGACCCGCGGCTGAACCAATGCCATTTGCCGCAGCAGATACGGCTCGCACTGGGCCACCTCGGGTGGCAAAGGGTTGCGGTTGGCCGGCGGCCGACACTTCAGCACGTTGGCGATATAGACCTGCTTGTCGGCGGTGGACTCAGCCCGGGTGAGATCCAGCGCAGCCAACATGCGGTCGAGCAACTGCCCGGCACGACCCACGAAGGGTTCGCCTTGCTTGTCTTCCTGTTCGCCAGGGGCTTCGCCGACGATCATCCACTGCGCCTCAATGTGCCCCACGCCGAACACGGTCTGGGTGCGGCTGCCGCACAAATCACAAGCCCGGCAGTGGGCCACGGCCTCACGCAAAGCAGGCCAATCCATCGACTCCACGCCGTCCGGGCGTCGCGCTTGTGGCAAGGCATCGAGCACCTGCGCCACCGCAATGGGTTGCTTGGGCTTGATCGGCTCGGACGGAACGGGGGCGGGCACGGGCGCGGCCACCGCCTCAGTGGCCATGACAGCCGCCGTCTCAGGCTCCACCGGCCAGAACGGCGGGATCCCCATTTCGCGCAACATGGCGCGTTGACGTTCAGACCAACGCATCGCTCGCGCCCTCCGTGGCCTGGATCAGACGCCGCATGACGACGGCGTCTTCGCGCCCATGCGGCGCGGGGTAATAGTTTTTGCGTACTCCGACGGGCTCGAAGCCCTCGCGCAGATACAGCCGCCGGGCGCGCTCATTGGTTGGGCGCACCTCCAACCACAGCGACTTCGCCCCGCGCTGCAGACACAGCTCGTACAAGATCCGCATGAGGTCCTGCGCCACGCCCTTGCCATGCAAAGACTGATCGACCGCGATGTTCAGCAAATGCATTTCTTCGAGGCCGTCCATCGCCACGCACACGGCCAGAATCCGCCCGGTGTCGGCCTCACAGCGCACCCGTGCCCAGTAGCCAGCGCGGATCGAGGATCGGTAGTTGTCGTCGGTCCAGGCGTGAATGGGATGCAGGCAGGCCAGGGCCTCCATCTCCATGACGGCAGGGATGTCGGCCTCGGTCAAGGGGCGGTCAACAAAACGCGGCATGCTCATGCTCGGGCCGCCATGCGTTCGGCCGTGGTCTGGGCCACCTTGTCGCGCACATAGCGCGGCAGGGCCAGCGCGGCATCCAGGGTGTCCTGGCGGCCCCAGGCTTGGCGGGCCAGTTCGGCCAGGGCTGCGCCGCGCGGGGCGGCGTGCACCCACCTCCGCCCTGCGGGGATGCCGGCAAACCGTTCGGCGTAAGCGCTCAACCCGCTGCCAGCGAGGTGCGCCGGCGCCATCGTCGTCCAGCGCCGCTGAGGCTCATCGAGGGCCCACAACTGAGGCGCCTGCGTGCAGACCCAGCCCGCCCCTTGCCAGACATACGCCGCCACGTAGAGCTCGTCCATGCGGGCGTCTTGCAGGACCCAGATCTCGGTGCCTTCCGGCCAAGCCCCGGGATCCGACGCACGGGCATCTTCCGCCACCGCCATCAAGGTATCCAGGGCGATCACCGGCTTGTCTAGCCCCAAGGCCAGGCCCTGCGCGGTGGCGCAAGCCGTCCGCAATCCAGTGAACGCCCCCGGCCCGGAACCGAAGGCAATCGCATCCACGTCGGACCAACTGATCGAACCTGCTTGCAAGAGATCTTGCAGCGCTGGCAGCAAGGTGGCCGAGGCCTGCGCCCCGCCCGGCAGATCCACCACGCGGGTGCGCTCGCCTGCCAACAAAGCGAGGTGAACGCGATCGGTCGCGGTGTCGAGGGCGATCAGGACAGGGTGGACAACAGACATGGGCGCAAGTGTAAGGCCGGGCAGAACTATGATGCCGGCATGCGCATGCCTGACCGACTCCTGCTTCAACTTGTCCGCCTGGCTTTGGGGGGTGTCATCGCTGGTGCGGCCTCGCTTGGCCACGCCGCCGACACGCCCTGGCCCACGCCATTGGCCGACGCGGCGCGCCAGGCTGGCATTCCCCCCGATGCTGTGTCGTTCTGGGTGCAACCCGTGCAGGGCGGGCCTGATCGCTTGTCCATCCACGCCGCGCAGCCCCGATCGGTGGCCTCGGTGATGAAACTGTTCACTACCGGCGCAGCGCTAACAACCTTGGGCCCGGCCTACACCTGGACAACCGAAGTCGGGCTGGGTGGACGCTTGGTGAGAGGCGGCATCTTGCGCGGCCCGCTCTACATTCGCGGCAACGGTGACCCGGCCCTGGTGCTGGAGCGCTTGCACCTGTTCATGACCCGCTGGCGGGCCGCCGGATTGCACACCATCCACGGCGACATCGTTCTGGATCGCCAGCGCTTCCAGATCGCCGACCACGACCCTGCCGCTTTTGATGGCAAGCCGCTCAAACCTTATAACGCCGGCCCCGATGCCACGTTGCTCAACCACCGGGCCCTGGTGTTGCGATTCCGGCCCGATGACATCCAGAGTGGGCAGGTGCGCATCAGCATGGAGCCACGCCTGGCCGGCTTGGACTTGGTCAACCACACGCAGTTGGTCGATCGCCCCATTTGCGGCGACTGGCGGGAAAGCCTGACCCTGGCCCTGAACCCTAAGGGCGCCGCATCAGCTCGCACACGCTCGCGCTGGCAGATCGAGGTCAAAGGCCCTTATCCCCGCAGTTGCCAGGAAAAAGACTGGCCCTTGCTGTGGACCGGCGACGACGTGGACGACTACGCCGAGCGCTTGATCACACAGACCTGGAAGGACCTGGGGGGGCACCTCACAGGCCGGGTCGTCAGCGGCCTCTGGCCACCCGAACAGCCGGTGTGGATGCGCTGGACCTCGCCGCCACTGGCCCAAGTGGTGTACGACATCAACAAGTTCAGCAACAACGTGATGGCGCGCCAGCTGTTTCTGACACTGGGGGCCGAGGCCGGTCAGGGGACCCTGGACGAGGCTCGCAGCGTGGTGGCGCAACAGGTGCGCGCCGCAACTCAGGATGCCGCCGGCCATTCGCCCTGCGACGACCACAGCTTGATCCTGGACAACGGCTCCGGCTTGTCACGGCAGGCGCGCAGCAGCGCCGAATGCATGGGCCGCTGGATGCAGGCCCTGTGGGCCAGCCCGGTGATGCCGGAATGGCTGGCTTCGTTGCCGGTGGCAGGTGTCGACGGCACAGCCAAGCGCCTGGACAGCGCGCCGGGCTTGGTTCATGTCAAAACGGGTTCGCTGGATGGGGCCTCGGCTGTGGCTGGCATCGCCGAGGGCCGCAGCGGCCAACGTTACGCGGTGGTGGGCATCGTCAATGGGGCCCAAGCCGAATCGGCCCGCCCCTTGTTGAACGCCTTGCTCAGCTGGACCGTTCATGACCAATCCCACAGTGAGGCCTCAAGATGAGCCCCGAGCACCTTGAATGGATCGGCACCGCCGCGGCCTGCCTGACAACCGGATCCTTCATCCCGCAAGCCTGGCTGACCTTCCGCACAAGGGATGTCAGCGGCATTTCGCTGGGGATGTACAGCGCCTTCACCTTCGGGGTGGCGCTGTGGCTGATTTACGGCATGGCCCTGGGTTCGCGCCCGATGACCGTGGCCAATGCCATCACATTGACGCTGGCTTCAGGCATCCTGATCATGCGGCTGCGGTTTGGCCGCCAGCCGCCGTCAGACCCGAATCAGAAGGGGTGATTGCTGAACGCAGAGTAAGCGGTCGAGGCAATGGTGCTCGCCATGCTGGTGTTGACGTGGGTGTTGTCTGCCCAGAAGTAAGACGTCAGCACGGTCTGGTCCGGCAAATCGGTCGCCAAGCACAATGGGGGTGGCCCGAACGAGTTCGAGGTCGTCACGGTTGAACAGGCCCCACTGTCGATGCTGGCCAGCCCATATGCGGAGGGGTTGGTCAACACCGCATTCAACACCGTGGGCACATCCACCAAGGCCACCTGCTGACCGGTGTAACCGCTGGTCGACAAACCAAAGGTCAAGCCGTCGTTGAAGGCCTGCACCAGGGCGGCCATCGCGGCCTTGTTGCGAGTCACGTTGACCGCGTCCAATTTCGCCAAAGGCGATTCAGCCAGGCTCGGGGTCAACACGATCATGGTGCGTGCCCCGCTCTGCACGACCGGCTGGAGCCCGGCTGCAAAGCTGCCCCCCAAAGATTTGAGCTGCGACTTCAAGGACGACAAGGTGGCGTCGTCGGGGGTTAGCAGATAAGTCCAGTAGGCCTTGACGATGTCAGCCCGCCCCACCGTGACCGTGACCAGGGTGCCTTTGTTGAGCAGAGACAGGTTCTGGTTGATGGTGGTCAGCACCGCGTTGGCACCCGCGTTGGCCACGGCCGTATCCACCCCGGTAGAAGTGAAACTGATGTCGACCGGATCGTTGGCCAGCATCACGGCGGTCTTGTCGCCACCTGAACTCCAATCCGGGCACTCGGTGCTGAATTTGAAGCCGAAGTCGAAGGCAAACAACATGAGCCAACTGAGCTCAGCGTTGCAACTGTAGACCGGCGGACTAGAAGGCGTGGCCGGTGGGGTCGTTGAGGGCGTGTAGCCGTCACGATAGGTGTTGACGGTGTAGCGAGACCCATCCGACTTGATCAGCGCAAAGTCATCCCCAAACGCCACGAAGGAATCGGGCTTGAATTTCTTGGATTGGGTGCCCCCACCACAGGCCACCATCGAAGCCGCTGCCAGACAAGAAACAGCCAGGGCCCCCACACGGCGTGCGGTTTGGGACAAGGCCAAAGAAAAGAAGCGATGCATGAAGACTCCAAAAACGGATCGGTGAGGGTCAGGTCGCAAGAATACCCGCTCGCGGTGACGGTTGACGCCCTCAGGCTGCGGCAGCGCGACTGAGGCGGTCGCGCACGCCTGCCCAGGCTTGGTCCTCGGGGGGCGTTTCAACCCAGATCAGATCGACGCCCAGGTCGTCGAGTTCCCGCAGATCGGCGAACAGGTGATAGGCCGCGGCCACAGGTTCAGGTGGCATGGCTCGATGTACCACGCCAGGGATGCTGGTGCGGTGGGCCCACAGGCTGCGCGAATACACCGCCAGACGGGGGCGCGAATCGTGCAGCAAGGCGGGGTTTTCTTTCACCTCCAGCTCAAAGGCATCCAAGGCCACCAGCAACAGATCACTGGGCATCAGACGCACTTTGGCCCGGGGGGCGTAATGGGCCATCAAGGTGCCCGAGGCACGCGGCGCATCCGCATCCGGCTTTTCAGGGGTAGACACGCCCACAACCTCGCCCGTCACAGCCTGGATCTGGCCTCGCGTGATGTGCCCGGGGCGCAGCAGCACCGGATAGCCACGGGAGCAATCCACGATGGTCGATTCGATGCCAACATCACAGGGCCCGCCGTCCAGCACCCAGACCTCATCGAGGCCCGAACCCTGACCCTCGAATTCGCTGACCACGTGCTCGGGGCGCGTCGGGCTGACTCGGCCAAATCGATTGGCGCTGGGCGCGGCCACGCCCAACACGCCCAGTTCGGCGGCCGCTTCCAGCAACTGGTTGGCTACCGGATGATCCGGGCAACGCAAACCAATCGAATGCTGGCCACCTGCCGCTGCCCGGGCGCAATCCGGGTGTCGCGGCACGATCACCGTCAACGGCCCAGGCCAGAAGGCATCCATCAAGCGCTGGGCCATGGGCGGAATCGACTCGGCAAAAGCGTGCGCCGCCTGGGCGTTCGCCACATGCACGATCAAGGGGTGATTGGAGGGGCGCCCCTTGGCGGCGAAGATGCGGGCGACCGCCGCGTCGTCATCCGCGCGAGCCCCCAGGCCATAGACGGTTTCGGTAGGCAGGGCCAGCAGGCCACCATCGGCCAACCGTTTGGCAGCCACCTCGATGGCATCGGCCTGGGTTTGCGGATTCAACAGACGCATGATGACGGCATCTACCTCGATCAGAAGGGCTCGATGCCCAGAATGGCAGCCACTTTCAAAGCCACCTCGCGAGCTTGGGCAGCGGTCGGCGCGGTCACCGTCAGGTGCCCCATCTTGCGCCCCTTGCGGGCCTCGGTTTTGCCGTACAGATGCAGGTGCACGCCCGGCAGGGCCAGCACCCCGGCCCAATCAGGCTCTTGCTGTGTGGTCGCCCCTGCGGGGAACCACAAATCCCCCAGTAGGTTGAGCATGTGGCAAGGACTGTGCAATTGCGGCTCGACCAGGGGCAGCCCCGTCATGGCGCGCACTTGCATCTCAAACTGCGACACATCACAGGCGTCAATGGTGTGGTGACCGGAGTTGTGCGGGCGCGGGGCCATTTCATTGGCCACGATACTGCCATCTTGCAGCACAAAGAACTCCACGCACAACACACCCACATAGCCCATCGACGCGGCGATCTGGTGCGCCGCCTCATAAGCCCGTTGCGAGACCTCGGCGCTGACGCTGGGCGCCGGCACCGTGGTCACAGCCAGGATGCCATCGCGGTGCAGGTTCTGCTGCAGCGGGAAGTGCACCACCTGACCATTGCGACCACGCGCCACAATGACGCTGACCTCGTAGGCCAAAGGCAGCATCTTCTCGAGCACGCAGCCCACGCACTTGAGTTCATCCCAAGCGGCATTCAGCTCCGCACGGGTCTTGACGCGGATCTGGCCTTTGCCGTCGTAACCCAGGCGCGCGGTTTTCAAGATACCGGGCAACAGGTCTTCCGACACCGCAGCCAATTGCTCGGGCGTTTCGATGATGGCGTGCGGCGCGCAGGGTACCCCGCAGGCCACGAAGTGGGCTTTCTCTTTGGCGCGATCCTGGCAAATGGCGACGGCCGAACCAGCCGGAGCGACCGGACGAATTTGGGCCAGTTGCGCCAAGGCCTGCGCCGGCACGTTTTCGAACTCGGTGGTCACGGCGGCGCACTGGGCTGCCAGTTCTTTCAAACCGGCTTCGTCCAGGTAGCCGGTACGAATGTGATGGTGCGATACCAGGCCTGCCGGGCTGGATGGGTCGGCATCGAGCACGGCGGTGTTGTAGCCCATGGCCTGAGCTGCGTGCACGAACATGCGGCCCAGTTGGCCGCCACCCATCACGCCCAAGGTGGCGCCGGGCAGGATCACGTCAGACTGGCTCATGCCTTGGGGTCCAGGGTGAGGTCTTGGGTCATGGCGCG
>JAGWLR010000106.1 GCA_028864885.1 Burkholderiales bacterium | reverse complement strand
GTCACCCCCTTGGTGGGCAAGACCTGGCTGTCAACATTGCGAAAAATCCACTGAGAAGTCCCGGCCAGCGACGAGGCCTGCGATACCGTCACGTCCTGCTCAGACTTCACCTTGGCGTGTTGAAATTCAAAGTAATCGGCTCGCTCCATGGTGTCGAGTTCGCGCAAACGACCCACCCGCCAACGCTGGCTGGTGTTCACGGCCTTAGCGTGATCAATCTGGTAAGCCAGCAGGCCCGAAATCAGCCCCCGCTGGCGGCCAGGCCAGGGATGTGAAGTCAAGTCGAGCTGCAAATTCGAATCGTCACGGCCCACCTGCAATTTGGTCTTGGCCTGCCAATTGCTATCAAACGGCTGGCGGTGCAAGTGTTCGAACGACACCCGCGGCCCGGTGTCGCTGGACATACCCACGCCCACAGAAGCCTGCTGCAAAGGCATCTCATGCACCTGCACCACCACCGGCACCGCCGCCGCAGAGGTGGGGTCGACATCGGTGGTCACAAAAACGTTGTCAAACAGGTTGATCTTCTGGATGCGATCTTGCAGATCAACCAACTGGGCTTCCTGATAAGGATCGCCAGGCTTGAATGAGGACAGATTGGTGATGGCCGATGCAGGCTGATGGTGCAAGCCTTCGACACGGATGTCGCCGTAAAAAAACGCGGGGCCGCTGTCGGCCACCAGAAACAGCTTGGCCGACTTCGCATCCGCGTCCACCGTCACCGAGGTACCACTCCAGGATGCTGTGGGATAGCCCATCGCACGCAGCTTGGCCAACGTTGCGTTCTTGGCAGCAGACCATTCGGCCTGCGTGAAGACGCGCCCCTCTTGCAGCCCCCAGGTATCTTTCAAGGTTTGCACCAGGGCCTGCGCGCGCTCGTCGCCATTGGACAAGCGGGTGTCCAGCCCCCCTTCAAAGATCATCTGAACCTTGCTGACCCGCGTCAGCGGCCCGGGCTCCACCTTGATGGTGACCACCATGGGCTGCCCGTTGGATGCGTCCGCCACCCGAGTGGTGATCTTGGCTGAGAAGTAGCCCTCGGCCTCCAGCAAACCGCGTGCTTGTTCAGGTGCCGACACCACCAGACGACGCAACTCGACCAGGTTGATCTGATCGCCATCGGTTTGGCCCTCGCTCTGAAAACGCGCCAAATCCAGGTAGTTGCGCAGCAGCTTCTTAAATTTTTCCGGCGCGTCGATGTCGAGCCGCCACAGCGGCTGCGGTTCCATCAAGTCGTACGCAGGCAAAGCCGTTGACACCTCGCCTGAAGGCGCTGCCACGGGTGGCGCATCCTGAGCCCAGGCTGCCCCTGCGAGGCTGACGCCCCAGCACAGACACAGCAAGCACGTCTTCAGTGATCGGCTCTGAGCGGTCATTTGCTCAGCAAACGCATGGCCCCTTCCAGGCCTTGCAGACTCAGCGGGAACATGCGCCCACCCATCAACTGCTGAATGATCGCGATGCTTTGACGATAAGACCAGACGCCTTGAGGCTCAGGGTTGATCCAGACGTGATGGGGAAAGGCATTGAGCAGTCGCTGGATCCACTCGGCACCTGGCTCCTCGTTGTTGTACTCAACGCTGCCATGTGGTTGCAGGATCTCGTAAGGGCTCATGGTGGCGTCGCCCACGAAGATCAACTTGTAGTCCTTGTTGTACTTGCGGATGATGTCCCAGGTGGGGATCTTTTCGGTGTAGCGCCGATGGTTGTTCTTCCACATGAAGTCGTAGACGCAATTGTGGAAGTAATAGAAATCCAGGTGCTTGAACTCAGACTTGGCAGCCGAAAACAGCTCCTCCACCCGATGCACGTGGTCGTCCATGGTGCCGCCCACATCCATCAACAACAACACTTTGACGGCGTTGTGCCGTTCGGGGATCAACTTGATGTCCAGCATGCCTGCATTGGCCGCCGTGCTGTGAATGGTGTCATCCAGATCCAGCACCTCGGCTGCGCCCTGGCGCGCAAACTTGCGCAAACGACGCAAGGCCACCTTGATGGTGCGAGTGTTGATCTCGATCGAGTCGTCGTAATCCTTGAATTCGCGCTTGTCCCACACTTTGACAGCGGTGCGGTTACGCGAGCGATCTTGGCCGATCCGGATGCCTTCGGGGTTGTAGCCGTAGGCGCCAAACGGTGAGGTGCCGCCAGTGCCGATCCACTTGTTGCCGCCCTCGTGGCGCTCTTTCTGCTCTTCCAGCAGTTGCTTGAGGCGATCCATGAGCTTGTCCCAGCCCATGGCCTCGATCTTGGCGCGCTCTTCTGGGCTCAGTTCACGCTCAAAATGCTTGCGAAGCCACTCTAAGGGAATCTCCTTAGTCAAGTCAATTTGGCCTGTCACCCCCCCGAAATAGGTGGAAAATGCGCGGTCAAATTTATCGAAATGCGCTTCGTTCTTCACCAACGTCATCTTGGCCAGGTGATAGAACTCATCTACCGACGGCCCGATCAGTTCGTGCTTGATGGCATCGAGCAAGCTGAGGTACTCCGGAATGGTGACCGGCAGCTTGGCTGAGCGCAACGCAAAGAAGAAGTCGATGAGCATATGAAGTCCTTCGAATCAGCGTCTATTTTGGCCTGAAGCACCCTCAATGGACGCACGCCTGCAGTTATTGGCCTTTGTTTTTCTCAACCAGGCCCTCACAACCGCCATCTGGTGGGTTGCCGGGACGTGGCTGGGTATGTCTCGCAAGGCCGCGCGACACTGGATGCTGGCCGGTTTGGCCAACGGAACCGGGTTGACACTGACGGTTGTCAACGGGGGCTGGCAAAACACCGCGCAGATGTTGATGGCCGGCTTTCTGGTCACCCTGGGGTGCGTTTCCCTGCGGCGCGGGATGCAGGCTTTCTTGCGCATTCCCCACACTGACAAGGTGCACGGCGCGGTGCTGGTCGGGCTGGCACTTTTCAATCTAGGCATCTGTGGCCCCTTGAGCTGGCGGGCCGCAGGCATGGTGGCTGGCGGCCTGACTGCGTGCTGGATGCTGGCGGCCTGCGCCCGCGAAACATTCAACCCCATCAGACGGGAATACAGCGCATCGTTGGCACACTTCCACAACGCCATCATGGCTTCCAGCATGGCCGTGTTCTTAGGCGTGGTGGTCACCGCTGCGTTCCCCGACGTGTATTGGCCTTGGTACCAGTTTTCGCCCGAAGCCGGGCAGTTCACCTTGGTCTTTGCCTGCGTGTCGCTGGCCATCGTCAGCAGTGGCCTGCTGATGTACTTCGTGGTGATGCGGCTGGTTCAGCGCCTGGAGCACCTGTCACGCCATGACGCCCTGACGGGCCTGCTGAACCGGCGTGCGATCGAGGGCATGCTCGACCGCGAGGTTCAGCGCCTGCAACGCTTCGGCGAAACCTTCACGGTACTGATGGTCGACATCGACCACTTCAAGCGCGTCAACGACCGCCTGGGCCACGCCGCTGGCGATGCCGTGCTGTGCGCGGTGGCACGCACACTGGAAGAGCAGGCCCGCGAAGTAGACCGTGTGGCGCGCTATGGCGGCGAAGAGTTCTGCGTACTCTTGCCCCACACCCAGCACGAAGGCGCGGTTCAAGCTGCCGAGCGCCTGCGTGAAGCCATCAGCCAGGTCAACATCCCCTGGAACGACACCACGATTTCAGTCACGGTCAGCACCGGCATGGCCTGCGCCCTGGATACCAAGGAATCCTTGTCAGGGCTGCTGCGCCGTGCTGACGAGGCACTCTATCGAGCCAAGGCAGAAGGACGCAACCGCGTTGTCGTCAGCGAACTGATGCGCTGCGTGGCTTGACCGTAACCTGCCCCATCATCAGCGGTTTTGACGCGCCATGTAGACCAGGCGCTCGAACAAGCTCACGTCCTGTTCGTTCTTCAGCAAGGCGCCCACCAGCGGCGGCACACTGACCTTGTCGTCCTTGCTCTGCAGGGCTTCCAGGGGAATGTCTTCGGCCACCATCAACTTGAGCCAGTCGATCAACTCGGACGTGCTGGGCTTCTTTTTCAGGCCGGGCAGATTGCGCACTTCGTAGAAATGCCGCATGGCCGTGCTCAGCAGCTCTTGTTTGATGCCAGGAAAGTGCACCTCGACGATCTGCTTCATCGTCTCGGCATCCGGGAAGCGGATGTAATGGAAGAAGCAGCGACGCAAGAAAGCGTCAGGCAAGTCCTTTTCGTTGTTCGACGTGATGATCACCAAAGGACGGTGCTTGGCCTGGATCATCTGACGGGTTTCGTAGACGTAGAACTCCATGCGGTCGAGCTCGCGCAACAGATCGTTGGGAAACTCGATGTCCGCCTTGTCGATTTCATCGATCAGCAGGGCCACCGGCTTGTCTGCATCGAAAGCCTGCCACAACACGCCTTTGACGATGTAATTGTGGATGTCCTTGACCTTTTCTTCACCCAACTGGCTGTCGCGAAGACGGCTGACGGCGTCGTATTCGTACAGGCCTTGCTGCGCCTTGGTGGTCGACTTGATGTGCCATTGCAACAAGGGCATGCCCAAGGCTTCGGAAACTTGCTCGGCCAGCATCGTCTTGCCGGTACCGGGCTCACCCTTCACCAATAGAGGGCGTTGCAGCGTGAGGGCAGCATTGACGGCCAGCTTCAGGTCGTCTGTGGCGACGTATTGGTCAGTTCCTTGAAATTTCATGACAAAACTCAACCGGGTTGTTACTGTGTTCGAGTATAGGCGGGCCGCCTTATATTGGTTTGATCCATGTGTTTTTCCTCAGCTGCAATTTTCCTGTGAGATCCATGAAAACACTTTCCAATGTCGCCTTGCAATTGAGCATGGCCACGCTTGTCGGCCTTTGGGGCGCCTCTTCTGCCCTGGCTCAAGACGTTAAACCAGGCGATCCCAATGCTGCCAAAGGCAAGATCGCCATGTGCCTGGGGTGCCATGGCATCGTCGGATACCGGTCCAGCTTTCCTGAAATCCACCGTGTGCCGATGATTTCAGGTCAAAGTGCCAAGTACATCGAGTCCGCCCTGCACGCCTACCAAAAGGGTGATCGCAAGCACCCCACCATGCGCGGCATCGCCACCTCGTTGACGGATCAGGACATCGCTGACATCGCCGCTTACTACTCGCAAAGCGGCAAAGATCTTCCGCCGACCAAGCCGCAGCCGACCAGCCACACCGCTGAAGCTGAAGCCTTGGTCAAAAAGGGCAACTGCCTGGCCTGCCACGGCGAAGGCCTGAACAAGCCCATCGACCCGTCCTACCCAAAGTTGGCCGGTCAATATTCGGACTATGTGTACGTGGCTTTGAAGTCTTATCAAACCGACAACAATGCCAGGATCGGCCGCAGCAACCCGATCATGGGTGCACAAGCCAAGCTCTTCACGCTGCCTGAACTGAAGATCCTGGCCGAATACGTGGGCAGCCTGCAAGGGGATCTCAGAACTGTCCCTGAGTCCCCCATCCACAAGCCCTGAGATCCTCAGGGATCGACCCGAAGCTGGCCTTGCGCCAGCAAGTGATTGAGCAAGACGGCCGAGCTGGTATCGGCCGTCAGCCCCAGCCCCGCACGCAGGTCGACCCCATCCAAGACGATGGCGTGATCTTGAATGGCCGCCGCCGGCACCCCGTCATAGAAGTGCCCGCCTGAACTGATGTGCAGGGTCGTCCCCGCTGCGTTGCTATCGACCTCGATGAAGTGCGACAGCGCATCGCCACCTGCTGCCGCGTGCTCGCCCTGCAACAGATCGCGCAAATCCAGCACATCACCCCCTGCCAGTCTGGGCTCACCGAATTCGAAGCCCTTCACGTGATCGACTGAGGAAGTCGTGCCCCATTGCTTCACGTCGTACAAGTGCCAGGTGAAGACATCGGTGCCATGGTGTCCTACCAGGGTGTCATTGAAGTACGTGCTGTTGACCACATTGAACCGATTGACCACGGCGTTCAACGTGGACGACACCGGGTCGCCATCTTTGTCCGCCAGGGTGAATTGAATCGGGTCAAGAGCAAAGTCAGTCGCATCGGCTGGTGGCTGATAGCTGTATTGCCCGCTGTGCACATCAACGCTGAAGGTGCCACCCAAAGTCGTGGTGATGGTCAAGATCCCCTGAACCGCCTCGGCCACCGAGTGATGCTGGTCACCTACAGTGATACCGACCACGCCCCCCAAACCATCTGCCCCCATCGCAACGGTATCGAGCAAAGACCCCTTGATGATCGATACGGCATGATCGGGTTCGATCTGGTGCAAGGCCGATGGACTCGTGACCACCACGGGGTCGATTGCCGCATGGGCCACCCCGTCGTAGGCCACCGACGCCCAATCTGACTCGGTGACGCCTGCCCCCACGCCAATCACGTGGCTCGTGATCTGATGATCGTTCAGAAATTGCGTCCAGGCTGAGGCTTCGGTCACACCCAAGGCATCCGAGCCGGACGGCCCCCCTACAAAGAAATAAGACACGTTGTGCGCGCCATCGATGCGCCCGTCCGTGGTCGAGAACGCATCCTCAGCCACCGTGAAGGCGCGATCAAACGCATGATCGCCATGGGCATATAGGCTCGCCACCAGGCTTTTGGCTTGCTCAGACGACAGCCAGGTGCTCCCGAGCAGGTGGGGCGTATCAGACGCCTGAACCAAGCGAACCGCGACCGGCCCCACTTCTGCGTAGCGATCAATGAGCGCCCCCAAGGCCTGCAGGGTCGCCTGCAAACGGGTCATGCCGTTCAGCGATGGCGCCATATCTGACGAGGTGTCCAACACCACCATGAGGTTGGTGCCAGCTTGCGCCACCAAAGGCGGCGGCGCCATCAAGTGCGGCGCATCATCTTGCACGGCAACGAAAACGTCTGCAGCCGGCTGATTCACGCCGCCAGAAGGCACGACCCCATGGAGGTCAAAGTTCAGCACGTCCGCCCCGGTGGCATGTTGCAAGGGGCCCGTCAGCGTGACAGTCACCTGCTGTGTTGAGGCATCCCAGCGCGCCTGCACGTAGTCAGGGCCATCGGCGGCAGTGCGTGCGACCAGGCCACCGTGTCCATCAGACAACCAGATCAACGCTTGTCCGCCAGCCGCAAAGAGCGATGTCGATGGGGGCTGAAGGCTAAAGTGACCAGGATCCAGCGCCGGACTCAAATCCAAAGCCTGAGTCTGACTGACGGGGTACGTGGCCGTATCACCGACCAAGCCTTTTTCAGACAGGGTGATCAGCGCAACGGGCACGGGCGTCTCTCCGGGAAGGGGAAAGGGTCCCGCATTCGGAGGCAGTTCGATGGCGCCGCTTCCGGAGGCGTCGAGCTGCTGCGCAGCGACCTCGGCTGGCAGCTGATAGGGCGTGATCGCGCGATCCACCGTCTCAGGGATCTGCCCCACAATCTGGCCTTGCGGAGAAACGGACTCGTGGACACGGTCCACTCGCAAGCCGGGTAGCAAACTGCCGCTGCCACCCTCCAAGCCTGCGGCCGGCGCGGCCTCGGGCGCTTGCGACTCGATGCGCGCAATGGCGTGATCGGCATCCGCGGCCTGGATCAAGGCCAACAGCTTGGGCGACAAGGCCTTGGGCTCGATCTCGACAATGCCTTTTTGATCGGTCAGGATCTGCTGCCACCCTGTGATCTGATCGCCCACATGCAAGGGCACTAGCGCCCCATTGGGTTCGATGCGGTAGGCGTGACCCCAGATGGCGGTGACCCGCCCGGCAGACAGCGACAGAATTGGCATGGGTGTGTGATGAATTCAACAGACTGCCGCCAGTTTATCGCCGGACGGATGGCTTTCGCCCACAATGCAGGAAAGGCTGCCAAGCACCAAACAAGAGAACGGGGATACATGATCGCATTGACTCGTTGGGCATCCATGGCCGCTATCTGCGCGATGGCTCAGTGGGCCTGCGCCGCCGAAGCCCCGCCAGACGCAGGCACCAACACGGCAACTGACACTGCGACCCCACCCAGCACCACGGACGAAGTGATCGAGTCGACCCGTGAATCGGTACGCTCCACCGTCGAATGGTTAGCCAGTGGCATCGACAAGCGATTCGGTGACAAGCCCTTCAGCGATGGCGGTAAGGTTTCTGATGGCCAGATCGGATTGTCTTTTCTCAACCGCGAGGGGCATTCTTCGCATGCCAACGTCCGATTCAACGCTCGCTTGCGGCTGCCCAATCTATCGAAGATCCCTTACCTGTTCGTGGGCAATGACGATGCGCGTGACGTGGTCACCGATCAGCCCGATCACCGCCCCCTGAAAGATGTGGTCCGCGAACGCAACACCACTAACAATTCGTTCTTCGCAGGTCTGGGCTTGTTGATGGCCAAGTCGATTGATGTTCGGCTGGGCTTTCGCGGCGGCTTGAAACCTTATGCACAAGCGCGTTTGCGCCATGGCTGGCAAATCACCGACTACGACTGGCTGGAAGCCCGCGAAACCCTGTTCTACACGATTCAAGACCGCGCCGGATCCACCACGGCGCTGGAATTTCGGCACGCCTTCGCACCCGATCTGGCACTGCGCTGGCTGAATGCCACGACCATCACGCAGCATGTGCCCCACCCTGCGTGGAACAGCAGCCTGGGCTTATTCAAGTCATTTGGACAAGAGAAAGTGTTTGGCGTGGAGCTTCAGCACAGCGGCTCAGAAGACAACAACAAAGTGACCACCAATGACATTGGCTTGGTCACCAGTTGGGAGCAACCGCTGCATAAAAACGTGCTGGGGCAGATTCAGCTGGGGCACTTCTGGTCGAAGACCAGCCTGATGTCGGAGCGCGATGGCCAATGGGCCTTTGGTGCGACTGTGCTGCTGGAGTTCTGACCCCATCAACGCGTCGCGCGCATCATGACGCGATCAATGTAGCTTTGCCCGTCAAAGGGCTTGCCTGATCGCTGCGACTCCCACACCATTTCGCCCAGGGCCTCCATGACCTCATGGTGCGCCTCATGCAATGACGCGCGACGCTGCACCAGTTTGTCAACGGCGGCTTTGATACCCCGAGGCTGGTCGATGCTGACTTGCTCAGTGATGGACAAGTGCATCGACAAATGCAGAAACGGGTTGACCTGCCCGCCCTCGACGGAATACTGACGCTGAACGGCGGCCTCAACATCCGCAAGGTCGTCGTGATACTCAGGATGCAGCACGATCCAGTCAACCGCTTGCGCCTCAAGGGGCGTCAGCGGCAGACCAGTCTGATGCTTGGCCCAGGCGTCACAAAAAAAACGACGCACCTGTTCCTGGCTAGGAGCAAACATGGCAACGCGCTCAAACGCCCAGCAAATCAACCTCAAACATCAGGGTCGCGTTGGGCGGAATGACCCCACCCGCACCGCGAGCGCCGTAGCCCAATTGGGGCGGGATCACCAGAATCCGACTGCCGCCTACCTTCATGCCTTGGACGCCCTCGTCCCAACCACGGATGACATGACCTGCGCCGAGGGGAAACTCGAAGGGTTGGCCACGATCCTTGCTCGAATCGAACTTGGCTCCTTTGACACCGTTTTCGTACAACCAGCCAGTGTAGTGAACGGAAACATAGGCGCCTGCATTGGCGGTGTCGCCAGACCCTTGAACGGTGTCTTCATATTGCAGGCCAGTCGTGGTGGTGATCACGGGCATGGGATGTCCTTTCTCTAAAGGACAGGAGTCTAACTGCTTCAGGTGCCCATGATCATGAACCCCAGTCGACCCACAGAATGAAAAAACCCCGCTTAACAGCGGGGCTTGTCTCATCGAACAACCGGCGTGGCGTCGATTAGTCGTCGGGGAACAACCAGCCGCGGGCGAACAACTTCAGGTACACGAAACCGGCCAGCAGCTTGTGTGCATACGGTGTGGGATGCACGCCGTCGGCAAACTCATAGCGCGAGGTATCGCCAGCAACCAAGGTGCTGGAAGTGCAAACGAGCGAGGTCGGCAAAATGGTTTTGCTCATGTCGCAAGCCATGCTGCTGGTGTTGGTCAGGCCGAACAACGAGGGATACGAGTTCTGTAGGCGCCCTTGCTTGTAAGCATCTGCAATCATCACGCGATCGACACCGTTCAGGCCAGCTTTCAGCTGACCATTGAAGGTGGTGACCATCGTGCTGATCAGAGCTTGCACGTTGGCGCTTTGAGCCAACGCGTAAGGGGTCTGGCTGACGTCAGGCAGAGTCAAGGCAACCACATAGCGAGCGCCATTGGCGACGATCTGGTTCTTGATCAATGCAGCCAGTTGAGCACCGGCTTGGCCCATCGCAGTAACCGCGTTGGCACTGGCCGTGGCCACGGCGGTCGGGTCATTGCCAGTGGCCGCAGCGGTGGCAGCCACCGTCGCGATGTTCATGAACACGTCATTGCCACCAGCCAAGACTGTCACCAATTCGTTACCCGAGAACTGACCACCATGGGTGCTGAGGTAACGGTTGACCTGGGTCACCACGGGAACGGTCAATTGGCCCAACGCACCGCCGGGATCGGCTGGGTAGGTGTAGAGGTTGCCGGGACCGACTGGGTTGGTCACGCGCGAGCCACCCTGAGCGTAATTGCTGCACTCGGGGTGATCGACCACGGGCACAGCGGGGATGCCGGGAATGACGCTGTTCAAACCGGTTTCAGCAGCACAAGGAGCTGGAGCAAACAGGCCTTTGGCGAGTTGTTCAGT
>JAGWLR010000001.1 GCA_028864885.1 Burkholderiales bacterium | reverse complement strand
GATGGGCGTCAACGCATCCTGCACATCGAGGCCGAACCCGAATTCAACGAACTGGCCAATCTGATTGGCTACACCGGCATCGTGCAGGACGTGACCGATCGCCGCGTCGCCGAAGACAAGATCAAGCATCTGGCCAACTTCGACACATTGACAGGCCTGCCCAATCGACGCCAGATCTTCTGGCGCAGTGAACGGGCCATCGAACACGCCAAACGCCTGAACCACTGCGTGGCCTTGCTGCAGGTCGGGCTGGATCGCTTCAAGATCATCAACGAAAACCTGGGCCATCACGCTGGCGACGAGTTGCTGGTTGAAGTCTCTCGTCGCTTGCGCAACTGCGTGCGTCACTCAGAGCAAGTGATGGAAGGCAGCCTCGACATGATCGGTCAGCGTGTCCATCGCACGCTGGAGGCCGTGGGGCGCCTGGGAGCCGACGAGTTTGTGGTCCTGCTACCCGAAGTGGCGGACGAAGCCGAGGCCATGGCCACGGCGTCTCGCATGCTTGAATCGCTGCGTGAGCCCATGATGGCATCGGGGCAGGAATGCTTCATCACTGCCAGCGTGGGCGTGTCTGTGTTTCCCCCTCATGGCCTCACGGTGGCCGATTTGCTGCGTCATGCCGATGTGGCGATGGACTTGGCCAAGACCCAGGGTCGCAACAACGCCCTGCTGTATGACCCACAGCAGGCCAGCAAGGGGCGCGTTCGACTTGACCTCGACACCGCCTTGCACAAGGCGATGGAGCGCAATGAGTTGGTGCTGTACTACCAACCCAAAATCGACGTTCGAACCAGCAAGATGGTCGGCGCCGAGGCCCTCATGCGTTGGATGCGTGACGGCCAAATCATTCCTCCAGGGGATTTCATCCCCCTGGCCGAAGCCACTGGCCTCATCAACGAAATGAGCTTGTGGGCCATTGGCGAAGCCGCCCGTCAAGCGCAGATTTGGGAAGCCCGATTCGGTTTCAATGCATCGATTGCCGTCAACCTTCCCAGCCGCCTGTTCGAACAAGCCGACCTCGTCGAAAAGATTCAGGCCATCCTGTCTTCGCTTGGCGCCACACCACGCTCGATTGAGCTGGAGATCACCGAAACCGGGCTGATGAAGGATCTGCAAGGCGTCGTGCCCTCTCTGCATCGACTGAATCAACTGGGTACAGAGATTTCGATTGACGACTTCGGGACTGGCTACTCATCTTTGGCCTACCTCACCACGCTGCCGATCAGTGAGGTGAAGATCGATCGCTCCTTCGTTCGCGATCTGGGCGACACGCCGCAAAGCTCGGCCGTCGTCTCAGCCATCATTGCCTTGGCCCGGGCGTTGGGCTTGAGGGTGGTGGCCGAAGGTGTGGAAAAGGTCTCGCAAATGGAAGTTCTGTTCAACTTGGGCTGCCACATCTGCCAAGGTTTCCTGTTTGCGCGCCCCATGCCGCCCAACCAAGTGGAACAATGGCTGAATGACACGCAATCGGGTTTGATTCTGCCTCGCGTGGGTTGCCAAAACGAAGAAGCGACACTCGCGGCTCACACTCCTCTGTAAAGCCTCCCTGATCATCAGACTGGGCCATGCGCAAATCTCAGATTCATACGCCCCCGGTCAAGCCGCCGACCTCAACGCAAGCCGCGGCAAAAACAGCACAGGCAGCCAAACCCGCGGCCCCCGCCGCGCCGGCCGTTACGCCCAACACGCCCGCCGCTTTCGCCAAAGCAGCCTTGCGCCGCATGGCCGAACAGCGTCAAGAGCCCACGCCAGAAAATTACCGCAAAGCTTACGAGGCTGAGTCCGGGCAAATGGCCCCTGCCACGACACCGACGGCAGAAAGCCCCGAAGGCCCCGCCACTGCCCCTGCGGTCAACGATGGCGAGCGTTGGTCCACCCTGATCACGCGCGTTATGAAAGGCGCCGAGCGAGGTGGCCGGCAGTGGACAGCAGCCCGCAAGAAAGACAGCTTGCAACGCGTGCTTCAAAGCAGCCGCAGCTCAGGTGAACTGCTGCACCAGCGTCTCAGCCAGTTGGTCAACAGTTGGGACAGTGACACGTTGGATCCGAGCTTGATGGATGCGGTGCCCGAATCAGCTGAGACAGCCACCGCCGGATCCATTGCGGGTGCGGCCTCAGAAACGGCTCCAGTGGCATCGAGCCCGGCAGCAGTGCTACCCCAAGCAGCGCACGAGGTTCGCCCTGAGCAATGGCCTGACATCGCCACCCACGCCCTGAATCAGCTGCACGCCACGATTGCCGTGGCCCTGCCGGCACAAAACATTCAGGCCGCCGAGGCCTCGCTGGAACTCAGCCGCGCCCTGCAGCACAGCCAGGAAGTGCCCCTGCCGATGACGCGCTATGAGGTGGTGCGTGGCGAAGTGACCGATGCCTGCCATCAGGTGCGCAGAATCATCGAGCACCGCCATCATCTACTCGACCAACTGACCGACCTGTGTCATTCCCTGACTGACAGCCTGGTCGATCTGGCCGAAGAGGATTCCTGGGTGCAAGGGCAATGTGCCTCCATGCGCCACCAGTTGAATGATGGTCTCAACAGTCGGGGTGTTCGTCACGTGCAGCAATTGCTGGCCGATACCCGAGAGCGCCAGCACGCACTCAAGCTGGAACGCGCCGCGGCCCGGACCGCGCTGAAGCAACTGATTCACCAGATGCTGCAGGAAATCGCCGAATTGGGATCGACCACCGATCGCTTCCAGAGCAACCTGACTCGTTATGCGGACACCATCGGGGCTGCCGACAGTCTGGAAAGCCTGACCGGCGTCGTGCGTGAAATGGTTGAAGAAAGCCGTGCTGTGCAGGCAGTGGTCTCGCAGACCCAAGATCGTTTGAACACCGAACACTCACGTGCCACCGAACTGACCGAGAAGGTCAAGCAACTGGAAGACGAGATCCGTCGCTTGTCAGACGAAGTGTCGACCGACCCGCTCACCCAGATCGCCAATCGTCGCGGCATGATGCGCGCCTTCGACACCGAAAAGGCTCGGATGGACCGCACCGGGGGCATCTTGTCGATCGCGCTGCTGGATGTCGACAACTTCAAGAAGCTCAACGACCAGATGGGACACCAGACGGGCGACGAGGCTCTGAAGTTCCTAGCCCGCCGCGTGGGCGAGCTCTTGCGCCCCGGGGATGTGGTGGCGCGCTATGGCGGCGAAGAGTTTGTGGTGATGCTGCCCGAGACCAATGTGGAAGACGGCCAGCAAGTTCTGACACGATTGCAACGCACCCTGAGTGCCGAATTCTTCACCCACGAAGACAAAAAGGTGTTCATCACTTTCTCGGCGGGCGTCACCACTTACCGGGCCGATGAACCCATTGAAGCCGCGCTAGAGCGTGCAGACATCGCGCTGTACGAAGCCAAGCGCACGGGCAAAAACCGCACCTGCATGGCTTGATCTGGGCTCATCGCTGTTCAGCTCAGTCAGTGGCATCGGCTTGCTGCACAAGTAGCTGAATCACACCAGGCAGCAAGCCAGGCAAGTCATCGGCAATGAGCCCTAGGCCGAACTGCTGGGCCGCTGCCCCATGTACCCAGGTGGCAGCACAAGCGGCAGACCACGCGGGCATGCCTTGCGCCAGTAATCCGGTGATCATGCCGGCCAGCACGTCACCTGCCCCAGCCGTGCCCAACCAAGGTGGCGCATTGACATTGATGGCAGCCCTGCCATCGGGGTGGGCGATCACGGTATCAGCCCCTTTGAGCAACACGATCGCTCCACTGGTCTCTGCGGCCCACCGAGCACGCTCCAGCTTCGACTGTGACAATGCCAAGCCATCGGGCATGCAGGGGCCGAACAGCCGCTTGAACTCTCCCTCATGCGGCGTGAGCACCACCGGGGCTGCAGCATCGCCAATGGCCCTGAACAAGATGTCTGGGTCGGCCGCAAATGCGATCAAGGCATCGGCATCCAGCACCACCGGGCGAGCACTTTCCAAAGCAGCCAAGACCGATGGGGCAATCTCAGGCCCGGCCCCCGGCCCCAACAGCACGGCCGACAAGCGTGGATCGTTCAACCAACTGGCCAGGTGCTCTGCCTGCGCCTGCGGCCGAATCCCCTCAATCGCATGCACCATGATGCAATCCAAGGCTGCGGCATACACGGGCCACGCCACCTTGGGTGCGGCCACGGTCGTCAATCCTGCCCCCACTCTGGCGGCGGCTTTGGCGGCCAGCCTTGCCGCCCCCGTCATCCATCCCCCCCCCACCACCACGGCATGGCCACGGGTGTACTTGTGTCCCACCTCGTGCTGACGCGGCCAATGGGGCCACCACAACTCAGGCGTGTTTTCAAAAGTGTCGATCGACAGGCTGGGCAAGACGGCAGGCTTGATCCCGATGTCGGCCACTACAACCCAACCGCACAGCCCTCGGCCTGGATACAAGCAATGCGCCGGCTTCTTGCGAAAGAAGGTCACAGTCAGATCGGCCTGGATCGCACCGAGGCCATCCGGATCCGTCCAACCACTGTCACCCCAAACACCGCTAGGTACATCCACTGCCACCACCGGCAGCCCTGCCCGCTCCACTCGTTGCAGCACCGCGCAGCAATCGTCATCCAGGGGCCGCGCAAAGCCTGCGCCAAACACGGCATCCACCACCAAGTCGGTTTTCTGAATCACCTCGTCGGTCAAGTCCGACCACGCCAAGATCTGGCCGCCTGCTGAATTCCATTCCCCTGCGGCCCATGCCGCGACGCCCTTCAAGCGGGAGGCCTCGCCATACACCCCGACGGTAACGGGCCACCCCAAGCGCGCTAACAGGCGTGCCACCACAAAGCCATCGCCGCCATTGTTGCCTGGGCCGCACAACACCAGCACCCGGCGCGGCGACCAACGGGTCACCATGGCATCGACCACAGCCTGCCCAGCTCGCGCCATCAGCGCGGTACCAGGTGTGCCCGCGGCAATCGTGCGTGCATCGGCCTGGCTCATCTGGCTCACTGTCAACAACTCCACGGGCAAGTCTCCATTGATAGGCACAAGGTGAACAGATTCGCCTGCCAGACTAGCACGGGGTGCCTACAATGCGACCACTTCTGTTGACTGAAAGCAATCACACATGGCCAAACAACGCAGCCGTCGCTTACGCAAGAAATTGCACGTAGGCGAATTTCAAGAATTCGGCCTTGCCTACAAAGCAAGCGTCAAACCTGGTGTCAACGAGGTCGTGTTCATCGACGCCTTGCTGGATGAAGTGATCGATCCTCGCGGGCTCGAGTTTGGTGGCTGGGCCACAGGTGGCTTCGTGTCCAAAGCCGAGGGGGGCAGCCTGACGGATGACGACCGCCAAGCCCTGATCCAATGGCTGAGCAAACGCCCCGAAGTTGAATCGGTGCGAATGAGTGGCCCGCTGGACGCCTGGTACACCGATTTCGTGACCGACGACCAACTGACGCCCGTTGTGGGTTAAAGCCGATCAAATCCTTGATCGCCGACGGCGCCAAGCCAGCAATATCAAGCCCGCTGACACCGTCAACATCGACACCGTGGGTTCAGGCACCGCAGCGATGTCGCCATCGTGCACCACCCACACACCGCGAACCCCTGCGCCAAAGGGATCGCTCACGTTCTGCTGCCCCAAGTCCATGCGGAAGGACCAATAAAAATCACCGGGCAAGTGCTCGGTGTTGGTCCAATAGGTGATCGGCATCAATCGGCTGAACGGGCCGGTGTTGGTCAAGCCGGCGCCCGCTTGGGGCAGGCCATCTGTTCCAAGCGGGGCCTTGTTGCCCAAGGTCACGTAGTACATATGCGCCAACTCTGACTGAGTGGGATCGCTGTTGTAGCCGCACAAACTATGCGGCGATCCATCCAACGTCGAACTGGGACATGTCCGCGTAGATGGACTCGTCGCCAACGGATCGTTGATGACGGTAGGCAGACGCCACCCCGTTACGCCAAACAGATTCGTATCCCTCGCCCAATCATGCGCCTCAAGCCAATAGATGATGGGTCGACCGGGATCAAAGCCAGGTGGGGGACCATCGGCAAACGCATCAGCCAGCCAGGTGATGTTGAGACTGGTGTCGTAGTAAGCATCGGCCACCCCATCGTGGTTGACATCACGGGCTTGCAAGGTGGTTTCCCAAGTTCCTTGGCCCGCAACGGGCGCGCCTGTGGCCCAAGCCGTCAGTGACAAGGCCCATCCGGCCACAATGGCCCGGCTCACTCCTTGTGCACGCATCATCATGATCGCCCTCCCTCTGGCTCAGGTGTCATTGAGCATCCAAGGGGCTCAATGGTTCTTCATGCTACGTGGAGCCGGCAAGCCAGTTTGTGCGATTGCGCAAGGGCGGAGGGTGTGGAGACCCCTAGATTGAATGCTTGACTGACCGGTGGGCGATATATCGCAAGCGGAAAGCTTCTAGATGATGATTCCGTAGCGATACCCTCATGGGAAGGTCAAATCCAACCCGAGCTTCTTGCCAAGGGCGAAGGTGAGGAGCAAAAGGACCAGAAGCGATAGCACGAAAAGAACGGCTACTTTTCCGCCCGCGCGTAGCACCGCGCTCAGCTGCTCCTTCCCCGTGTCCTTTCTCCCTTGGTCGTAGTGCCACTTGACGGCGAAAAACATGCCGATGCTCAGCACGAGAACCTTGAACACGATGAAGACTGCAGGAACCCAATCCATGATTTCACTATTTCCGGGGCGGTTACTTGACACCACCTAACGTGATGGGGCACCCATTTACAGGGGCTTCCCATCTCGCCGAGGCCACACCCGAACTAATGTAGGTGCATTTGCTGGTGGCCTGCTTTATCCGGCAAGGCCTCAAGGGCTTTCGCTCGTCCAACTCCCTCGACATCAGACTGGTTTGGGATAGCGGGAGGTCTATGCACTGACGTCCAAGCTAGATCGTTTGGTAAGAAAATGGCAGAAAAAACGAAAAGCCCAAGTGAATCAATCACTTGGGCTTACTATTTGGCGGAAGCTGTGAGATTCGAACTCACGGAGGGGATAAGCCCTCGCCGGTTTTCAAGACCGGTGCCTTAAACCACTCGGCCAAGCTTCCAGTAGGTGCGTATTGTAGCGCGCCTACGGTGCCCCAGGTTTCTGCGCTTGGGCGCAAGGCACCTGAATCACCTCACGCGTGGTGCCATCGACACGCACAGCGGTCAAATGCCCGCCCCAAACGCAACCAGTATCCAGGGCCATCAAATCGTCTCGGTTGATCAACCCCAGGGTGGACCAATGCCCAAAAGCGATCGGGGTGCCAGCGGTGCGCCGCCCAGGGATGTCGAACCATGGCAGGTATCCAGCGGGGGCACCATCTGCACCGTCTTTGGTCAAAAAATCCATCGTGCCATCTTCGGTGCAAAAACGCAGGCGCGTCAGGCTGTTGACCACACAGCGCCAGCGCTCTACTCCGGTCAGGCTGTCCGACCATCGTGAGGGCTCGTTGCCATACATCTGGGTCAGGAAGTCATGCAGATCTGAGCTGCGCAGCATCGCCTGCACTTCGTTGGCCAAGGCCAGTGTTTGGGCAGCATCCCATTGCGGCACCACGCCGGCATGCACCATCAACCACCCATGATCCTGCACAGCCAGGGGGCGTTGCCTGAGCCAATCCAACCAAGCCTCTCGGCCATCAGATAGCAGGATGCTATCGAGCGTATCGCTGCGATGAGGTTTGCGTACACCATGGGCCACGGCCAGCAGGTGCAGGTCGTGATTGCCCAACAGGCTCACTGCGGAGGCCCCCAGATCTCTCAAACGTCGCAACACGCCCAGCGAGTCGGGCCCGCGGTTGACCAAGTCGCCCAACACATACAGCGTGTCCCTCGACGGAGAGAAATCCAATGTGGCTAACAGCCGTTCCAGGGGCTGGCTGCAGCCCTGCAAATCGCCAACAAGATAGATCATGGAATGGATTCTGCTACGCTTGGGAGATCTTGGTTGATGGCCCGGCCGTGCCCGGCGCCTTATATGGAACTGGCGTTACTGATTTTTCTGACCCTGCTCAACGGTCTGTTTGCCATGTCTGAGATGGCTCTGGCCTCCAGCCGCAAAGCTCGCCTGCAAGTGATGGCTGAGACCGGCGATATCGGCGCACGCGTCGCCATAGAGCTGCACGATAACCCAACCCAGTTCCTTTCAACGGTCCAGATCGGCATCACCTCCACCGGCGTGCTCAACGGCATTGTGGGCGATGCGGCGTTTTCTGAGCCCCTGTCGCATTGGCTGCAAGCGCAGCTTGCCATGCATGAGCGCGCTGCGGGGCTGACTGCCACGGGCCTGGTGGTGATGATCATCACCTTTGCCACGATTTTGTTTGGTGAGTTGGTGCCCAAGCGGGTAGGCCAGATGTATCCCGAGCCGGTGGCGCGGCTCGTGGCTCAACCCATGAAGTGGCTGTCAAGCATGACCAGGCCCTTTGTGCGCTTTTTGTCGGCCAGCACGCAAGCCATCCTCAAGCTGATTGGTGTGAACGACACGGCCACGCGCGGCGTGACCGAAGAAGAAATCGCCGCCAGCCTGGAAGAGGGCTTGGATGCAGGCGTGATCGAGGCGCATGAGCATCAAATGGTGCGCAATGTGTTTCGCCTGGATGAACGCCAGATTGGCTCGATGATGATTCCGCGCGGCGACATTGCCTGGCTGAATGTCGATGCCCCGATGGAAGAAAGCCTGGCCACGATTGCTGAGCATGGTTACTCGCGCTACCCGGTGTGCCGCGGTGGGCTTGACGATGTCTTGGGGGTGATCACTGCCCAGCAACTGCTGCACCAACTGACTCAAAAGCAGTCCAACACGCTATCAGAAGGATTGCTGCCTGCCGTATTCGTGCCCGAAACCTTGTCTGGCATGGAATTGTTGGAGCACTTTCGCGCCTCGGACACGCAGATGGTGTTTGTGGTGGACGAGTACGGCGAGGTTCAAGGCGTGATCACGCTGCGCGATGTGCTGGAGGCCATCACGGGCGAGTTCACCCCCCCGGAGGCCGACGACGCCTGGGCCATCCAGCGTGAAGACGGGTCTTGGCTCATTGATGGTCTCATTCCGATGCCTGAGCTGAAAGACCGGCTTGAACTGAAGAGCCTGCCCGACGAAGATCGAGGCCGCTACAACACATTGGCCGGCATGGTGATGCTGTTGTTGGGCCGCTTGCCCCACACCACCGATTCAGTCGAATGGGAAGGCTGGCACTTTGAGGTGGTGGACATGGATGGCAAACGCATCGACAAAATCCTGGCCTCGCGTATTGCCCATCACGATTGAGCTTCAAGATTGCTACCAATAATGCGCATGGGCTGATCGCCAGCAACGGTGATCGGCATCGGCTGGATGGGGGTCGTCACTGCGCCAGAAATAGGCCCCGCACTCGACCGTGGTGAGCACCGGGATGCCCAAAGCTTGATAGCGAGCCATCACCCCGGGCGCTGGGTGCCCATATCGGTTGTGGGCCCCTACCTGTACCACCGCTGCTTTGGGCTGAACCCGATCCAGAAATTCGTCGGTCGACGACGTTTTGCTGCCGTGATGGGGCACCAGCAACACATCGGATCGCAGGCCCGACGCCCCTAGGGAATCAACCAGGCTGGCCTCTTGCTCAGATTCAATGTCTCCCGTCAACAAGGCAACACGCCCCTGCCCGTTTAGGGCTTCGATGCGCAGCACACAAGAACGAGCGTTATCAGAGCCTGACGAGCCGGGTTGATAAACCTCAGGCGACGGATGCAGCACAGCAAACCTCACGCCATCCCAATCCCAAGATTGACCGGCGATGCAAGGCTGATGAACGGGTATCACACCATTGGCCGCAGGCTGCTGCAACAGGGGGTGCTCAGTCGGCAGAGAGGACCAGAAGCTGTCCACCGACAGGGCTGACAGAATGGAGGCCGCGCCACCGACGTGATCCATGTCGGCATGGCTCACCATCAGTCGATCCAGGCGATGAATACCCAGTGCCCGCAGCAGTGGGATCACAACACGTTGCCCAGCATCGGTGTGGCCTACTTTGGGGCCAGTGTCAAACAGCAGGGTGTGTGTTTGCGTGCGAATCAAAATCGCAGAGCCCTGCCCTACGTCAGCGGCCGCCACGGTGAACTGCCCTGCAGCGGGCTGCGGCCAGATCTGCCAGGCGTGGGGCAGATAAGCCAATGGCAAGGCAAACGGCAACCAGGCCCATCGCCATTGCGCGCGCATCGGCACCACTGCAGCCGCCCCGGCCATGACAGCCAACACCGCCAGGGCTGCCGGCAATTGCGGCGCATCCATCACTGCCAAGTTGGACTGGGACATCCAGGCCAGCACGCCCATGACGATCTGCAACACCCAAACCGCCAGGTTCCAAACAGGCGACCACACAATGCCCAGCAAGGCCAAGGGCGTGATGACAAAGGTGAACACGGGAATGGCCAACAAGTTGGCGGGCAAGCTGATCCAGGACATCTGCTGAAAGAAGACCAAGGTCAGCGGGGCCAGGCCAATCGAAACACGCCACTGCACCGCGCTCATCTCGCGCCCGGCCGCCCACAGGCGTTTGAACCAACTGAGCTCTACCACCTGCTGTGGCTGCGCGATCGACATCAAAATGCCCACCGCCACGAACGACAGCCAGAACCCCGGCTGCAAGAGGGCCCATGGATCCCAAGCCGTAACCACCACGGCAGCAAACAACCAGACCAGCGGCCAAGGCCAGCGCCGGCCAGACAGTCGCAGCACGGTGATAGCGGCCATCATGATCACAGTTCGCTGCGCCGGCACCCCCCACCCCGCCAGGACGGCATAGCCCGCCGCACCGATCAGCCCACCGATTTGCGAGGCGTAGGGCGACGGAATGCGCCAAGCCAGCTCACCCAGCCTGGGCCATAGCTTCAAAATCACCCACGCGAGGACGTACCCCAGCATCGCCACATGGCTGCCGCTGATGCTGACCAGATGCCCGACGCCTGTCTTTCTGAAGATGTTCCAGTCGCCAGCGTCGATCGTGCCCTGCTCACCAATCGTCAGCCCTTCCAGAATCCCCGCCCAGCGGGCATCCGTCACTTGGGTGTGGATGCGCTGTTGAATGCCGTTACGCCATCGATCCACCAGACCCTGCCAAACGTGCTGCGGCTGAGCCTGAACCAGCCTCAAGCTTTGCGCTTGCACCTGTGCCACCGCGCCGATGCCGCGCTCCCAATAAAGCAAAGCCAGATCAAACCCGCCGGGATTGGACGCGCCGGTGGCATGACTCAATTTGAGCCTGGCCTGCCACTGCTGCCCCGGTTGAATGGATGGATCGGGCCTGCCTCGCAAGCGAACCTGCAGGCGACGAGGCCACCCGTCATCTGGCGCATGCCCGTCGTAGCTCAGCACCCGCGCTTCAAAGGACACTGCGTCTTGACGGCTTTGAACCAGGCTATCCACCTGAAACTGCGCCACGACTGCCTGGCCCTCATAGCATTCCGGGTGCCCTGAGGCCGATCGATCCCAGGCGCGCCAGCTGGTGCAGGCCCATCCCAAGCCAAACCAGGCCAACAAAAGCCAACTGGCACGGGGCCATCGTGGCCGCGCCGCCAACGCACCCACCACTGCAGCCACGCACAAGAGTCCGACGCTGCCAAACAATGCAGGTGACGCCACAAGAGGCTGCACCACCTGCATCCAGACACCGCCCACCCACGATGCCATGGCAACCACCCACCAGCCCATGCGCCCCTGATCCATCCAATTTGAATCGAGGCAGTGTAGGATCGCCCCATCAGTACCCCAACCCCCTTCGGGGGGCGTCCCCTCCCAAGAGGGAGCGCGGTGCAATCCCCATCCATCCCTTCAAATCGACGACACCATGTCCATCAACGCACGCCTTCAAGCACTGGGCATCACCCTGCCCCCGGTCTCGACTCCCGCTGCGGCTTACGTGCCATATGCGCAAACCGGCAAGACCATCTTCCTGTCCGGCCACATCGCCAAAAAAGACGGCAAGGTTTGGGTTGGCAAGCTGGGCCTGAACATGAGCACCGAAGAAGGCAAACAAGCCGCACGCGCGGTAGCCATTGACCTGCTAGGCACGCTGGCAGTGGCAGCCAATGGCTTGGACAATGTGGTGCGCATCGTCAAGGTGATGAGCCTCGTCAACAGCACCCAGGAGTTCACCGAACACCACCTGGTCACCAATGGTTGCTCCGAGTTGCTGGGCGAAGTCTTCGGTGAAAAAGGCGTGCACGCACGCAGCGCTTTCGGGGTGGCTCAGATTCCACTGGGCGCTTGCGTTGAAATCGAACTCATTGCAGAAGTGGCCTGAACCATGAAGCGCGGCATCCTGATTCTGGTCGCCCTGGCCTGCCTTGGTGCGGTGGCAGGGGCCTATTTCACGCAGCATCACTGGGGGATGGAGCCCTGCCCCTGGTGCATCTTGCAGCGCATCTTGTTCCTGCTGATTGCGGCGCTGGCTTTGATCGGCGCCCTGCTGCCCCAGCGCGCCATTCAAATCGGCGTCACAGCCTTGATCACAGCCACATCGGCCGGCGGCGTGGCCGCGGCGCTCTACCAGCACTTCGTTGCGGCCAAGTCGTCATCGTGCAACCTGACTTTTGCCGACAAGGTGATCGGCACCTTTCATCTCGACACCCTGTGGCCTGACATGTTCGAGGTGCGCGCCAATTGTGCTGATGCCATCGCCCACTTGCTCGGCGTACCGTATGAGTTCTGGAGCCTGATGTTGTTTGTGGTGGTTGCGTTGGCAGCCCTTTGGACACTTCGCTCGGACGCTTGACCGTGAACCGCGCCGTCTCTGCCCTCATCGATCTTCCTTCTGGGCCAGCCGGCGCGCCCAACCTGCCACAAGACGGTCGCATCCAACACGCCTTTACGCAGCCGCAGACCTGGCTGGTTGCCGAGCGGCTTGAGGCAGTGACAACCGTGCTCGAGCAAGCGCACCAACTGGCTCAAGCCGGAAACTGGTGTGTGGGCTGGGTGGCCTATGAGGCTGCGGCCGCTTTCGACGCCCATCTCCCGACGCACCCGCCTCAACACCATTTGCCCTTGGCTGCGTTTGCCGTTTATGACGCCCCCCAGAGCTGGCCAGAGCTTCCCATCCAAGGTTGGGACACGGCCGACTGGACAACAGAGCTCACCCCGCAAACATTCGTCGACCAGGTTCGCACCATCCATGATCTGATCCGCGCAGGCGAGGTCTACCAGATCAACTTGACGGCCCCCTTGCGCAACCAGCTGACGGGCGCAGACGACCAAGCTCCCCTGGCTTATTTCGGGGCCTTGCGGCGAGCACAGCCCCGCGGGTTCAACGTCTATCTGGATCTGAGCCAAACGGCACAAGATGGCCGTGTGGCCTTGCAAGGTTCCGGCGTCAGCCACCTCCTCAGCGTTTCGCCCGAGCTGTTCTTCCATTGGGATCAGGGCCTACTCGTCACCCGCCCCATGAAAGGCACCGCCGGGCGCGGCGATACCCCCGAGGCAGATCGCCACGCGGCCGATCAACTACGCAGCAGCATCAAGGAACGGGCCGAGAACCTGATGATCGTTGACTTGCTGCGCAACGACCTATCACGTATTGCCCAAACAGGATCGGTGCAGGTGCCCAGCCTGTTCGATGTGCAGGCCCTGCCCACGGTCTGGCAAATGACGTCCACCATCGAAGCGCGGACCCGTGCCGATGTGGGGCTGGCGGACATTTTTCAGGCGCTGTTCCCCTGCGGCTCGATCACCGGCGCCCCCAAGCAACGAGCGATGCATCACATCGTTCAACTCGAAGCGGAACCGCGAGGCGCCTATTGTGGCGCGCTTGGCGTCATCCAACCCGGGGGCACCAGCACATTCAACGTGGCCATCCGAACCGTCGAACTATCAGCGCGTCCAGGTGGAAACCACACATGGTCAGCCAAATGCGGCATCGGCAGCGGCATCACCCTCGACGCCACGTCCGGGGGCGAAGCCATGGAATGGCATCACAAACAGGCATTTTTACGCCGCGCTGCACGCCCCTTTGAGTTGCTGGAGTCCTTGCGTCTGGCCGATGGCGAGCTGGCACGCCTCCCCCTTCACATCACGCGCTTGCGGCAAGCCGCGCAGCACTTCGACATCTCGCTGGATGAAAACAAGTTGCAGGCGCAATTGGCACAACTGCAAGGGGAACATCCTGCAGGCGTCTTCAAGGTGCGCGTGCTGGTGAGTGCCAATGGCGGCATCCGGGTCGAGGCGGCAGCCTTGCCGGCCAACCCACTGTCGGTCAAAGTCGGCCTGGCCCAGACCCCCATGCCCTTGGCGGATGAATTCATCTGGCACAAGACCACCCGCCGCGACGCGTATCAACCGCACACGCCACAGCAGGGGGCTTTCGACACCTTGCTGTTCAACCGAGCGGGGGAGCTCAGTGAATTCACGATTGGCAACGTGGCCATTGAACTCGACGGACAATGGTGGACTCCGCCCTTGTCATGCGGCCTGCTGCCGGGGGTGATGCGCCAGACGTTGCTCAATCAAGGCAAACTGAAAGAACGCGTCGTCACCCTGGATGAGCTGCCGCAGGCTACCGGCTTGGCTTTGATCAACAGCGTCCGCGAATGGTTACCCGTTGAGCTGATGCTGCCATCTCTCTCACAGTGAACCCATGAGAATCCTGCACACCATGCTGCGCGTTGGCAACCTCCAGCGCTCCATCGACTTCTACACCCAAGTGCTCGGCATGACCCTGCTGCGCACCACAGATCGCCCCGATCAGCAGTACACGCTGGCCTTCCTGGGCTATGGCCGCAACCCTGAGCACGCCGAAATCGAGTTGACCTACAACTATGGGGTCAGCCAGTACGAATTGGGGACCGCCTACGGCCACATCGCCATCGGGGTGGATAACGCCGCAACCACCTGTGATGCCGTTCGCGCCAAAGCCTCGGCTTTGGGTGGCGCCGTCACCCGCGAAGCGGGCCCGGTCAAAGGCGGCAACACCGTGATCGCCTTCATCACCGATCCGGATGGCTACAAGATCGAGTTGATTGAGCGCCCCGAGGCGGCATCAGAGCTCACCGACTGAGTTCGAAGGCCGGCAGTCGAGCGCCGGCCCCCTTGGCCTCAACGATGGGCAGGGATAGCGGGCGTGGCCACCTTCACATCCCCGCATTGCGCACGATGCTGTAAGGCGTGGTCGATCAACACCAAAGCCAGCATGGCCTCGGCAATCGGGGTTGCGCGGATTCCAACGCAGGGGTCATGACGACCAAAGGTTTCGACCGTAGCGGGGTTGCCTTCCAAGTCGATTGACTGCCGGGGGATGCGGATTGAGCTGGTCGGCTTGATGGCGATCGACACCCGCAGGTCCTGGCCAGTCGACATCCCGCCCAGCACGCCACCAGCATGATTGGACGCAAACCCTTGTGGAGTGAGTTCATCACCGTGCTCACTGCCGCGTTGGGTCACACAGCCAAAGCCTGCACCGATTTCAACCCCCTTGACAGCGTTGATGCCCATCATCGCGTAGGCAATGTCAGCATCGAGCTTGTCAAACAGAGGCTGTCCCCAGCCAACAGGCAATCCGCTGGCCTCGACCGAGAGCTTGGCCCCAACGGAATCGCCCGCTTTGCGCAGCTCGTCCATGTAGGACTCAAGTGCCGCAATCTGGCTCACATTGGGGGCAAAAAATGGATTGTTGGGCACATGTTCCCAGCCCTCGAACCCGATTTCGACGGGCCCCAATTGGGTCATGCAACCACGGATCTCGATCCCGAAGTGCTCTTTCAGCCACTTTTTGGCCACGGCGCCGGCAGCCACCATCGGGGCGGTCAAACGCGCCGAAGAACGCCCGCCCCCGCGCGGATCGCGGATCCCGTATTTGTGCCAATAGGTGTAGTCAGCATGCCCTGGGCGGAAAGTCTGGACGATGTTGCCGTAATCCTTGCTGCGCTGATCGGTATTGCGAATCAGCAGCGCAATCGGGGTCCCCGTGGTTTTGCCCTCATAGACCCCGCTGAGGATCTCAACGGCATCAGGCTCATTGCGTTGGGTGACGTGACGGGAGGTACCTGGACGGCGACGGTCCAGATCGGGCTGGATGTCCGCCTCGGACAACGCCATGCCGGGTGGGCACCCGTCGATCACACAGCCGATGGCAGGGCCGTGCGATTCGCCAAAATTGGTGACGGTGAAGAGAAGACCAAATGAGCTGCCAGACATAGCGCCAACCAGAAATCCAAACGCGAAACCGCTATTGTCTCGTGAAAACGCCCGGACTGGCCGGGCGTCAGAAACACATCGGGGTCGTCAACCCGGATTAAAGCAGCACGCGCCGCTCCGCTGCGGTCTCGTCCTCAACCGGCCAATCGCGGATGTAGGCCTTGAGCATGCGGTTTTCGAAGTCCTGGCTGTCCACCACAGCCTTGGCAACGTCGTAGAAAGAAATCACGCCCATCAAAGTTTTGTTGGACATGACCGGCATATAGCGGGAGTGATGGTTCAACATCATTCGGCGCACTTCGTCGATTTCCGTCTCGGGGGTGCAGATCAAGGGGTGATCATCCATCACCGAGCGCACCGTTCCGTTAACGACGCCGCCAGACTTCACCACCGCCTGAATCACCTCACGGAAAGTGAGCATGCCAACCAACTCCCCGAACTCCATGACGACCAGGGAGCCGATGTCATGCTCGGCCATGGTTTCAGCCGCCTGCGCCAAGGATTGCTCAGGCATGACGGTGAACAAAGTACTGCCTTTGACACGCAGAATATCGCTGACTTTCATGCTCTGTCTCCTCAATAGAAAAATGGGGATCGCTGGGTCTGCAACCACATCTTGCCTCAAGCCGCAGCATGAGCCAATAGGACTAGCGGGAGCCAACGCAGAAAACCCGGGTATCTGAATGCAATCAGTTTGGCAACTTTGTTAAATGGTTGTTATTTCAAAAGGGTTGTCCCTGATCCCGCCCCGAATTCAATCCCGTAACGCCTGGGCCAGCTTGATGTCATCCAGTCGAGCCGCCGACCAAAACCCCACCGTGAACCCGTCAGGCTGTAACAAGACCCGCCCCACCAACGGTGCCAACGCGGTCGACGGGGGATCGCACAACAGGATGTAACGCCCGCCCCCCTCGGCGTCCGCCTCGTCCAGCAGCGCCACCCAGTCCAAGTCGATCAAAATTTCCAGCAAGGGCTCGATTTGCAGAGGGTCGGTGCGCAGCATGTTGGCCAGTCGCTCGGCGCTGTAGCCTTTGTCGTTGTCATGCTGCACCGCAGCAAGCGCCTTCAAAATCGCCAAACTGAGCTGAAAACGATGCCCAGGTGTATCTGGCCAGCGCTTGACCTGCGACAACAGGCTGGGTGTGTAAGCGGCCACCACAGCCCCCATCAACACCACCAGCCAGCTCACGTACATCCAGATCAGGAAAATGGGGACGGCCGAAAAGGCTCCGTAAATTGTGGTGTAAACAGGCACCTTCGTGAGGTACAGGGCGAGCACGCGTTGCGCCAATTCCAAGCCAATCGACGTGAAGATCGCCCCCGCCCAGGCATGCTCCCAGCGCACAAACGTGTTGGGAACGTATTTGTACAGCGCTGCAAAACCCGCGGTTTGCATGCAGAACACCACCAGGCTCAACAAAAATCCGATCCCGCCAGGCAGTTCGTTGACCCACCCCCGCGATGCCGACAACAAATACGAGGTGACTGACAAGCTGGCGCCCACCATCAAGGGCCCCAAGGTCAGGGCTGCCCAATACACCAGCACACGCTGGGCGATGGGCCGAACGCGCCGCACCCGCCAAATGCCGTTCAGCGTATGGTCGATCGTCAACATCAAGGCCATGGCAGTGAAACCCAGGGCGATCAGCCCAACCCCGCCGAGCTGACTGGCCTTGCCGGTGAATTTCCCCATCGACAGCAACACCTGCTTGGCGATGGCATCCGGCACCCAGGCGGTGATGAACTCTTGTTCCACCGTCTTGCGAAATCGGGCAAAAACCGGAAACGCCGAAAACAAGGCCAGCATCACGGTGGCCAGGGGAACCAGGGCGATGGTCGTGGTGAAGGTCAGGCTGCTGGCGGTTAAACCCAGCCGATCCTCGCGGAATCGATGCCGAAGGGTGTGATAAGTCTGCACCCAGGGCCATTGCTGAAGGGTGGAAAACAAAAGAGCCCATCGCTGTCGCGACGCGCGCCAATCGGTCCATTTGGAAATCATCTGGCTATGATGCCAGTCGAAACGGCTAAAGTTCCGCCCTGAAGTAGATCCGAGACAGTGCCCATGTCAGCCCACCCGATTCCCAACGAGCCGTTCGCAGGCCAGCATCCGCCCGAGCGACTTCGGGCCATCCATCAATTACGCAGCCTGTGCCTTGCCTGCGTGGTCCTGCTGATCACCCTGGGTCTGGCGTGGGAACTCAAGCTGGCGCCTTTACCGGGCGGCAGCGGAGCCCTCGCACTCAAGGTGCTCCCCCTGACATTGGCTGTATCCGGCTTGCTCAAGCACAAGCTGTACACCTATCGCTGGCTGTCCCTTCTCGTTTGGCTGTACTTCACAGAGGGCGTCGTGCGCGCCACCAGTGACCACGGTGTCTCACAACAACTTGCCATGGCAGAAACCGTCTTGAGCGTGCTCTTGTTCTGCGGCTGCGCCATTTACGTTCGGCTAAGGCTCAAAGTTTTGCCCGGAAAGAGTCAGCGTGATGACAGCTGAGCCCTCCGCCCCCTTGCTGCAGGCGCTGCTCAGTCGACACCCCGAGCTTCACCTGCTCCCAGCTTCCGCCGGACACGATGCCTTGCTGCCGTACGAGCAAGACTGGCGCAAGCGGTATCGGGGGCAGGCTCTGGCCGTTGCCTTTCCCACCTCTACCGCGCAAATCCAGTCCATCGTGCAACTGTGCGCCGACTTCAACGTCAGCATCGTGCCGCAAGGCGGCAATACCAGTCTGGTCGGCGGATCCGTACCCGACTGCAGCCAGTCGCAACTGGTCTTGAACCTGACCCGGATGAACCGCATCCGACAAATCGACCCAGCCAATCTGTCGATCACAGTCGAGGCAGGCTGTACGCTACAGCAAGTGCAAGACGCTGCCTTGGATGCCGGCTTGTTCTTTCCCTTGAGTTTGGCCTCTGAAGGATCCTGCACGATCGGCGGCAATCTGGCCACCAATGCAGGCGGCACCCAGGTGCTTCGTTATGGCACCGCGCGAGATTTGTGTCTGGGTGTCGAAGCCGTGACGGCCAGCGGCCAAGTCATTCACGCCTTGAAAAGCCTGCGTAAGGACAACACTGGCTACGACATCAAGAATCTGTTGATTGGCTCAGAAGGCACCCTCGGCATCCTGACCCAAGCCTCTTTGCGCCTGTATCCGCGTCCACGAACACAGCAAGCCGCCTTGTTGACTTGCCCGGATCTCGCATGCGCTGTCAAGCTGTTGGCCCACGCACAAAGTCAACTGGATTCAGCCCTCACCGGATTTGAGGTCATGCACCAAGATGCCATTCGGCTGGCACAGCAACACATGTCCACTCAGGCACGGGCGGCTGACGCACTCATGTCCACTGCGGCCTCAGCCGTGCAACCCGAATGGCTGATTCTTCTGGATGCCAGCAGCCCGCAAAGCGCGGAAGCCTTGCAACAATCGATCGAAAACACCATCCAGCATGCGATGGATCAGGGATGGGTGGGCCAGGCGCAACTCAGCATGAGCCACACGCAATACCGGACCATGTGGCAACTGCGTGAGACGATCCCTATGGCTGAGAAGATCGAAGGCCTGATGGTCAAGCACGACATTGCTGTCCCCACTTCAGCGGTTCCCGCATTTGCTTCGCGCTGTCACGCGGCTCTTCACCAAGCGTTTCCGGGCTGCCGGATCGTCTGCTTTGGGCACCTGGGCGACGGCAACCTGCACTACAACGTGCAAGGCCCCCGCGAGATGCCGGACGACGCCTTCCTCCAAAGCCACGAAGCAGAGGTGAACCGCATCGTGTACGACCTCGTTGAGCAATATCAGGGAACCATCTCGGCCGAGCATGGCATTGGCCAACTGAAGAAGCTGGAGCTGGCAGAACGTGCCGATCCTGCACGCCTGCAGTGGATGCGCCTGATCAAGCAAGCACTGGACCCCGGCAACCGACTCAACCCCGGCCGCTTGGTCGACTGATCTACTGAACAGGATCCTTGAGAACGTCGGGCACGACAAAGCTCACCACGTCAATGCCCTCGTCTTTCAAGGCCTCCGCTTCGTCAGGAGTCGCTTGACCTCGAATCGGGCGTGCAGGCTCTTCGCCGTGGTGCATCTTTCGCGCCTCGTCCGCAAAGCGCTCGCCCACATCTTCGGTGGACTGAATCACCTGACGGATTGCATGCAAATAAACCGACTGCAACTCGCGAACCACATCGTTCGCGTCAGCACTGAGCCCGGTGGTCCGCGAAGGCTCTTCGACCTGCGCCCAGCGCTCTGCGGGCTGGCCCGATGTCTCGCCTACACCTGAGCGATTGAACCGCGTGGCAGAGGGGCGACGCTGAACCTCTGTGTGGCCGCACATCGGACAAGACAACAGGCCGCGAGACTGTTGGTCTGCCAAGTCATCGGCAGACTGAAACCAGCCTTCAAACGTGTGCCCATGGGCACAAACCAAGTCAACAACCAACATGGGTAACCACCAGCCAGGATCAAAGCGGCTGTTGCCAGTCTAGCCGGCAAAGTCCAGATCGCCAACGCTGAAGCCACATCAATCCCGTGATGGTTTTGCCATCGGTCAGTTCGCCACGATCGAATGCGGTCTCCAGCTCTTCCTGGGTGGCTGCGAAGACATCGAGAAACTCGCCCTCATCCAGATGGCGCTCGCTCAGGCTGAGCCCCTCTGCAAACCAGATTTCGATGATTTCGGTGGCGTAGCCGATACAGGGATGCAACAAGCCCGCCTTGGCCCATCGCTGTGCACGGTAGCCTGTCTCTTCCCACAACTCTCGTTGTGCGCAAGCAAGCCCCCCCTCGCCGGGGTCCAGTTTGCCAGCGGGAAACTCCAGCATGGTCTGGGCTACGGGATAGCGATACTGCCGTTCCATCACCAGGCGGCCATCGGGCAACACCGCGACGATCATCACAGCCCCCGGGTGAACGACATATTCACGAGCCGCTTGTTTACCGTCAGGCAAGGCCACGGTATCGCGCTTCAGGGTCAAGAAATGCCCTTGGTACACCGTCTGGGAGCTGACAAGGGTCTCTCTCAGATGGGCGTCATCGTCACAACTGATCTCTGCACCAGACATCCAGGGCACCTCGATCAGTGGCGCCGAAGATAACGCCAGACAAAACCGGGGAATGCCAATGTGGCCACGACACACAGCCACACCGCCACAAACTCCCAACGCAGGGGGCTGACTTGACCCAGGTAGCCTTCGAGCACGCGGCCCAGGACGGCCGTCAGGCCAGCAAAGGTCAGCAGCTCAATGAGTCGCCACCCGATCGACTTGGGTGAGCGCAAGGGCCCAACCAGAAAAATCCGGTCGTTCAAAAAAGGCAAATTGGCCAGCAGCACGGTCACCAGCAAGACCGTGACCACCGACCACATGGGAACCAGCCCAGGCATCGACGCGCCCTTGCCTCAACCAGCCAAGGACTGTGTGATGGCGCGAGCACAGAGGGCCATCAACCCACCCGGCAACACGCCCAGAATCAACACCGCCAAAGCGTTCAAGGACAACAAAGCGCGAGCCTGACTGCCTTCGTTCAAAGGCGTGCTGTCAACTGGCTCGTCGAAGTACATGACCTTGACCACACGCAGGTAGTAGAACGCCCCGACCAAAGACAACAAAACGGCCAAGATGGACACTTGCATCAGCAAGGGCGAATTGGTGGTGATCAGCGCCTGCAGCACAGCCAGCTTGGCGTAGAAGCCCGCAGTCGGCGGAATACCGGCCAGCGAGAACATGAAGATCGCCATCACGCCTGCCAGCAAGGGGCTGCGTTTGTTCAGACCCGCCAGATCCGAAATCTGCTCAGACTCAAAGCCCGGACGAGCCAGCAGCATGATCAGACCGAAGGTGCCCAGCGTGGTCAAGACATAGACCAGAACATAGAACAACGAGGAGCCATAGCCGTTACCCGCTGACACCGTGTTGCCAGACACCACGCTCGGCACAAAGCCCAGGAGCATGAAGCCCAACTGCGCGATACCGGAATATGCCAGCATCCGCTTCAGGTTGGTCTGTGCAATCGCAGCCAGGTTGCCTACCGTCATCGACAGCACCGCGAGGATCATCAACATTTGTTGCCAATCGGTGGCCGTGTTGATCAAGCCTTCGACCAGCAAACGGATGGTGATAGCGAACGCAGCCAGCTTGGGTGCACCAGCGACCAGCAGGGTGGCAGCGGTCGGCGCACCTTGGTAGACGTCAGGCACCCACATGTGGAAGGGCACGACACCCAACTTGAAAGCCAGACCGGCCACGATGAAGACCAGGCCAAAGGCCAGGACCTGCTTGTTGATCTGACCCGTCAAGGTTGCCTTGTACACCTCGCCCAGATCCAGCGACCCGGTGGCGCCGTACATCATGGACAGGCCGTACAGCATGAAACCGCTAGCCAGCGCGCCCAGCACAAAGTACTTCATGGCAGCTTCAGTGGCCATCGCGTGATCACGGCGCAGCGCCACCAGTGCGTACAGCGACAGAGACATCAACTCCAGACCCAGGTAGATGGTCAAGAAATTGTTGCCAATGATCATGATCGAGATACCCAGCAGGGCCAGCATGCTCAGTGTGAACAGCTCGCCTTTGAGCATCTCTCGGTCGCCGGCATAGGACTGGGCATAGACCAACGTCGCCATCACGGCCAACGTGGCGCAGAACGCCAACAGATGCGACATGGGATCCGTCACGACCATGCCCTGCATCGCATAAGACGAAGCCGGATTGTCAATGTGACCAAAGTGCAGTGCTGCGACGCCAGCAAGAGACAACAGCGTCAGCCAGTATGTCGGGCGGCGACGAGGACACGTCACGAACAGATCGACCAGGGCGACCAGACAGGCCATCCCCAGCAACACAATTTCGGGCGTCACCGCCAACCAATTCAAATTAATCATATCGGTTTGGCCTTCAGTTCAACTTGCTAATGGAGACATGCTTGATGAGCTCGGTCACCGACACATGCATGGCGTCGGTGAAGGGCTTGGGCTGAACCCCCATCCACAAGACTGCTGCTGCCAGCAGGGCAAGAATCAGGAACTCGCGTGCATTGATGTCCTTGAGTTCACGTACGTGATCGTTGGTGACATCGCCGAAGTACACCCGCTTGTACATCCACAAGGTATAGGCAGCACCCAGAATCAAGGCAGTGGCTGCGAGCAGGCCGATCAGGAAATCGAACTTCACGGCGCCCAGGATCACCATCCACTCCCCCACGAAACCCGCAGTCCCTGGCAAACCGCAGTTGGCCATGGAGAACAGCAGCGCAAACGCGGCGAACTTGGGCATGGTGTTCACGACACCGCCGTAACTGGCGATTTCACGCGAGTGAACGCGGTCGTACAGCACACCAATGCTCAGGAACATGGCACCCGACACGAAGCCGTGGGAAATCATCTGCACCAGACCGCCGGCAATGCCCAGCTCGTTGAAGATGAAAAAGCCCAGGGTCACAAAGCCCATGTGTGCGATCGATGAATAAGCCACCAGCTTTTTCATGTCCTGCTGAACCATCGCCACCAGACCAATGTAGATCACGGCAATCAGAGACAGGGTGATCACGACTGGTGCGAATTCGTGCGAAGCATCGGGAACGATGGGCAGCATGAAACGCAGGAAACCGTAGCAACCCAGCTTCAGCATGATTGCGGCCAGCACGATCGAACCACCGGTAGGCGCCTCAACGTGAGCATCCGGCAACCAGGTGTGGACCGGCCACATGGGCACCTTGACCGCAAACGCAGCAAAGAACGCGCCAAACAACAGAGCTTGCGGCGTGGCGGGCAGCGGCAACTTCTGCCAGGTGAGGATGTCGAAACTACCGCCCGACTTGTAGTAAAGGTACACCAGGGCGATCAGCATCAACAAAGAGCCGAGCAAGGTATACAGGAAGAACTTGAAAGCCGCGTAAACCCGGCGTGGACCACCCCAGATCCCGATGATGATGTACATCGGGATCAACGTTGCCTCGAAGAAGACGTAAAACAGCAGGCCGTCCAAAGCAGAGAAGACGCCGATCATCAACCCAGACAGGATGAGGAAAGCGCCGTAGTACTGGTGTGGACGGTCTTCGATGACCTCCCAACCGGCCAGCACCACGATGATTGTGATGAAGGCGGTCAGCGGGACGAACCACATGGAGATGCCATCCACCCCCAGGTGGTAGAACACATTGAAGCGCTCGATCCAAGAGGCTTGCTCAACGAACTGCATGGCAGCCGTTCCGCCATCGAAATGCGTCATCACCGGGATGGTGACCGCAAAGCCGATGATGGCGCCGATCAGGGCAACCCACTTGGTCACCGTGGCGTTTTCCTGGCGTCCGATCGCCAGGAGCAGGATCCCGAAAGCCACCGGGATCCAGATGGCCAAAGAAAGAATGTTGGACATGGTTTGCATGTGCTGGTCCCCGCGCTCAGTGGTGCATGAAGGCGAACCAAGTCATGAGGGCAAAGACCCCCAGGATCATGACCAGCGCGTAGTGATAGAGATAACCGGTCTGGAACAGTCGCACCAGTGAGCCAATCAAGCCAACCAGGCGAGCCGAACCATTGACGATCAGACCGTCAATCAGGGTGACGTCACCGACCTTCCAGAGGCCACGGCCGAGCAGACGTGCACCGGCTGCGATGACGTTTTCATTGAACCAATCCAGGAAGTACTTGTTCTCCCCAATCACGATCAAGGGGCGCAGTACTTTCGCGAACATGGCGGGAATTTGAGGCGCCACCATGTAGAAGACGTATGCGCAGACGACACCAGCCAGAGCCAGGAAGAATGGCAGCGTGGTGAATCCATGCAATGCCATCTCAGTGGCGCCATGGAATTCATGGGCCAATTCTTCCATGGCCGGGTGAGCTGCCAGATTGACAGTCACGGCGTCTTTGAGGAAGCCACCGAACAACTCCGGCTGGATAGTGAAGTAACCAATCAGGACAGACGGGATCGCCAGCAGGATCAGCGGTAGCGTCACCACCCAAGGTGACTCATGCGGGGTGTGATCGTGCCCATGATCATCATGGTGATCGTGTTCACCGGGGAAAGGCTTGTGGTGGAAATGTTCCTTGCCATGGAAGACCAGGAAGTACATCCGGAAACTGTAGAAAGCAGTCACGAAGACGCCAACGATGACGGCAAAGTAGGCAAAGCCTGCTGCAGGCAAATGGCTGGCATGCACCGCCTCAATGATCGAATCTTTGGAATAGAAGCCCGAGAAGAACGGCGTACCAATCAGGGCCAGCGAGCCGATCAGGGAGGTGATCCACGTGATCTTCATGTACTTCCACAAGCCACCCATGTTGCGGATGTCCTGATCGTGGTGCATGCCAATGATCACGGAACCGGCACCGAGGAACAGCAGGGCCTTGAAGAAGGCGTGCGTCATCAGATGGAAGAGCGCCACGTTGTAGGCCGACACACCCAGGGCTACCGTCATGTACCCCAATTGCGACAAGGTGGAGTAAGCCACCACCCGCTTGATGTCGTTCTGGATCATGCCCAGGAAGCCCATGAACAAGGCGGTGATCGAGCCAATGACCAGGATGAAGTTCAAGGCTGCGTCAGACAGTTCGAACAGCGGAGACATGCGTGACACCATGAAGATGCCGGCGGTCACCATCGTCGCCGCGTGAATCAGCGCAGAAATGGGGGTTGGGCCTTCCATCGAGTCTGGCAGCCAGACGTGCAGCGGGAACTGTGCTGACTTACCCATGGCGCCAATGAACAGGCAGATACAGATGACCGTGATGAGCGACCAATCGGTCTTCGGCAAGGTCATGGCGGCCAGCTCGGAACCCTTCGAGAAGATCTCGTTGTAGCTCAAGCTACCGGTATAGGACAGGATCAAGCCAATGCCCAGGATGAAGCCAAAGTCACCCACGCGGTTGACCAAGAAAGCCTTCATGTTGGCAAAGATGGCGGTGGGCTTCTTGAACCAGAAGCCGATCAGCAGGTAAGACACCAGACCCACTGCTTCCCAGCCGAAGAACAGCTGCAGCAGATTGTTGCTCATCACCAGCATCAGCATCGAGAAGGTAAAAAGCGAGATGTAGCTGAAGAAGCGCTGGTAGCCTGGATCCTCTTCCATGTAGCCGATGGTGTAGATGTGCACCATCAACGACACGAAAGTGACCACGCACATCATCATGGCGGTCAGGCCGTCGACCAGGAAGCCGACTTCCATCTTGAGGGATCCCAGTGTCATCCACTCGTACACGGTCTGATTGAACCGCGCGCCCTCGGTGGCCACGGCGTGCAAGGTCATGGCCGAGATGATGAACGAGATCAGGACACCGAGGATGGTGATCAGGTGGGCTCCTCGCCGGCCGATCGTCTTGCCGAACAGGCCCGCCGCGATGGACCCGACCAGGGGTGCAAGCGGCACCGCCAGCAGGGAGTTGAGAGAAAGCTCAGACATTCTTGTGGTTCTCCTAGCGCCGATCAACCCTTGAGCGAGTCGAGTTCATCCACGTTGATCGACTGGCGATTGCGGAACAACACCACGAGGATGGCCAGCCCAATTGCCGATTCGGCAGCCGCCACCGTCAAGATGAAGAACACAAACACCTGCCCTGCCATGTCACCCAGGTAATGGGAGAAGGCGACAAAGTTCAGGTTCACAGCCAACAGCATCAGCTCGATGGCCATCAACAACACGATCAGATTCTTGCGGTTGAGAAAAATCCCCACCACAGACATCGCAAAAAGAATCCCACCCAAAGACAGGTAGTGGCCCAACGAAATCGTGTTCATGCCTGGCCTCCATTGTTCGAAGCTTCAGCCACAGGCACTTCAACCTGGGGAGCCACCTTCACCACACGCAGGCGATCAGCCTTCTTGACCCGAATCTGTTCAGAGGGATCTTGATAATGCGAATCCTTGCGGCGACGCAGCGTCAAGGCAATCGCAGCGATGATGCCGACCAACAGAATCACCGCAGCCACCTGCACAGGGAACAGGTAATTCGTGTACAGATCGACCCCCAGCGCCTTGGCGTTAGCCAACTTGGCTACATCAGGAGCCATCGGCTTGGCGTCGGTGCGATCAAAACCACGCAACAAAACGAAGGACATTTCCACGGCGATGAAGGCACCAATCAAACCCGCTGCGGGAAAGTGCTTCCAGAAGCCTTGCCGCAGCGAATCGATGTTGATGTCCAGCATCATCACCACGAACAGGAACAACACCATCACGGCGCCGACATAGACCAGCACCAGAGCAATCGCCAAGAACTCGGCTTTCAACAACATCCAGATGCAGGAAGCGTTGGCAAAGGCAAGCACCAGGTGCAAGGCTGCAGCCACAGGGCTCTTGGCCGTGATGACGCGGAAAGCCGCATACACCAGCACAAAAGCAAAAACGTAAAACAGAGCGGTTAAGGTATCCATGGTTTGACTTGCGAGAACCCCTGAAGATCAGCGGTACTTCGCATCCGCCTCCTTGTTGGCAGCGATTTCCTTTTCGTAGCGATCACCCACCGCCAGGAGCATGTCCTTGGTGAAGTAGAGGTCGCCACGCTTTTCGCCGTGGTATTCGAAGATGTGAGTTTCGACGATGGCATCAACCGGACAGCTTTCTTCGCAGAAGCCGCAGAAAATGCACTTCGTCAGATCGATGTCATAACGCGTGGTACGACGCTGGCCATCTTCACGCACAGCCGATTCAATCGTGATAGCCATGGCCGGGCAAACGGCTTCACACAGTTTGCAGGCGATGCAGCGCTCTTCCCCACTTTCGTAGCGGCGTTGCGCGTGCAAACCACGGAAACGAGGCGACATAGGCGTCTTCTCTTCGGGGAACTGCACCGTGATGTGCGGCTTCAGGAAGTGCCGGCCGGTCAGGGCCATGCCCTTGAACAGCTCGATCAGGAAGAAGCTCGAAACAAATTGCTTGAGGGACGTAGACATGTGGTGGCCCCTTATTTCCAGATATTCCAGGGCGACATCATCCAGCCACCGACCAGCACCAGCCAGACCAAGGTGACAGGGATGAAGATCTTCCAGCCCAGGCGCATGATCTGGTCATAGCGGAACCGGGGGAAAGAAGCGCGAACCCACAGGAACAGGGTGACGATGATGAAGGCCTTCAAACCCAGCCAAATCCAGCCGGGGATGAAGCTCAAGGCTTCTACCGGAGGCAGCCAGCCGCCGAAGAACATGACGGCAGCCAATGTGGACACCAGGATCATGTTGGCGTATTCAGCCAGGAAGAACATGGCAAACGCCATGCCGGAGTACTCGATCATGTGACCAGCCACGATTTCCGACTCGCCCTCGACCACGTCAAAGGGGTGGCGGTTGGTTTCAGCCAAGCCGGAGATGAAGTACACAACCGTGATCGGCAACAAGGGCAGCCAGTTCCAGGACAGGAAGTTCCAGCCGGCTTGCGCAAAGGTGCCCTTGGCCTGACTCAGGACGATGTCGGTCATGTTGAGCGACCCGGCGGTCATCAAGACAATCACCAAGCAGAAGCCCATGGCGATTTCATAAGACACCATCTGAGCCGAGGCCCGAATGGCCCCGAGGAAGGCGTACTTCGAGTTGGAAGACCAACCGGCGATGATCACGCCATACACTTCAAGCGACGTGATGGCCATCAAAAACAACAAGCCCGCGTTGACATTGGCCAGCGCGACTTCAGGGCCGAATGGCACCACCGCCCACGCCGCCAAAGCCGGCATGATGGTCATGATCGGGCCCAAGAAGAACAGACCCTTGTTCGCGGCAGACGGAATGATGATCTCTTTGAAGATCAGCTTGACCGCGTCAGCGATCGGTTGCAGCAAACCACCTGGACCGGTACGGTTGGGGCCAGGACGGATCTGCGACCAACCAATGGCCTTGCGTTCCCACAAGGTCAGGTAAGCCACGCACCCCAGCAAAGGCAGCAACAAGGCGACGATCTTGATCAGCGACCAGACCACGGGCCAGGCGCCGCCCAGAGTGTTGGCGCCGGCTGTATACAGGGCATCAATCATGTGTATTCCCTTCCCTGCGCTCAGGCTTTCTCAACGCGGATGGCACCGAACATGGCGCCCAACGTCGAGGTGGCAGCGTGACCAGCAGGCACACGCACAACATTGGCAGGCAACGAGGCATCGAGAACGGCGGGCAACACAGCGGAAGCACCGTCCTGGCTGACCTTGACCTGAGCACCTTCGCTCAGACCCAATTCGGCCCAAAGGGCTTGCGGCAGGCTGGCCACCGGAGCAGCGGCATCGGCCGTTTGTTGCAGCGACTCAGCACGGCGAACCAGGGCATCCGCGCTGTAAATCGGCACATCGGCCAGACGTTCCAAACCACCAGTAGCTGCCACCGAGGCGATCGTCGCTTGCGTTTCGTTCGACAAACGAGCGTGCAATGCAGCCACGTCACCCAAGGCGCGAGCGCGTACTTCTTCTGAAGTCTCGAACTCGAAACTGTCGATGCTCAGCAGGTTACCCAGAACGCGCAGGACCTTCCAGGCCGGGCGAGTTTCGCCCAAAGGCTTGACCACGCCATGGAAACTCTGCACACGGCCTTCGGCGTTGACGAAAGTGCCCGAGGTTTCGCTGAAGGGTGCGATCGGCAACAGTACATCGGCATAGTCCATCGCTGCGGTCTTGAAGGCGGACATGGCCACCACCATTTCAGCGCCAGCCAATGCTGCACGGGCTGCGGCTGGATTGGCGGCGTCGAACTCGGGCTCGACGTTCAACAGCAGCACAGCCTTCAGGCCAGCGCCACCCAACATCTGGCCAGCATTCAAACCACCCTTTTGGGGCTGTACGCCAACCAGTTGAGCGCCAACCGTGTTGGCAGACTCGGTGAGGAAGCCCAGCTTGGCGCCAGTTTGCGCTGCGATCCACTGAGCCAGTGCCTGCAAGGAGGACGCCTGGGGATGCTGGGCAGCGGCGTTACCCAAGAACACGGCCTTACGGTCACCCGAAAGCAAGGAAGCCGCAATGGCGCGCGCCGCTTCGGTAGCAGTTCCCTGGGCGGGAGCAGACGCCCCAGTTTGAGCTGCGATCGCGGTTGCCACATCCGCCAGCGCTTGCACCCAAGCACTAGGAGCGACAGTCACACGTTGAGCCAGCGGCAACAACCAATCGTCTTGGGCGGCACCGATCGCCGAGATCTGGGCTCCACGCTTGGCTGCATGACGCAAACGCGACGCAAACAGCGGATGATCCTTGCGCAGGAACGAACCCACGACCAAGGCGCGGTCCAGGTTGGACAGGTCAGCAATGGCCATGCCCAGCCAACGGACGCCTTGACCTGTCGTGAAGTCAGCCTGACGCACGCGGGTATCGACGTTGTCGCTACCCAGGCCGCGCACCAGTTCGCCCAACAGGTACAACTCTTCAACCGTGCTGTGCTCAGTGCCCAAGGCACCGATGGCTGCAGCACCGTGGTCGTTCTTCACGCCCTTGAGTCCATTCGCAACGTACTCGAGCGCAGTGGTCCAATCGACCTCACGCCACTGACCGCCCTGCTTCAACATGGGCTTGGTCAGTCGTTGGTCGCTGTTGAGCGCTTCGTAGCTGAAACGATCACGGTCAGCCAGCCAACATTCGTTGACAGCCTCGTTTTCAAAAGGCACAACGCGCAGCACCTTGCCGTTCTTCACTTGAACGATCAAGTTGGCCCCAGTGGAATCGTGAGGACTGACGCTTTTGCGACGCGACAGCTCCCAGGTTCGAGCGCTGTAACGGAAAGGCTTGCTGGTCAACGCACCCACCGGACACAGATCGATCATGTTGCCCGACAACTCAGAGTCAACCGATTGGCCCACGAAGGTCGCGATCTCGGAGTGCTCGCCGCGGTTGACCATGCCCAACTCCATCACGCCAGCGATTTCCTGGCCGAAGCGGACGCAGCGCGTGCATTGAATGCAGCGGCTCATTTCTTCCATCGAGATCAGCGGGCCGACCTCCTTGTGGAAGACCACGCGTTTTTCTTCGTTGTAGCGAGACGAAGAGCCACCGTAGCCCACGGCCAGATCTTGCAACTGGCACTCGCCGCCTTGATCGCAAATGGGGCAATCAAGCGGGTGGTTGATGAGCAGAAATTCCATCACGCCCTGTTGGGCCTTGATGGCTTTTTCGCTCTTGGTGCGAACGATCATGCCCTGGGTCACCGGAGTGGCACACGCGGGCATGGGCTTAGGTGCCTTCTCGATATCAACCAAGCACATGCGGCAATTCGCCGCAATGGACAGCTTCTTGTGATAGCAGAAGTGGGGAATGTAGGTACCGGCCTGCTCGGCGGCGTGCATCACCATGCAGCCTTCAGAGACCTGGACCTTTTTTCCGTCGAGTTCGATTTCAACCATGATTTTTGCCCCGCTCAGATGTAGGCAGGGACCATGCAGGTCTTGTGTTCGATGTGGTGCACGAATTCATCGCGATAGTGCTTGATGAAAGCGCGCACCGGCATGGCGGCAGCATCACCCAGTGCGCAAATGGTGCGGCCCTGGATGTTGTCTGCCACAGAGTTCAGCAGGTCGATGTCCTCAGGACGACCCTTGCCGTTTTCGATGCGGTCCATCATGCGCCACAGCCAGCCAGTGCCTTCTCGGCAAGGCGTGCATTGGCCGCAGGATTCGTGCATGTAGAAGTAAGACAGTCGTAGCAGGCTCTTGACCATGCAGCGCGTTTCATCCATCACGATGACGGCGCCAGACCCCAGCATGGAGCCAGCCTTGGCAATGGAGTCATAGTCCATCGTGCAGTCCATCATGATGTGCGCAGGCAGCACAGGCATCGACGATCCACCGGGGATCACAGCCTTGAGTTTGCGGCCACCGCGCACGCCCCCCGCCAACTCCAGCAGCGTGCTGAATGGGGTGCCCATGGGGATTTCATAGTTGCCAGGACGCTCGACGTCACCAGAAATCGAGAACAGCTTGGTGCCACCGTTGTTGGGCTTGCCAACATTCAGGAAGGCCTCGCCGCCGTTGCGGATGATCCAGGGAACGGCCGCAAAGGTTTCGGTGTTGTTGATCGTGGTGGGCTTGCCGTACAGGCCGAAGCTGGCGGGGAACGGCGGCTTGAAACGCGGTTGCCCCTTCTTGCCTTCGATCGATTCCAGCAGCGCGGTTTCTTCACCGCAGATGTAGGCGCCAAAACCATGATGAGCATGCAACTGGAAGCTGAAGTCGCTTCCCATGATGTTGTTACCCAGATAGCCCGCCGCGCGAGCTTCTTCGAGCGCTTCTTCAAAGCGATCGTAGACCTCGAAGATTTCGCCGTGGATGTAGTTGTAGCCCACGGTGATGCCCATGGCGTAGGCCGCAATCGCCATGCCTTCGATCACAGTGTGCGGGTTGAAGCGCAGGATCTCGCGGTCCTTGCAGGTGCCGGGTTCGCCCTCGTCGGAGTTGCAGACCAGATACTTCTGACCGGGGAAGGCGCGGGGCATGAAGCTCCACTTCAAACCGGTGGGGAAGCCTGCACCGCCACGACCACGCAAAGCCGAGGCTTTGACTTCGGCGATGACCTGATCCTGGGTCATGCCAGGGCCACCGTCCTTGCCGAGGATCTTGCGCAAGGCAGCGTAGCCACCTCGGGCTTCGTAATCTTTCAGTCCCCAGTTGTTGCCGTCGATGCCAGCGTAGATTTGAGGATTGATGTGACGACCGTGGAACACGGTTTCCTTGCCGGTCGCCTGGAATTGGGAAAGGTCAAGCATCTTGTCTGTACCTCACTTGGCCTGAGCCTTGAGCACGTCAACCAGCTGATCCAGCTTGTCGTTGCTCATGAAGCTGACCATCTGACGGTCGTTGACCAGGGCGACAGGCGCATCGGCGCAGGCGCCCAGGCACTCGCACTGTTGGACGGTGAACAAACCGTCGGCCGTGGTGCCGCCTGGTTCGACCCCCAACTTGTCGCACAGGTATTGCAGCGCCTTCTGACCATCACGCAATTGGCAAGGCAGGTTGGTGCAAACGTTCACCTTGAACTGACCGACCGGTTGCTGGTTGTACATGTTGTAGAAGGTGACCACTTCATGCACCGCGATGGCGGGCATGCCGATGTAGTCAGCAACTTCCTGTTCGCTCTCGGGAGAGACCCAGCCGCGCTCTTGCTGGATGATGGACAGGCAGGCCATGACCGCCGACTGACGCTGGTCAGCGGGATATTTGGCCAGTTCGCGGTCAAAGCGCGCTTTGGTTTGTTCGCTCAACATAGTCGATCACTTAGCGGTCGATTTCACCGAAAACGATGTCCATCGTGCCGATGATGGCCACGGCATCAGCCAGCATGTGGCCACGAGACATTTCATCCAGAGCAGCCAGATGGGGGAAGCCGGGTGCACGAATCTTCAAGCGGTATGGCTTGTTGGCACCATCCGATGCGAGGTAGATACCGAACTCACCTTTGGGGTGCTCGACAGCGGCGTAAGCCTCCGATTCCGGCACGTGGAACCCCTCGGTGAACAGCTTGAAGTGGTGGATCAATTCCTCCATGGAGGACTTCATTTCCACTCGTGAAGGGGGAGCCACCTTGTGATTGTCGGTGATGACCGGACCGGGGTTGGCGCGCAGCCAATCAACGCACTGCTTGATGATGCGGTTCGACTGGCGCAGTTCTTCCACGCGCACGACGTAGCGGTCGTAGCAGTCGCCGTTGGTGCCCACAGGGATATCGAAATCGAGCTTTTCGTAGACGTCGTACGGTTGATGCTTACGCAGATCCCACACGATGCCCGAACCGCGCAGCATGGCGCCGGTCAAGCCCATTTGCAAGGCACGCTCAGGCGAGACCACGCCAATGCCCACAGTCCGCTGCTTCCAGATGCGGTTGTCGGTCAGCAGGGTTTCGTACTCATCGACCAGTTTGGGGAAACGCTGAGTGAAGTCATCAATGAAATCCAGCAGCGAACCCTGACGGTTTTCATTCAGCTTGGCGATGGTCTTGGCGTTCTTGATCTTGCTGACCTTGTACTGAGGCATCGTGTCAGGCAGATCACGATAAACGCCACCAGGACGGAAGTACGCCGCGTGCATGCGCGCGCCGGAAACCGCTTCGTACATGTCGAAGAGATCTTCACGCTCACGGAAGCAATAAATCAGGATGTTCATCGCGCCGCAATCGAACCCGTGACAACCCAACCACAAAAGGTGATTCAGGACCCGGGTGATCTCAGAGAACATCACTCGGATGTACTGGGCGCGAATCGGCACCTCGATGCCCAGCATCTTTTCGATGGCCAGGCAGTAGGCGTGCTCGTTGCACATCATCGAGACGTAATCCAGTCGATCCATGTAGGGCAAGGACTGGATATAGGTCTTGGACTCGGCCAGCTTTTCGGTGGCACGATGCAGCAAGCCGATGTGAGGGTCGGCGCGTTGAATGACTTCACCGTCCAGCTCGAGGACCAGACGCAGCACGCCGTGCGCGGCAGGGTGCTGTGGACCGAAGTTCAGGGTGTAGTTCTTGATTTCTGCCATGGCTCAGCCTCGATCAGTGGAGACCACCGTAGTTGTCTTCACGGATGATGCGCGGGGTGATCTCGCGCGGCTCGATGGTGACGGGTTGATAGATGACGCGCTTTTGCTCGGGGTCATAGCGCATTTCCACGTGCCCGGAGGTGGGGAAGTCTTTGCGGAAGGGGTGCCCGATGAAGCCGTAGTCCGTCAGGATGCGACGCAGATCGGTGTGCCCATCGAAAACAATGCCGTACAAGTCGAAGGCTTCGCGCTCGTACCAATTGGCACTGTTCCAGATGTCATTGACGGAGGCGACAATCGGAAAGTCGTCTTCAGGAGCGAAGACCTTCAGACGAACACGCCAGTTCTTGCTGACCGACAACAGATGGGAAACGACGCAGAAGCGTGGGCCCTCGGAATAGATGCTCTCGGCGCCATCTTTGTAGGTGGAGTAGTCCATCCCACAGAGGTCCATCAATTGCTCGAACCGCAGATCAGCGTGATCACGCAAGGTTTGGCAAACGCCCAAATAATCGCTGGCACCAACCGTGAGGGTCAATTCGCCTCGGGCGTTGTCCAGTCGTTTGATCTTGTCGCCAAGGATGCTTTCCAGGGCAGCTTGCAGATTGGCAAGTTTCTGACTCATGCAATGGGCTCCTGATCAGCGGGCAATTGTGTGTTCGCGACGGATCTTGGCCTGCAATTGCAGGATGCCGTACAGCAAAGCCTCAGCCGTCGGGGGACAACCAGGCACATACACATCAACCGGAACGATGCGATCACAGCCACGCACCACGGAATAGCTGTAGTGGTAGTAGCCACCGCCGTTGGCACACGAGCCCATCGACAGCACCCAGCGAGGCTCAGCCATCTGGTCGTAGACCTTGCGCAGTGCTGGCGCCATCTTGTTGCACAAGGTGCCCGCCACGATCATCAAGTCAGACTGGCGAGGACTGGGGCGGAACAACATGCCGAAGCGGTCGATGTCGTAGCGAGCCGCACCGGCATGCATCATCTCGACCGCACAGCAAGCCAGGCCGAATGTCATCGGCCAAAGCGAACCGGTTTTGGACCAGTTGATCAGCGCATCAGCCGACGTGGTGATGAAGCCCTCTTTGAAGACGCCTTCGATACCCATTTGAAATTACCTCTTGAGAGTCCTGGCTGCGTTCATTCCCAATCAAGGGCGCCTTTTTTCCACTCGTAAGCAAAACCCACGACCAGAATCCCCAGGAACAACATGATCGCCAAGAAACCTGCCATCCCCACTTCTTTCAGAGCAACTGCCCACGGAAAGAGGAACGCGATTTCAAGGTCGAAAAGAATGAAGAGAATGGCCACGAGGTAGTAGCGCACATCGAATTTCATGCGCGCGTCTTCAAACGCCTCGAAACCGCACTCGTAGGGGGAGTTCTTCTCAGGATCAGGGCGACGGGGGCCCAGCAAAAAGCCGAGTGCCTGAGGCGCCACACCGACCCCCACACCAACCAGAATGAACAGAATGACGGGGAGGTATTGCTCAATGTTCATCATTGCTTTGGGCCTTCAGATTGAACAAGTCGCGTGATTGGATCACATTCAGACAACAAAAAAGCGCGCTTGGCTCAGGCCAAGTGGAAGGATCCACCCGAACACCCTACCTTCAGCGCGCCCACCGTAGCGCTTCGTGTATTGAATCACCATGCCAGCTTGGATGCTTTGATCTGGGCTGCACATGTGATGACCGCACGAAGACTCAGTTGAAATTTTGATTGGTGCCGACGGCGAGACTCGAACTCGCACAGCTTTCGCCACTACCCCCTCAAGATAGCGTGTCTACCAATTTCACCACGTCGGCATAGGGTTTTAAGGCCCCGTATCTTTGGCTTGCATGAGGCTTGCTCACCGAAGACTTATATTCTAAACCGAAAATCAAAGCGCTTCCGAAACATGGCGACACAATGACAACATTGCGCGCCACATTGGGTCGTCACTTGACCGGAATCAGTGCCGCGCCAGAAGCTGCAGCCGAGGCTGGCGCCGCAACCGAAGCAGCCGAAGCCGCCACCGGAGCACGCTCCAGCAGACTGGACTCGTCACTCGATGCACCCCCACGGTGGTTACCGAAATAAGCCAGTGTGAGCGTGGCGCCAAAGAAGATGGTGGCTGCTACGGCCGTCGAGCGCGACAGGAAGTTGGCACTACCCGTAGCCCCGAACAAACTACCGGAGGCACCACTCCCGAAGGAGGCACCCATGTCCGCCCCTTTGCCGTGCTGCACCAGCACCAAACCAATCATGGCCAGCGCAGCAACAATCTGGAGCAAGAGGACGAAGGTCATCAATGCTTGCATGTCTAGAACTCCTGAAAAACTGGCAATACGGTCAGACTGCCGCCTGAGCAATCGCCACAAAATCGGCCGCCTTCAATGACGCCCCACCGATGAGACCGCCATCAATATCTGGCTGAGAAAACAATTCGCGGGCATTGTCAGGCTTGACGCTGCCGCCATAAAGCAAGGGGACGCGAGCCGCATCAGGATGCGCCGCCACCAACTGGACGCGCAAAAACGCGTGCACCGCCTGCGCTTGTTCTGGCGTCGCCGTTTTACCGGTGCCGATGGCCCAGACGGGCTCGTAAGCAACCACCACCTCAGCGATTTGCGCCCCCAGGGTGTCAATCACCGCTTTGAGCTGCTCCGCCACCACGAACTCGGTCTGGTTGGCTTCGCGTTCGGCCAAGGTTTCACCCACGCACACGATGGGCGTCAGCCCTTCGGCAAGAGCTGCCTTGGCTTTGTCCGCGACAAGCTGACTGCTTTCTGCGTGGTAGCTACGGCGCTCGGAGTGCCCGACGATCACATAACGGGCACCGAACTCACGGATCATGGAAGCAGACACCTCACCGGTGTAAGCACCCTGGGCCCGACTGGACACATCCTGCGCACCGCAAGCGACCGTCGTGTGACGAAGCATCTCCGCCACATCGGACAAGTACACAAAGGGCACACAGACGGCCACGTCGGCATGAGGCGCCGACTTGGGCAAGTCAGCCGCCAACACGCCTTTGATCAGCTCGGCATTGGATGCACGACTACCGTGCATCTTCCAGTTACCAACCACAAGCTTTTTCATGGCCATCACTGCTGCTGTTGCTGTTCCTGATCCTCTTGGGACCCTTGGTCGCCAGCACCCTGCTCAGCACGTGGCGCACGATCACGGCGCTCACCGCGATCACCACGGTCACGGCGCTCACCACGTGGGCCGCGATCACCGCGGTCACCACGCTCTTCGCGCTCGGGCATGCCCTCAGGACGCTCAACCAAAGCCTTCATCGACAGCTTGACGCGACCCTTTTCGTCGGTTTCCAGCACCTTGACCTTGACGATCTGGCCTTCAGACAGGTAGTCAGACACCTTCTCGACACGCTCATGGGCAATCTGGCTGATGTGCAGCAGACCATCCTTACCGGGCAGCAGGTTCACCAGCGCACCGAAATCGAACAGTTTGGTCACGGCGCCTTCATAGACCTTGCCGATTTCAACTTCGGCGGTGATCTCTTCGATGCGCTTCTTGGCCAAATCGGCCTTGTCGGCGTCGGTCGAAGCGATGGTGATGGTGCCGTCTTCGTCGATGTTGATCTGGGTGCCGGTTTCTTCGGTCAGCGCACGAATGGTGGCGCCACCCTTACCGATCACGTCACGGATCTTCTCGGGATTGATCTTCATGGTGTACAGGCGAGGCGCGTACTGCGACACCTCGGTGTTGGCACCCGACATGGCTTCGGTCATCTTGCCCAGGATGTGCAGACGGGCCTCCTTGGCTTGCGCCAGGGCGACCTGCATGATTTCTTTGGTGATGCCCTGGATCTTGATGTCCATCTGCAGGGCGGTCACGCCAGAGGTGGTACCGGCCACCTTGAAGTCCATGTCACCCAGGTGGTCTTCGTCACCCAGGATGTCGGTCAACACAGCGAATTTGTTGCCTTCCTTGATCAGACCCATGGCGATACCCGCCACGTGGGCCTTCATCGGCACGCCAGCATCCATCATGGCCAAGCAACCGCCGCAGACGGAAGCCATGGAGGAAGAGCCGTTGGACTCGGTGATTTCAGACACCACACGCACGGTGTAGGCGAAGTCTTCCTTGGCAGGCAGCAACGGCACCAAGGCACGCTTGGCCAAACGACCGTGGCCGATTTCGCGACGCTTGGGTGAACCGACGCGGCCCGTTTCGCCGGTGGCGAACGGAGGCATGTTGTAGTGGAACAGGAAGGTGTCGCGGAAGTCGCCAGCCAGCGCATCAATGCGCTGAGCGTCTTGCTCGGTGCCCAGGGTGGCGATCACCAGGGCCTGGGTTTCGCCACGGGTGAACAGAGCCGAGCCGTGAACGCGCGGCAACACACCCGTGCGGATTTCGATGGGACGAACGGTGCGGGTGTCGCGGCCGTCGATACGAGGCTCACCAGCCAGAATCTGGCTGCGCACGATCTTGGCTTCGATTTCGAACAGCAAGCCTTCAACCTTGACTTCGTCAAACGCCACGCCTTCGGCGGTCAGAGCAGCCTTGACGGATGCATAGGCCTCACGGCAAGCCTGCGTGCGGGCCTGCTTGGAACGGATCTGATAGGCGGCGCGCAGAGGGCCTTCAGCCAAGGTGTTGACCTTGGCAATGAAGTCTTCGTCCTTGGCAGGAGGCTGCCAATCCCATTCAGGCTTGCCAGCGTCGCGCACGAATTCGTGGATGGCCTGGATGGCGATGTTGCCTTGGTCGTGACCGAAGACCACGGCGCCCAGCATCACATCTTCAGACAACTGATCAGCCTCAGACTCGACCATCAGCACAGCGGTTTCCGTGCCAGCCACCACCAGGTCCATCTTGGACTGAGTCAGATCTGCCTGGCTCGGGTTCAGAACGTATTCGCCATTGATGTAGCCCACGCGAGCGGCGCCGATGGGACCGTTGAACGGGATGCCGGAGATCGACAGCGCGGCGCTGGAGGCGATCATGGCGGCGATGTCTGCCGACACTTCAGGGTTCAGCGAGACAACGTGGATGACCAGTTGCACTTCGTTGAAGAAGCCTTCGGGGAACAGAGGACGGATGGGACGGTCGATCAGACGCGAGGTCAGGGTTTCCAACTCAGACGGCTTGGCTTCACGCTTGAAGAAGCTACCAGGGATCTTGCCTGCCGCGTAGGTCTTTTCGATGTAGTCGACCGTCAGAGGGAAGAAGTCTTGACCGGGTTTGGCGCTCTTGGCGCAGACGACGGTGGCCAGAACAGTGGTGCCTTCGATGTCAACCAGCACAGCACCGCTGGCTTGACGGGCGATTTCACCGGTCTCCATGGTGACGGTGTGCTTGCCCCATTGGAAGGTCTTGGTAACTTTATTGAACATGCTCATGTGTGAGATCTCCAGTTTTTGTAGATGCCTTCACTCTGTCGCGATGCCATTCCAGCGAGGTTGAGGCAGCAGCCTCGTTGGAATGACACAGCGGTCGCTAGTCGAGAGTGTCCGGCGTGAAAAAACAAAAAGCCTGTGCTGGTAGACCAGACAGGCTTTTTGTCGTCATGCAGTCCTTACTTGCGCAGACCCAGCTTCTGGATCAGAGCAACGTAACGGGCTGCGTCTTTGGACTTGAGGTAGTCCAACAGCTTACGGCGACGGCTGACCATGCGCAGCAGGCCGCGACGACCATGGTGGTCCTTCTTGTTGGCCTTGAAGTGAGGGGTCAGTTCGTTGATGCGAGCAGTCAGCAAGGCGACTTGCACTTCGGGGGAGCCGGTGTCATTGGCGCTACGTGCGTTGTCCTTGACGATGGCTGAGGTGTTGATGTCTGCGACGGACATGGTGTTTCCAAAAAAATGCAGTCGCGCGAACTCTGGATCAATCCAAAGCCACGGTTTCCGCGTTGACTTGCGGCGCCGGGTGAAACCAACCTGGGCCGTGCGATACCTCTTTTCAGAGGACTAAGCTGATAAGTATAGCAAATTCACGCCCGCATTGCAAAAATCACCCCCGCCCCAACTCCCAACGGGGCTTGACCGGAAAAATGGGGGCCCGACTCGCGTGATCCAACCCGGACTGCAGACGCATACCGGCCGCCAAGGCAATCATGGCGCCGTTGTCCGTGCAAAGGTGAAGTTCTGGGTAGTGCACACGGATCCCTTTGCGCTTACATGCCCCATTGAGCTGATAACGCAGACTTGCATTCGCCCCAACCCCGCCCGCGACAACCACTCGCTTGAGCCCTGTTTGCTTTAGTGCCGCGAGGGTCTTTTTGACCAACACATCCACAATCGCCGCTTGCGTCGAAGCGGCGAGATCTGCCAAGACGAGCTGAGCGGCCTCATCTTCGGCGGGCGGCAGTGCATCCAACCAACCAAGACGCACCAAATGCGTGCGGACCGCCGTCTTCAATCCAGCAAAAGAAAAGTCCAGATTCCCGCTGTGAAGCATGGGGCGTGGCAGGTCAAAAGCATCTGCACGTCCATTCATCGCCAATTTGGCCAAATGTGGGCCCCCGGGATAGGGCAACCCCATCAGCTTGGCTGACTTGTCAAAGGCCTCTCCCGCGGCATCGTCCACCGTCTCCCCCAGCAACTCATAACTTCCGACACCACTCACCCGCATCAGCTGGGTATGCCCCCCCGACACCAACAACGCCACAAATGGAAATTGGGGAGGATCCGCAGAAAGGAATGGCGATAACAGATGCCCCTCCAGGTGATGCACACCCAACAGGGGCTTATCCAAGGCCACGCCCAGCGCGCAAGCCACGCCAGCACCGACAAGCAACGCGCCAGCCAAGCCTGGCCCCTGCGTGAATGCGATCGTGTCCACCTCAGCCAACTGATGCCCTGACTGCTGCATCACTTGCCTTGCCAAGGGAACGACCCGGCGGATGTGATCGCGAGACGCCAACTCTGGAACCACCCCACCGTAGGCTTGGTGCATATCAATTTGACTGTGCAAGGCATGGGCCAACAGTGACACCGGGCCTTCGGGTGGCACAGAAACCAGGGCGACCCCTGTTTCGTCACAAGAGGATTCGATCCCCAGTATCAGGCGATCAGATGGAGTCGATGGAGAAAGACGGGACATGCCGCAAGTGTAGACGGACGCCACAGGGACGACTCTTGCCCCACCCGAGGTTTGCTCGCCGCAAAAACTCGCCGCGAACTCGCCGCGAGGCCATGCACCATCGCGACTCAAAAAGTCTGGCACAGCGTTTGCTTTTGATTCTGTGACGACGCCAACGGCGGTGTCGTCCCCGGGAAATGGCAAGGACGTCGCTCCTCGGGATCAAGACAAAGGTGTCTCCGTCAACTGAAGGCCTGACTCGGTGCATTCAGTTGACGCAGGCACCTTTTTTGTTTTCCGAAACCACTCTGCCCCATTACCAACCATGAACTGCCACCCCTCACCGCACGAGCCTTGCGCACAGTCACGCCCATTGACGGCGTGACGTGAAATGGCTCACTCCCCCGCTGACTAAGCAGACAAGTTCTCCACTCACGCAGATGACCTTTCGGTCGCCGTGTGAACAAGGCGACAAAACCAAAACCATCGCATCCCTCTTCCAACACGCTCGCACCGAAAAGGAGATTCTTCATGTCATCACAATCTCGACGCGACCAACGCCGCCAGTTTCTTGCTGGAGCAGGCGCCCTGGTCGGCACCGCAGCCATGGGTCTGCCCGGCTTGTCCATGGCCAAGGGCACCGCGCCGGAAAAGGAAAGCTTGAAGTTTGGCTTCATCAAGCTGACCGATTGCGCACCGCTGGTCATCGCTTATGAGAAGCAATTCTTCGAGGACGAAGGTCTCAACGTCACCCTTGAAGCGCAAGCCAACTGGAAGGTTTTGCTGGATCGAGTGATCGACGGGCAACTGGATGGTGCCCACATGCTGGCAGGCCAACCACTGGGCGCAACCATTGGCTTCGGGACCAAGGCCGATATCGTCACGGCCTTTTGCATGGACCTCAACGGGAATGGCATCACTGTGTCAAACGCCGTATGGAACGAGATGAAACCTTACCTTCCAAAGGAAGGTGGAAAAGTGGTGCACCCGATCAAGGCTGACGCCCTGAAGAAGGTCGTGGACAAGTGGAAGTCGCAGGGCAAGCCCTTCAAGATGGGCATGGTCTTCCCTGTTTCGACACACAACTACGAGTTGCGCTATTGGCTGGCAGCCGGCGGCCTGAACCCAGGCTTCTACACATCGACTGACATCACAGGCACAAGCAAGGCTGACGTGCTGTTGTCGGTCACCCCGCCCCCACAGATGCCCGCCACACTCGAAGCAGGCACGATCAACGGCTATTGCGTTGGCGAGCCTTGGAACCAACAGGCTGTGTTCAAGGGAATCGGCGTCCCTGTCGTCACCAACCTCGAAATCTGGAAGAACAAGCCAGAGAAGGTATTCGGTGTTTCCAAGGCATGGGCCGACAAGAACCCCAACACCCACGTCGCCGTGGTCAAAGCATTGATTCGGGCGTGCATGTGGCTGGACGCATCGATGGCCAATCGCATTGAGGCGGTCAAGATTCTGTCTCAGCCCAACTACGTTGGCGCCGATGCTGCCGTGATTGGCAACAGCATGACGGGAACCTTTGAATACGAGAAGGGAGACAAGCGCCCTATGCCGGACTTCAACGTGTTCTTCCGCAATTTCGCCACTTACCCGTTTTACAGCGATGCCATCTGGTTCCTCACCCAGATGCGTCGCTGGGGTCAGATCACGGAATCGAAGCCCGACAGCTGGTATATGAACACGGCCAAGGAGGTCTACCGTCCCAACGTCTATATGCAAGCTGCCAAGGCCCTGATTGCAGAAGGCAAAGCCAAGGCCAGCGATTTCCCCGTGACCGATGGCTTCAAGGGGGCGCAAGGTGGGTTCATCGACGGCATGACCTACGACGGGCGCAAACCCAATGCCTATCTGGAGCAACTCAAGATTGGCTTGAAGGCAAAAGACAAGGTGTAACCCGACTGGGCCAAGTCTGGCCCGGCGTTGTTGGCGTATCCGGCCGGCTCACAAGGCTGGCTGGAAAAGGAAACTGATATGGAACAAGTCCTCAAACTCGTAGGTGGTGGCCATCCACGTGAACTGGCTCGCGCCTTCCTGACTTCGGTTGGCGTGCCGGTCATCGCCTTCGTGGTCTTCCTCATGCTGTGGTCGTTCTCGGCCTCCCGCATCCAGACCTCACTGGGTGCGGTTCCCGGCCCCACCGAGGTGTTCAACCAAGCCGTGCTGCTGGTGAAGGACCACATCGCCGAGCGCCAAAAGCGCGCCGCATTCTATGAACGCCAGGACAAGCGCAACCAGGAGCGTTTGGCGGAAGACCCTAATTACCAACCCCGTCATTTTGAATGGACGGGCAAGGCCACATACCTGGATCAAATCCTGACCAGCCTGAAGACTGTATTCGTTGGCTTTTTACTGGCTACCCTCGTGGCCGTGCCGCTCGGAATCATGGCCGGCGCCTCGCCATTGTTTCAGTCGGCAATCAACCCATTGGTGCAGGTCTTCCGACCGGTTTCACCGCTGGCTTGGCTGCCCATCGTGACCCTGATTGTCAGCGCCGTGTATGTCACCACGGGCAAGCCCATGTTCGAGAAATCGTTCTTGATCTCGGCCATCACCGTGACCCTGTGTTCACTGTGGACCACGTTGCTCAACACTGCGGTGGGCGTGAATTCGGTGGACAAGGATCTCGTCAACGTCGGCAAGGTGCTGCAATTGCCTCTGGGCACACGAATCCGCAAGATCATCCTGCCCTCCGCTCTGCCCTACATCTTCACAGGGATGCGCTTGTCGCTGGGCGTGGGCTGGATGGTGTTGATCGCCGCTGAGATGCTGGCGCAGAACCCTGGCCTGGGTAAATTCGTTTGGGATGAGTTTCAGAACGGCAGCTCGGAATCGCTGAGCCGCATCATGGTGGCGGTGTTCACGATCGGTCTGATCGGCTTTGCCCTGGATCGCTTGATGCTTGTGTTCCAAAACCTGATCACGCGTCGATGAAACGAGGCAACTCATGACGACCTCCAGCATGAAAATGGCTCTACCGATGCACGGCAACGTGCCGGTATCCACAAGCACCGAAGCCATGTCGATGGTGCACGTTGAGCCCCGGAAAGAGGCCCCCATTCAACCGCAGAGTGCAAGCCAAACCGCAGCCCTCGAGTTGCGTGGCGTGTGCAAGGGCTTCGGGCAAGGCAGCGGCCGCTCAGAAGTCCTTCACAACATCAACTTGACCATCGAACAGGGCGAGTTCGTGGCCATCGTGGGCTTCTCAGGCAGCGGCAAAACCACCTTGATCAACCTCTTGGCTGGCCTGTCTCAACCCGACAGCGGCGAAGTGCTCAAGAACGGCAAACCCATCACGGGGCCCGGCCCCGATCGTGGCATCGTGTTCCAGAGCTACTCGTTGATGCCCTGGCTGACGGTGCGCGAGAACGTGGCTCTGGCTGTCGACCGCGTGTTTTCTAGCGAATCCTCTGCCCAGCGCGCGGAACGAGTCAAGAAGTACGTGGCCATGGTCGGCCTGTCGGCAGCCATTGACAAGAAGCCCGCGCAGCTATCGGGCGGCATGCGCCAACGTGTGTCCGTTGCCCGTGCCCTGGCCACCAACCCTGATGTGTTGCTGCTTGATGAGCCCTTGTCTGCTCTGGATGCGCTGACCCGCGCCACGCTTCAGGAGGAGATCGTTCGCATCTGGAGCGATGACAAGAAAACCGTTTTGCTCATCACCAATGACGTGGACGAAGCCCTGATGGTGGCTGATCGCATCATCCCCTTGCAGGTGGGCCCTCGTGCCGCGCTGGGTCCGTCCTTCAAGGTGGACATCCCCCGTCCCCGTGATCGCCGAGCGATGAACCACGACGCCACCTTTCAGCATCTGCGCGGCGAAATCACTCAGCATCTGATTGGCATGGCGCACCAGCGTGACGCAGGCAACACCAGCCAGCAGATTGTTCTACCGAGTTTGACCCCCGAGGAGACTGGCAAGGGGCGGCGGCCAACCATGGCCTCACTGCTTGGCATGCGGCACGCCGCCCTGGCCGAAACCATCGAACAAGAACTGGTCGACACCTACCTGATCCCCAAGCAGGCAGACGATCTGGCCATCGCAGACGCGCGCAAAATCAGCGATGACAGCTATGTGGACTTCTCCAAGGTCATCAAGGTCTACCCCACGCCCAAGGGGCCCCAGACCGTGGTGGATGGCTTTGACATGAAGATGCGCAAGGGCGAATTCATCTCCCTGATCGGCCACTCAGGTTGCGGCAAGTCCACCGTGCTGTCCATGATTGCCGGCCTGACCGACATCACTGAGGGTGTGATCATCCTCGATGGGAAGGAAATCCGGGGCGCAGGGCCCGACCGTGGATTGGTATTCCAGTCACCCAGCTTGGTGCCCTGGTTAACCGCCTATGAAAACGTGATGCTGGGGGTGGAGCGTGTTTTCCCACACGCATCCAAGGCTGAACGCCGCGATACGGCCGCCTATTACCTCAACCGGGTCGGCCTGGGCTCAGGCATGCACAAGCTCGCATCCGAGATGTCCAACGGCATGAAACAGCGCGTAGGCATCGCGCGAGCCTTTGCCTTGCAACCCAAGCTGCTGCTGCTCGACGAACCCTTCGGGATGCTGGATTCACTCACCCGGTGGGATCTGCAAGAGGTGCTGATGGAGGTCTGGGCACGCAACCAGGTCACGGCCGTCATGGTGACCCACGATGTAGACGAGGCCATTTTGCTGGCCGACCGCGTCGTCATGATGAGCAATGGCCCACGCGCCAAGATCGGCAAGATCATGGACGTGCCACTTGAGCGTCCACGCAGCCGCGAGGCACTCGTCGAACACGCCCGCTATTACGAGTTGCGCGAAGAACTCATCGGCTTCCTGGAAGATTGCGGCCGACAGCACTGATCGCTGGCACACCCCTTGCTTGAGTGAGATGGACCGTCCGAATCGCCAGAGCCGGGCGGTCTTCCTCAGCGGGGGTCAGTGGGTCAGCGAAAGCTCCACAGACCTCTTCACGCCTTCCGACCTTTGGGTTGGAAGGCGTCTTTTTTTGCCAGGATAAAGAGCAACGCACCTAAAACGATCATGGGCACACACAGCCACTGGCCCATGCTCATGTTCAGTGCAAGCAAGCCAAGGAAGCTGTCTGGCTCACGGAAATACTCGGCCGTGAACCGCATCAGACCGTATCCCAGCATGAAAAGGCCCGAAACCGCCCCCAAAGGCCGTGGCTTGCGGCCATAAATCCACAGCACCGTAAACAGCAAGACACCTTCCAGCCCAAACTCGTACAACTGCGAGGGATGCCGTGGAAGATTGGACCCCGACTCGGGAAAGATCATGGCCCATGGCAATGAGGGATCTGCTGCGCGCCCCCATAGCTCACCGTTGATGAAGTTACCGATGCGGCCCGCAGCCAATCCGACTGGCACGCAAGGCGCCACCAGATCGGCGACCTCAAAGAAGTGCATGCCCTGACGGCGGCCATAGAGGTACATGGCGGCGATGACACCCAGAAAGCCACCATGGAAGGACATGCCACCCTGCCAGACAGCGAAGATCTCGGTCAGGTGATCAATATAGTAGTCGGGCTTGTAGAACAAGACGTACCCGAGCCGACCACCCAAGACAACGCCAAGGACACCCACAAACAGGAGGTCCTCGACCTTCTGTCGATCCCATCCTGCGCCGACAAATGGCGCACGTTGCGCTCGCCGATTGGCTAAGAAATAAAACGCAACAAAACCGACGAGGTACATGAGCCCGTACCAATGAACCTTCAAGGGCCCCAAGGTCACGGCGATCGGATTGAAATGAGGGTGGATCAGCATGGCGCGAACGATAACCCAAATTGACGCTCCTGTTAGGATTCCGGCATGAATCCAACGACCATTGAATTGATCGGCGCCGTGGTATTCGCAACGGCATTGATCCATACGTTTTCGACCAAATTTTTCGAGCATTTGGCCCACACGCGCCCGCGACATGCTGGCCTCTGGCATTTGCTTGGCGAGGTCGAAGTGGTGTTTGGTTTTTGGGCGTTCGTGCTGGTCTTGGCGATGTTCGCCGTGGAGGGTAAACCCTCAGCCATTCACTATCTGGACACCCGCAATTTCACCGAATCGCTGTTTGTGTTTGCCATCATGGTAGCCGCGGCAAGCAAACCGATTCTGCAGGCAGCCGGCTGGATCACGCGCACCTTGACTCGGCTGCTTCCCCTGCCTTCGGGATGGGCGTTTGCCTTTGTGGTGCTCACCGTGGTGCCGCTCATGGGCTCGTTCATCACCGAGCCTGCCGCGATGACGCTGGCTGCGTTGCTTTTGCGGGAGGGCCTGTATCAGCACGCTGACTCGACCCGCCTGAAGTACGCCACACTCGGCGTGCTGTTCGTCAACATCTCGATTGGCGGAACCCTGACCCCCTATGCAGCCCCACCTGTGTTGATGGTGGCCTCGGCTTGGGGCTGGAACCTGCAATACATGTTCTTCAATTTCGGTGACAAGGCGGCTCTGGCAATTCTCATCAATGCCATCGGTTTGGTTGCAGTCTTCCACCGTGAACTGAGAGCCCTTCCTAATTTGACGCGACCGGCTGAGGCTGCGCCTCCTCTCCTGGTGACGCTGATTCACCTTGTATTTCTCGCTGGCATCGTCGTGTTTGCTCACCATCCAGCCGTCTTCATGGGCTTGTTCATGTTCTTCCTGGGATTCACGGCAGCTTACGAGCGATATCAATCGCCCTTGATTCTTCGAGAAGGATTGCTGGTGGCGTTCTTCCTGGCTGGGCTGGTGGTACTGGGCGGACAGCAACAGTGGTGGCTCGAGCCGCTTCTGATGAAGATGGACGAGACAGCCGTCTTCTTTGGTGCCACAGCCTTGACCGCCATCACGGACAACGCTGCATTGACCTACTTGGGATCGTTGGTCCCAGGCTTGAGTGAGGGATTCAAATACGCTCTGGTCGCAGGGGCCGTGACTGGCGGTGGTCTGACCATCATTGCCAATGCCCCCAACCCAGCTGGCGCAGCCATCCTCAAAAGCCAATTCGAAGATGCATCCATCCACGCAGGGGGCCTGTTCCTGGCCGCACTGCTGCCAACTTGTGTTGCCCTGACCTGCTTCAAGTTGCTTTGAATCGTCAACGCTGAATTTGCGTCAGATCGCGAACGGCGCCGGTGTCTGCTGAGGTGGTCAACAAGGCATAGGCCTGCAGCGCCGCAGACACCTGGCGTTGACGATTGGCTGGCTTCCAAGCCTTGGCACCCTTGGCTTCCATTGCAGAACGACGCTTGGCCAATTCTTCGTCGCTGATCGCGAGATGGATGCGGCGATTCGGAATGTCGATTTCAATGGCATCGCCATCCTCCACCAAGGCAATGGCGCCACCACAAGCCGCTTCGGGAGAGGCGTGCCCGATGGACAGCCCAGATGTCCCGCCTGAGAAACGACCATCAGTCAGCAATGCACACTGCTTGCCCAAACCACGGCTCTTCAAGTACGACGTGGGGTACAGCATCTCTTGCATCCCGGGACCGCCCTTCGGGCCTTCGTAGCGAATGACCACGACGTCGCCCGCCTGCACCACCTCGCCGAGGATGCCGTCGACCGCATCTTCCTGGCTTTCAAACACGCGGGCCTTGCCCTTGAAGGTCCAGATCGATTCATCGACTCCGGCGGTCTTGACGATGCACCCCTTCTCGGCGATGTTGCCGTAAAGAACGGCCAGGCCGCCATCCGCGGTGAAAGCATGTTCCTTCGAGCGAATCACGCCCTTTTCCCGGTCCAGGTCCAGCGCCTTCCAGCGGCTGTCTTGCGAAAACGCGACCTGAGTCGGGATGCCGCCGGGGGCAGCCTTGTAGAACTGATGCACCGACTCGTCTTGCGCGACTTTCACATCCCACTTCGCAATGGCATCCGCCATGGACGGGGCGTGCACCGTGCAAACATCGGTGTGCAACAGGCCGCCCCGAGCCAGTTCGCCCAGGATGGCCATGATGCCGCCTGCGCGATGAACATCTTCGATGTGAACGTCAGGCACTGCTGGCGCCACTTTGCTCAGGCACGGCACCTTGCGCGACATGCGATCGATGTCTTGCATGGTGAAGTCGACACCGGCTTCGCGAGCCGCCGCCAGCAGGTGCAAGACGGTGTTGGTTGAGCCGCCCATGGCCACATCGAGCGCCACCGCATTTTCAAATGCCTTGAAGTTGGCAATGTTGCGCGGCAAAACCGAGTAGTCGTCTTGCTCGTAATGACGCTTGGCCAGCTCAACGATACGCCGGCCGGCTTGGCGGAACAGCTTTTCGCGGTCAGCATGGGTGGCCACAATCGTGCCGTTACCGGGCAGAGACAAACCCAGCGCTTCAGTCAGGCAGTTCATCGAGTTCGCGGTGAACATGCCGGAGCAGGAACCGCATGTCGGGCAAGCCGATCGCTCAATGGTGGCAACCTCTTCGTCCGAGCAGGATTTGTCTGCTGCTTTCACCATGGCGTCCACGAGATCCAGCGCAATGACTTTGCCTTCGATCTTAGCCTTGCCAGCTTCCATGGGGCCGCCCGATACAAAAATCACCGGAATGTTCAGGCGCAACGCAGCCATCAGCATGCCCGGGGTGATCTTGTCGCAGTTGGAAATGCACACCAATGCGTCAGCGGTGTGGGCATTGACCATGTACTCGACGCTGTCGGCGATCAAATCGCGTGACGGCAAGGAATACAACATGCCGCCGTGCCCCATCGCGATGCCGTCATCGACCGCAATGGTGTTGAACTCTTTGGCGACCCCACCCGCCGCTTCGATCTCGCGCGCAACCAACTGCCCGAGGTCTTTCAAATGAACGTGTCCGGGTACGAACTGGGTGAAGCTGTTGGCAACGGCGATGATGGGCTTCTCGAAATCACCGTCCTTCATGCCTGTGGCGCGCCACAGCGCACGAGCGCCCGCCATGTTGCGACCGGCGGTGGAGGTACGGGAACGATACTGGGGCATGAAAAAACTCCGGACTGGATTCGGGAACAGGCGCGAATTTTATCCCGTCCCTCTTGACCCCTGCCAGTACCTCAGGATTTGGTCTGCGCATCCTTGCGTTTGGCACGCGACTTTTCGTCCAGCCCAAGGTTGGCCAGATGTTGCTGGCGCCGAGCTTCGCGTTTCTGATCCACCTTCTCCATGGCCTTCTTTTGCGTCCAGCCCGTTGAATCAACGAAGCCCCACCATGCAATTGCGGCGGCAAATGGCGCCAAAAACACGAACCAATGGTCACCCCAGGTCCAGGCGCCGATTGGCCCAATGCCTGCGAAATTCATGACCAACATCAAAACCCCTACCGCTACCAGCCACATATTGTGATTCCTCGTGTTTTCTGTACAGCAATCGATCGCTAGAATGATCTTCGTCTTAACTGTAGACACTTGTGGAAGGATCATTCATGAAATTCTTGCCCTCGCTGTTGGCCACCGTAGCCTTGAGCGCGATCACCTTGACCCCCGCCCTGGCCGAAAACCCTCAAGAGCTGGCTCAGAAAAAGGCCTGCCTGGGATGCCACGGCATCGACAACAAGATTGTCGGCCCTGCATATAAAGATGTGGCAAAAAAATATCGCGGTCAAAAAGGTGTTGAAGCCAAGTTGGTGGAAAAAGTCCTGAAAGGCGGCAAGGGCGTGTGGGGCGAAGTGCCCATGCCTGCCAACACCCAGGTGAGCGAAGCTGAAGCCAAGCAGTTGGTGTCCTGGGTTTTGTCGCTGAAGTAATCCGCTTTCACACCAAAACTAAAAAAGCCCCGCACTGCGGGGCTTTTGATTTTTCGCGTGGCTGACGCGATCAGTCGTTGGCGTAAATGTCGACGTCTTTGGTTTCACCGACAAACAGCAAACCAATCACGAAGGTCATCACCGCCACCACGATGGGATACCACAGGCCGTTGTAGATGTTGCCGGTTTGGGCCACGATGGCAAACGCGGTGGTGGGCAGCAATCCACCAAACCATCCGTTACCGATGTGATACGGCAAGCTCATCGAGGTATAGCGAATCCGCGTCGGGAACAACTCAACCAGCATGGCAGCAATCGGTCCGTACACCATGGTCACATAGAGGACCAACAGCGTCAGGATACCGATGACCACGGGCTTGTTGAGCTTGGCTGGATCAGCCTTGGCAGGGTAGCCAGCGTCCTTCAGTGCCGAAGTCACTTCCTTCTTGAAAACCGCGTCGGCCTTCTTGGCATCCTCTGGCGCCATGGTGGCTGCGCTGAAGGAAGAGATGACCTTGTCACCAATCTTCACTTGTGCCACCCCGGTGCCCGACACGTTTTCATAGTTGACTGAAGCGCCTGCCAGAACCTGTTTGGCGATGTCACACGAACTGGTGAACTTCTTGGTGCCGGTCGGGTTGAACTGGAACGAACATTCCGACTGATCGGCCACCAAGGAGACTGGAGACGAAGCCTGAGCACGGGCCAAATCTGGGTTAGCCGCTTCTGTCAGCCCCTTGAAAAGCGGGAAGTAGGTCAGCGCGGCGATCAAACAGCCCCCCAGGATGATGGGCTTGCGGCCGATTTTGTCCGACAGAGACCCGAACACCACGAAGAACGGGGTGGCGATCAGCAAGGAAATGGCCACCAGGATGTTGGCCGTTGCCCCATCGACCTTCAGCGTCTGGGTCAAGAAGAACAGGGCATAGAACTGACCGGTGTACCAGACCACGCCTTGACCTGCGACCAAGCCCAGCAAGGCCAGGATCACGATCTTCAGGTTGGACCACTGACCGAAGGATTCAGACAGCGGAGCTTTGGAGGTCTTGCCCTCTTCCTTCATCTTCTTGAAGGCAGGGCTTTCGTTCATGCTCATGCGGATCCAGACACTGACACCCAGCAGCAGAATCGACACAACGAACGGGATACGCCAGCCCCAATCGGCAAACGCTGCTTCACCCAAGCTGGTGCGGGTACCCAGAATCACTAAGAGGGACAAGAACAACCCCATCGTGGCGGTGGTTTGAATCCAGGCGGTGTAGGCCCCCCGGCGCCCGTGCGGCGCGTGCTCTGCTACATAGGTGGCAGCCCCACCATATTCACCGCCGAGCGCGAGACCTTGCAGCAAACGCAACGCAATCAGAATAACTGGGGCGGCGACACCAATATGTTCATAATTTGGCAGGACACCCACGATAAACGTGGACATACCCATGATCAATATGGTGACCAAGAATGTGTATTTGCGGCCAATCATATCCCCCAGACGCCCAAATACCAAGGCGCCAAATGGACGGACGATAAAACCAGCTGCAAAAGCCAGCAAGGCGAAAATGAAAGCGGATGTGGGGTCTAGGCCCGCGAAGAATTGCTTGGCAATGATGGCTGCTAGGGACCCGTACAGGTAAAAGTCGTACCACTCAAAAACTGTTCCCAGGCTGGAGGCAAAAATAACTTTTTTTTCCTCAGCCGTCATGGGTGCATTCGTGATGCTGTTACTCGCCATGATGCGCTCCTCGTGATGACAAATCAGTGGGGCTTGTGACCCTCACCCCCCAATTTAAGGGGGCCAGTAAAGTTTTGTAATGAGGGTGAATGCTTAGTACCGTGGGCAAAATGCACAAAAATGGTTCAGGGTTTTCACCCCAAAAAAAAGCCCGGCTCATCAAAGGCCGGGCTTTTATCGGTCAAAGCAGATTGACTGAATATCAGTTGCTCTGAGCCAACTGATCCAGAATGGCTGGATTTTCAAGCGTGCTGGTGTCTTGGGTGACGTCCTCTCCCTTGGCGATCACTCGCAGCAGGCGCCGCATGATCTTGCCAGAACGGGTTTTGGGCAAATTGTCGCCAAATCGAATGTCCTTGGGCTTGGCAATTGGGCCAATTTCCTGCGCCACGTGGTTGCGCAATTCGTTGGCCAGTTGCTTGGCTTCGTCGCCGGTTGGGCGCGGCCGCTTCAAAACCACGAATGCACAGATGGCTTCGCCCGTGAGATCGTCTGGACGCCCCACCACCGCCGCCTCGGCTACGAGCGGGTGAGAGACGAGCGCAGATTCGATCTCCATCGTTCCCATGCGATGACCAGAAACGTTCAAGACGTCATCGATGCGCCCTGTGATGGTGAAGTAGCCGGTTTCGGCATCCCGGATGGCGCCATCGCCAGCCAGGTAATACTGTCCGCCAAAATCAGCCGGGTAGTAACTCTTCTTGAACCGCTCGGGATCGCCCCAGATGGTGCGGATCATGGATGGCCATGGCTTGCGCACCACCAGCACACCGCCCTGCCCCCAGGGTACCTCTTTACCCGCTTCGTCAACCACCGCCGCATCGATGCCGGGGAAAGGCAAGGTGCAAGACCCGGGCTTCAGCGCGTGCGCGCCTGGCAGAGGCGTGATCATGTGGCCACCTGTCTCGGTTTGCCAGAAGGTGTCCACGATGGGACAACGGCCGCCGCCGATTTCTCGGTGATACCACTCCCATGCCGCAGGGTTGATCGGCTCGCCGACCGTACCGAGCAGACGCAAACTGGTGAGGTTGAACTTTCTGGGGTGAACGGCCTCGTTGGTTTCGGCTGCCTTGATCAGGGCGCGGATCGCCGTTGGCGCGGTATAGAAGATCGTGACCTGATGAGATTCGATCATGCGCCAGAAGCGAGACGCGTCTGGATAAGTAGGCACCCCTTCAAATACGATCTGGGTGCCACCCAAGGCCAGCGGCCCATAAGCCACATAGGTGTGCCCGGTCACCCAGCCGATGTCGGCCGTGCACCAGAACACATCGTCGGGTTTGAGGTCGAAGGTCCATTTGGTGGTCAGCGCTGCGTGCAGCAGATACCCGCCTGTGCTGTGCTGAACGCCCTTGGGCTTGCCAGTGGAGCCTGAGGTGTACAGCAAAAATAGAGGATGCTCTGCGCTCACGAACTCAGGCGGGCACTCGGCACTTTGCTGGGCCAGCACATCGTGCAGCCACACATCACGTCCGGCTTGCATCTGGATGTTGCCGCCGGTGCGCTGAAACACGATCACTTGTCGAATGGATTCGCACCCGCCCATCGCCAAGGCCTCGTCCACAATCGCCTTCAGCGGCAGGGCTTTGCCGCCCCGCAACTGCTCATCCGCGGTGATGACCAGAACAGCGCCAGCGTCTTCGATGCGGTCACGCAGGCTTTGCGCCGAGAAGCCACCAAACACCACGGAGTGGGTGGCGCCGATACGGGCGCAGGCCTGCATCGCCACCACGCCCTCGACCGACATCGGCAGATACAGCACGACACGATCGCCCTTTTTGACGCCTTGCGCCTTGAGGGCATTGGCCAGGCGGCTCACCTTTTCAAGCAACTCCTTGTAGGTGTAGCGGGTGACCTTGCCGTCATCGGCTTCAAAAATGATGGCGACCTTGTCGCCCAGACCTGCCTCGACATTGCGGTCCAGGCAGTTGTAGGAGGCATTGATCAAGCCATCGTCAAACCACTTGTAGAAGGGAGCGTTGCTGGAATCGAGCACCTTGGTAAAGGGCTGCTTCCAGGACAAGAACTCGCGCGCCAGGCGCGCCCAGTAGCTTTCGTGGTCTTTCTGGGCTTCTGCGCAGAGTTGGTCATAGGCTTGACGGCTTCCGATGTAGGCTTGGGCCGCAAACGCTTCGGGGACGGGGTAAAGGGATGGGGGGGTGTTTACATTCTGGCCAGACATGGCTTGAGCTCCTGATACCGGTGCTTTTGGCACCTGCTTGTGACTTGGTGGCACCATACGTAAAAAGCGCACCAAGATAGAACCATGCTCCTATCTCGGGCATTTATTACCTCGGACTATCCCGAACATCACGCATGAATAAACCTACAAACTCGGTCAAACTTGGCGCCATCCCCAACCTGATTTTTGCCAGCCGTTGGTTGCAGTTGCCGCTCTATATCGGCTTGATCGTTGCGCAGGCTGTGTACACCTACCATTTCTGGGTCGAACTGGTCCACCTGGTCGAAGCGGCTCTGGGCAATCCGGACGCACTGAAAGCCGTCTTTGAGGCGTCCGGGCAACACGCGGACTCTGCGCCCACCCACCTGACCGAAACCACCATCATGCTGGTCGTGCTGGGGCTGATCGACGTGGTCATGATCTCAAACCTGCTGATCATGGTGATCGTGGGGGGCTACGAGACCTTTGTCTCGCGCATGAACCTGCACGAGCATCCAGACCAACCAGAGTGGCTTGATCATGTCAATGCTTCGGTGCTGAAGGTGAAGCTGGGCACCGCGATCATCGGGATCTCATCGATTCACCTGCTCAAGACCTTCATCAACGCAGAGAATTACTCGGAAAAGGCGCTGATTGCGCAAACATCGATCCACATAGCTTTCCTGCTGTCGGCCATGGCCATCGCGGCCACCGACCGCATTCTTCATCCGGCCCACACCCCTGATGAGAAGAGTCATTAACGGGTTTGGCACAATGTCGGTCTATTCCAATCACTGCCCCACAAAGGCCCAGCCATGACGACCATTCGTTACGACGATCTCGTTGAAAGCGTCGCAGCCGCGCTGCAATACATTTCCTTCTATCACCCCACTGACTACATCGCGCATCTGGCGCGTGCCTATGAGCGGGAAGAGAGCCCCGCTGCCAAGGATGCGATCGCCCAGATCTTGACCAACAGCCGCATGTGCGCTGAAGGCCACCGCCCTATCTGCCAGGACACCGGCATCGTCAACGTGTTCCTGAAGATCGGCATGGAAGTGAAGTGGGAGGGCTTTGGCGCCCGCAGCATCCAGGAAGCGGTGGACGATGGTGTGCGCAAGGGCTACCTGAACCCGGACAACAAGCTGCGCGCCTCGGTGCTGTCTGACCCCATCTTCGAGCGCAAGAACACCAAGGACAACACGCCAGCCGTGGTGTTCATGGAGCTGGTGCCCGGCGACAAGGTGGATGTGACGGTGGCGGCCAAGGGCGGCGGCTCGGAAAACAAGTCCAAGGTCTACATGCTCAACCCGTCTGACAACATCGTCGACTGGGTGCTGAAGACCGTGCCGACCATGGGCGCCGGCTGGTGCCCACCCGGCATGCTGGGCATTGGCGTGGGTGGCACGGCCGAAAAGGCCGCCTTGCTCGCCAAGGAAGCCCTGATGGACGACATCGACATGTACGAACTGCTGGCTCGCGGCCCGCAAAACAAGCTGGAAGAGCTGCGCATTGAGCTGTACGAAAAGGTCAACGCCCTGGGCATTGGCGCCCAAGGCCTGGGCGGCCTGACCACCGTGCTGGACGTCAAGATCAAGACCTACCCCACGCACGCTGCTTCCAAGCCGATCGCCATGATCCCGAACTGCGCGGCCACCCGTCATGCGCACTTCGTGATGGACGGCTCCGGCCCCGTGTACCTGGATCCCCCCAGCCTGGACCTGTGGCCCGACGTGCACTGGGCACCGGATTACAACAAGTCCAAGCGGGTCGATCTGAACACGCTGACCAAGGATGAGGTCGCCAGCTGGAAGCCCGGCCAGACCTTGCTACTCAACGGCAAGATGCTGACTGGCCGTGATGCCGCCCACAAGCGCATCCAGGACATGTTGGCCAAGGGTGAGAAGCTGCCCGTGGACTTCACCAACCGCGTCATCTACTACGTCGGCCCTGTGGATCCCGTACGCGATGAGGTGGTCGGCCCGGCCGGCCCCACCACCGCCACCCGCATGGACAAGTTCACCCGCATGATGCTGGAAAAGACCGGTCTGATCGCGATGGTGGGTAAGGCCGAGCGTGGCCCCGAAGCCATTGCCGTCATCAAGGACGCCAAGAGCGCCTACCTGATGGCCGTGGGCGGCTCGGCCTACTTGGTGTCCAAAGCCATCAAGGCCGCCAAGGTCGTCGGCTTTGAAGACCTGGGCATGGAAGCCATCTACGAATTCGACGTGGTCGACATGCCCGTGACCGTGGCCGTGGACTCGGGTGGCACCAGCGCCCACATCGAAGGCCCCAAGACCTGGCAAGCCAAGATCGGCAAGATCCCGGTGACCGTGGCCTGATACGCTGGCCGCCCAATGAAGAATCGTTACTACAACCCAGCCAAGAAGCATCACAGGCCTGACGGTTTTCAAAACAATTACATGTCATTCCAAGGCAAGCGGTGGCATGAGATTCTGCGGTGGCGCTGGCAGGCCTGGCGTGCAGGGCATCCTCGCCCTTTGACTGACCCCATCCCCGTGATTGAAGCAGACTTGAGCTTCATCCAGGCCAATGCGAAAGCAGGACTGAGCATGCAGCCTGCGGCCACCTGGATTGGACACATCACCGTGCTGATCCAGATTGCCGGGCTGAACATCCTCACCGATCCGGTGTTTTCCGAGCGCTGCTTTCCGGTCCAGTGGGCGGGCCCCAAGCGGCAGACGCCACCTGGGCTGCAACTGGATCAGTTGCCGCGAATCGACGTGGTGCTGCTGTCGCACAATCACTATGACCACATGGACGAGCCATCGCTGGCGAGGCTGACCCAGCAGGCCGGGGGGGCTCCGCTCATCGTCTGCCCCTTGGGACACAAGGCCTGGTTCGCCAAGCGAGGCATCCACCATGTGGTGGAATTGGATTGGTGGGATCAACACACGCTGCCTGCGACCGAGCGATCGGAACGGATTGAGATCACCCTCACCCCGGCCCAGCACTGGTCAGCCAGGACCGCCACCGACGCGCTGCAAAGTTTGTGGGGTGGGTTTGCGGTGATCACCCGAAATTGCCACCTGTTCTTCGCCGGAGACACGGCATACAGCCACGACTTCATCGACATCCGTCAGCACTTCGCGCCAGCACAGCGCCCGGAGCTTGGCGGCGGATTTGATCTGGCTTTGCTGCCGATCGGGGCCTATGAGCCACGCTGGTTCATGAAAGACCAGCACGTCAACCCGGAGGAATCGGTTCAGATTTTCCAGGACCTGGGCTGCAAACTGGCCATGGCCGTGCATTGGGGAACGTTCCAGCTGACCGACGAGGCGCTGGATGAACCGCCCCGGGCTCTGGCTCACGCTCTGACCCGGGCCCGGGTGGTGTCAGATCGGTTCAGGGTGCTGGCGATCGGCCAGACCTTGCTGATTCCGGATCGTCACGTCAACCGCGGCTGAGCCCGCGGCGCTTGCGTGTGGCATGCATGGCGATGCCCAAGCCAGCCAAGAGCATCCAGGCTGTGGCGGGCTCATCCACTGCAGGGATGGAACCGCCTCCAACAGAAGCGACCTTGAATGGGTCGCCGTCGTGCACGGCCCAAGCGAAATGGTCGTTGTAACGGTAGTCCTTGCCTTGCGCGCCAGCGACAAAGGATGACGTCCAAAATCCCCAAGACTTCAGAACGTCGGTGTTGACGACGTTCGTCCAATACATATTGCTTTTGAAGTTATGGATGAAGGACCCGGCCAAGTCGGGAATGGGCTGCAGTCCCGAGGAGTTCACGCCAGCAGCCGGGTTGAAACTGCCGTCCACCTTGAATGCGCCGCTCAACCCGAGGTTGACGTAATACATGTAGGCCAATTCACTTTGTGGGCTGGTGATGTTGTATCCGATGTCGGTTGAGCCATTGTTTGTCGATGGCCATTCAACGAAGTTGACACCGTTCACTGGTTTGACCGTAGGCAAACGCCAACCTGTCGTGCCGAAGTAATCCAGGCCGGCTGCCCAGGTCGATGCCTTGTCCCACGTCATGGCCCCGGTAGCATCGAACCCGGAAGTTTTCGCATAATTGGCATCCGCCAGCCAGGTGATATTCAAGACGGTGTCATAGTAAGCCTCGTAGCCATTTGCGGCAGAGCCATCCAGATCTCGCCCCTGAAGAGCAGCCTGTGCGCCGCCAACGAACGCCCATGACACCAGACCTGCAACAACAGATCGACCGATACTGCACATCCAGTTTGAACGAGACATGACGCTCTCCGGCAGCGGGGAGGCATGCGGGTCAATCGAACGATTTCGAAGGCCCATGCATCCCGACACAAGCCTGGATGTTGTCAGCATGGCCTGACGATGTCATGAACAAAAAGGGGCCTCATGGCCCCTTTATTTGCATTTAACGCTTACCAGATCAGGCTTCGCTGTTCTGGCGTTTCCGGACAGCCACCCCCATCGCGGCAATCCCTGCCAGCGCGATCAAGGCTGATGCGGGCTCGGGGACAGGCGCCATCACCACGGAAGCCCCCACTCCGCTGACCTGCGTCAGCAAAGTCAGGGTGGCGTACTGAGTCATGGAACTCGTGTTTTCAAACACCACCGTCAGGTCACGGCTGCGTGAGTCGGTGCTGGTGGCGCCCGCGACCCAGGTCATTTCCATCCGATGGGTGGTTGGATTCAACAGGTAGTCATAATAGCCGCCCGCGCTGGTCGAGGCGGCCAACGAGTCGGTAAACGATTGGCTGACCGCACCGCTCCCGGAGCCGTAAGCGTAAGACAAGCCCAGAGAAGCCAGGGCCTTGGACCAGTCAGAAGCCAAGCCGCCTGGATCTACTGCAGAAGCCAGAACTGAGGCACTGGCCGTGATGGTCAGGCGTGAACGTGCAGACAACTGGAGGTTACCCAACACCCCACTGCCCCCCTGCCCCGTGACCGATTTAGCGGCAAAGTTGGAATTGCCCCCAATGGCCGAGCCAGAAGCCGCTTGCGACCAGGCCCCGATTGACGCTTGGGCATTGGCGTGATCGCTGCTGCCGTTCAGCGAGTACGAAAAGAAGGAGGTATTCTTGCTCTTGCTGGCACTGCCATCGCCATCTTGGTCAGCGGCACTGGCGTCCAGCGACGTCACGCCACTTTGGGCACCTGAAAGCCAGTTGTAGGAGGCCGTCACCCCATCCTTCGCATCCAGATCCTGTAATTGGAATCGGAAGTCACCCAACGAGGCCGAAGCATTCGAAGCGGCATGCCCAAAGGGCGCCACGACGGCCAGTGCAATGGCCATCCCAAAAGCATGTTTACGCATGATGTAGTCCTTGTGATATGGGCGTCACACTGCGTGAGGCCGCACTGATTCGAGGAGACCACAGCATGAAAAGGTGCCGTGACACCGTCACGACACCCGGACTACATCCCCCAAAAAACGGGGAGGAGCGGATCAGGTTTAATGCACGACGCGGTCGAACTCAAATTCGCCTGCCGCATCCACCTTCACCGGGATGACATCCTTCGGCCCGAACTTGCCCTGCAGGATCAGTTTGGCCACCGGATTCTCAATGCGCTGCTGGATCGCGCGCTTGAGCGGACGAGCCCCGAACACCGGGTCAAAGCCCACCTTGGCCAACTCGGCCAAGGCTTCTGGCGACACATCGAGCTTCATCTCCATCTGGGCCAGACGGCCTTCGAGCGCCTTGAGCTGGATCTTGGCGATCGATTCGATGTGCTGCTGATCCAGCGCGTGGAACACCACCACTTCGTCGATGCGGTTGAGGAACTCAGGGCGGAAATGCTGCTTGACCTCACCCCACACGGCGTTCTTGATCGTTTCTGCCGGTTCACCCGCCAGCTGCATGATGTGATGAGACCCAAGGTTGGACGTCATCACGATCACGGTGTTCTTGAAGTCCACCGTGCGACCCTGGCCATCGGTCAGGCGGCCATCGTCAAGCACCTGCAACAGCACGTTGAACACATCTGGGTGGGCCTTCTCGACCTCATCCAGCAGCACCACGCTGTAAGGCTTGCGGCGCACGGCTTCGGTCAACGTGCCACCCTCTTCGTAACCCACGTATCCGGGTGGCGCACCGATCAGGCGGCTCACCGAGTGCTTTTCCATGAACTCGCTCATGTCGATGCGAATCAGGTGATCTTCACTGTCGAACAGGAAGCCCGCCAGCGCCTTGCACAGCTCGGTCTTACCCACACCAGTAGGGCCCAGGAACAGGAATGATCCATAAGGCCGATTGGGATCAGACAGCCCGGCACGAGAGCGACGAATGGCATCGGACACGGCCACGATGGCTTCATCCTGCCCGACGACCCGCTCGTGGAGCTTGTCTTCCATGGCCAGCAGTTTGTCGCGTTCGCCCTGCATCAACTTGGACACTGGGATACCCGTGGCCCGTGCCACCACCTCGGCAATCTCTTCAGCCCCCACTTGCGTACGCAGCAGCTGAGGCTTGCGTGCATCCTTGCCCTTGGCCGTTTCCTTGGCCTGAGCCTCATGCAGACGCTTTTCCAACTCGGGCAGCTTGCCGTACTGCAGTTCGGCCACCTTGTTGAAATCACCCCTGCGCTTGAACTCTTCGATCTGGAACTTGATGCGATCGATCTCTTCCTTCACGTGGGCAGAGCCCTGCGCCTGAGCCTTCTCGGCCTTCCAGATTTCCTCCAGGTCGGCGTACTCGCGCTGCAGCTTGGTGATCTCTTCTTCGATCAAACCCAGACGCTTGATGGAGGCTTCGTCCTTTTCCTTCTTGACAGCCTCGCGCTCGATCTTCAACTGAATCAGACGGCGATCCAGTCGGTCCAAGGCCTCAGGCTTGGAGTCGATTTCGATTTTGATGCGCGCAGCCGCCTCGTCGATCAGGTCGATGGCCTTGTCCGGCAAGAAGCGATCGGTGATGTAACGATTCGACAGCTCGGCGGCAGCCACGATGGCCGGGTCGGTGATCTCGACCCCATGGTGCACCTCGTACTTCTCTTGCAAGCCGCGCAGGATGGCAATGGTGGCTTCAACGGTGGGTTCGTCGACCAGGATCTTCTGGAAACGACGTTCCAGGGCCGCGTCTTTTTCAATGTACTTGCGGTATTCGTCGAGCGTGGTCGCGCCGATACAGTGCAATTCGCCGCGAGCCAGCGCGGGCTTGAGCATATTGCCGGCATCCATCGCCCCATCGGCTTTGCCTGCCCCCACCATGGTGTGAATTTCGTCGATGAACATGATGGTCTGGCCTTCATCCTTGGCCACTTCCTTGAGCACGTTCTTCAAGCGCTCCTCGAAGTCTCCACGGTATTTCGCTCCAGCCAGCAACAACGCCATGTCGAGCACCAACACGCGCTTGTTCTTGAGCGAATCGGGTACTTCACCGGCCACGATGCGCTGCGCCAATCCTTCAACAATGGCGGTCTTACCCACGCCCGGCTCGCCAATCAGCACGGGGTTGTTCTTGCTGCGGCGCTGCAGCACCTGGATGGCCCGACGAATTTCTTCGTCCCGCCCGATCACAGGATCAAGCTTGCCTTGCTTGGCACGCTCGGTCAGATCCAAGGTGTACTTCTTCAACGCTTCGCGTTGCCCTTCAGCTTCCGGGTTGTCCACCTTTTGATCGCCCTTTACGGCCTTGACTGCGGACTCAAGCGCCTTGCGCGTCAACCCGAAGTCACGCGCCAACTCACCGGTCTCCCCCTTATGGTCGGCCAACGCCAGCAAGAACATCTCGCTGGCAATGTAAGAGTCACCCTGCTTATGGGCTTCTTTCTCCGCCCCCTGAAGCAAGCTGACAGTGTCGCGCCCGGCCTGCACCTGCTCGGCACCTTGAACCTGTGGCAACTTGTCGATCTGCTTGGTCAGCGCTGCCGCCAGCGGAGCCACTTTCACCCCGGCGCGCTCCAGCAACGCCTTGGGGCCCTCGTCCTGCTGCAACATGGCCAGCAAAATGTGGGCGGGTTCGATGTAGGGGTTGTCGCGGGTCACTGCCAGGCTTTGCGCCTCGGTCAGTGCCTCCTGAAACTTGGTGGTGAGTTTGTCCAAACGCATGAGCACTCCTGTTGCCCCAGGGTTGACACTGCTGACGGGGCCGATTGCTTACGGAGATGGGGGAACCCGTCGGCATTTCAAGCCCCGGGCCCGTTTGGACACTTGCTTCAGATCAAGTGTGGGCGATTTCAGGCGCCGAGCTCGGTGCGGGTGCCGGCTGAGGAACCCCATCGATCACGATGCAATTGCGGCCTTGATTTTTTGCATCGTACAAACGGGCATCGGCCGTGGCGAGCGCCTGCTCCAGAGACACGTCAGAGGGAAGGAACGCCCCGCCCACGCTGATGGTCACCTCAATGAGGCCAGCCAGCGTCTGCGCTGGCTTGTGTTCCACGGCGTTTTTCAGGCGCTCGGCCACTACCGCAGCTTCCTGGGGATGCCGTATCGGCAACAGCACAGCAAACTCTTCGCCACCATAGCGGGCCAACAGCGCATCGTCTCGAAGTCGCTCTTGCATCACATAAACGACGTGACGCAGCACATCATCGCCCACCAAATGACCGTAGGTGGCATTGATTTTCTTGAAGTGATCCACGTCCAGCATCAACACGGCCACCTGCTGGCTGCGTGACCGCGCATGGTGGATCAAGCGCTCACCCAACTCTCGCAACCCGCGCCGCGACAGGGCCCCGGTCAATTCATCGGACAAGGCTCGGGTGCGCAATTGCAAAGCCAGTCGCTCGTTCACGATGGCCAATACCGATCCGGCGGCTGCCAGCGGGAACAAGGCATGAAGGATGACGCTCACCAGCTCCCACCAGGCTGGTACGCGGATCCAGTGCTCGGGCGGCGGGCCAGGCTCAATCGCCGAGTAGATCAAGCCGATCAGCCCATCAACTGCACTGATCGCAATCAAGGCCAGAAATGCCCATTCGCCGTAGCTGACCTTGGCCCCGCGATACATCGTCCATGCCTGATCCACTAGGATGGCCACGGACACCAGGGACAAAACGCCGAACAAGACCGTGGCGTAAATCGATTCTGATGTTCCCCAGGCCGACAACCATAGTCCCATCCCAATCACACTGGTCAGGCCCCATCCCAACCAGGGTGGCGTGCGCTTGCCGTGCATTTGGCGGGTGCCCCACCCCAGCAACACCATGCCCATGGCCACGCACCCCAGCACGGCCTGAAAAACCAGTCGAGCGCGGTCGGCCGGGGCCAGGATGGCCAGCCACGTGGTCGCCATGAATAGGAATGCCCAGCGAAACAAGGTCAGGGCATGTTGCATGCGGGTGTGTTCCACACGCGTGACTGACATCCCGATGAGCCCCAGCAACGACGCCGTCCCGCCAATGGCAAAGCTGGAGTACATGTCAAGCTGAATCATGCGGGAAACGACCTAAGTCAATGCAAAGATGTGTACAGCATGCCACCGACTGGCCCACAGAGGAAGCCAAAAAAATCGGGTAATTCCACCCTGTCAACCCTGACGCCAGCGCGCCATGGCGTGCTCGTCCGCCTCCCGGGCATCAACCCACTGCCCCTGTCCGTCAACCAATTCCTTCTTCCAGAACGGGGCGTCGGTCTTGAGCCAGTCCATGAGGAACTCACAACACTGAAAGGCTTGACCACGGTGCGCCGAGCTCACAGCCACCAGCACAATCTGGTCTGCAATCGCCAGCGCCCCGACCCGGTGGATGACCCGCACGCCCAGAACATCAAAACGGGATTTGGCCTCGTCGATCATCCGAGCGATGCTCAATTCGGTCATGCCCGGGTAATGCTCCAATTCCATCACGGCGGACGCGGAGGTCGTTCCCGTCCAATCCCTGACCGTGCCGACAAACGAAACGACCGCGCCGACTCGCGTGTCGCCCGCTCGCAGGCGGGCCACTTCAGCGGTGAGATCAAAATCCTCGAGACCGACGCTCACGCAGGGCAACGATGGACTGGTGTGAGAAGACATCGCGGCCTCCTGGGGGTCACCCGCCGGTGACCGGAGGGAAAAACGCCACTTCGGCGCCATCGGTCAGTGGCTCACCGGGCGCACACATGGTCTGGTTACAGGCCGAACGCAGTCCTTTGGTCATGGCAAGGGCATCGGCGTGATCCTCCGATTGACCGATGAGCCACTGACGCAAATCACCGACCGTAGCGGGTACGCCCTCTGCGCCATCCGGCCAGGACAGGTCTTGCCCCGCCCCCAGGCGCTCGCGCACCGAGGCGAAATATCGAACAGAAATCTTCATGCAGTCTCCTGGCGCGCATGGGCCGCCGGCTGCATCAACTCTGCCACAGGCCAATACGCCACGGTATCGCCCGGTTGAACTACCTGCTGGGGCGCCAGATCGACCAAACCGTCAGACCAGGCTGCCGAACTGAGTACGCCCGAGCCTTGATGCGGATGCAGCATCACGCCCATGTCGCTATCCAGGCGCACGCGCACGAACTCGCGGCGCTTGTCTGGGCGGGACCATTCGAACTTGGCCTTCAAGCTGATGGGTCGGGGCAAGACCCAACTCAAACCACCCAACACATCCATCACCGGGCGCACCAGCATCAGGAAGGTCACGTAACTGGCTACCGGGTTGCCGGGCAGCCCCATGTACAGCGCCTTCGAGCCATCCTGGCGACGAATCCAGCCGCACACGAAGGGCTTGCCGGGCTTGATGGCCAGGGCCCAGAACTCCAGCCCACCTTCGGCCAGCACGGCATTGCGCAAGTGGTCTTCTTCGCCCACCGACACGCCACCGCTGGTGATGATCAGGTCATGGCCTTCAGCGGCTTGGCGCAAGGCCGCGCGAGTCTGCTCCAGATTGTCTGGAATCACCCCCAGGTCAGCGGCTTGGGCGCCACAGGCCTGCACCAGGCCACGCAAGGTGTGTCGGTTGCTGTTGTAGATGGCGCCAGCGGGCAAAGGCTGGCCGGGCATGACGAGTTCATTGCCCGTGGTCAGCACGGCCACGCGGGCGCGGCGGTACACCGGCACTTGCGCTGCGCCCACCGAGGCAGCCACGCCCAGCGCGGCTGGCGTCAGGCGCACGCCGGCAGACAAAACCGTCTGGGCGGATTGAATGTCTTCACCCGCACGGCGAATGTTCTGGCCCAGGCGGACCGGCTCGGTAAAACGAACCTGGCCCTCATCGGCCGCTTCGGTGTGCTCTTGCATGACCACGGCATCGGCGCCCGCAGGCACTGGCGCACCGGTGAAGATGCGAGCGCAGGTACCAGGTGCGAGCAAAGCCCCCACCTGCCCTGCCGCAATGCGTTGGGACATGGGCAACACAGCACCGGGGCCCGACAAGTCAGCCACCCGCACGGCGTAACCGTCCATGGCGCTGTTGTCCAGCGGAGGCACCGCCACGCTGGAGACGAGATCTTGCGCCAGCACCCGGCCCAGGGCGTCAAAGCTGTCGATCTGTTCCAAAGACAGTGGGTTTGACGCCACGTGTTGCGCAACCATGTCGCGCAACCGGGCCCATGCCTCGTCCAGAGGCATCAGGGGCTTGGGTGCCATGCAGAAAACTCGATGCTGACTCAGTCAGCGCAATGTTGAACGACGTAGTCCTTCACAGCTTGCGTGAGCTTGGGCATGACCGTGAAGCGCTTGGGCAGCGACTCCAGACCATCCAGGCCGGCAATCCAGTGGGGACGCTCAGGCTGACGGCCAGTGGCTTCGACGATGGTGTCGGCAAACTTGGCAGGCAAGGCCGTTTCCAGCACCAGCATCGTGACGCCAGGCTTGACGTGTTCGCGCGCCACCTTCAGGCCATCGGCCGTGTGGGTGTCGATCATGATGCCAAAATGATCGAAGGTGTCCTTGATCGTCTTCAAGCGATCCGCGTGAGAGCTGCAGCCCGACACGAAACCGTATTGCGCGACCTTGGCAAACTCTTCGGCAGACACATGGAATTCGCCGGTTTGCTCGACCGCGTCCTTGAACAAGGCCTTCACACGGGCACCATCGCGGCCCAGCAGGTCAAACACAAAGCGCTCGAAGTTCGAGGCTTTGGAAATGTCCATCGAAGGAGACGAGGTCTCATACGTTTCAGCGCTGCCGCGCACACGGTAGGTGCCAGTGCGGAAGAACTCGTCGAGCACGTTGTTTTCGTTGGTGGCCACCACCAATTGGTCGATGGGCAAACCCATCATGCGCGCCACGTGGCCGGCACACACGTTGCCAAAGTTACCCGATGGCACGGTGAACGACACCTTCTCGGCATTCGACTTGGTGGCGTAGAAATAGCCAGCAAAGTAGTACACGACCTGAGCCAGCAAACGCGCCCAGTTGATCGAGTTCACGGTACCGATCTTGTACTTGCGCTTGAACTCCAGGTCATTAGAGACGGCCTTGACGATATCCTGGCAATCGTCAAACACACCTTCCACGGCCAGGTTGTGAATGTTGGGGTCTAGCAGGCTGAACATCTGCGCCTGCTGGAAGGGGCTCATGCGGCCGTGCGGCGACAGCATGAACACACGCACGCCCTTCTTGCCACGCATGGCGTATTCGGCCGCACTGCCGGTGTCACCCGAGGTGGCACCCAGGATGTTCAACTGCTCACCACGGCGCCCCAGTTCGTATTCGAACAGATTGCCCAGCAACTGCATGGCCATGTCCTTGAAGGCCAAGGTCGGGCCGTTGGACAAGGCCTCCAGCGCCAGACCCGGCTCCAGCGGCTTCAGAGGCGTGATCTCATCAAAACCATAAACCTGCTTGTTGTAGGTCTTGGCGGTAATGGCCTTCAGGTCAGCCGCAGGGATGTCGTCGATGTACAGCGACAGGATTTCGAACGCCAGTTCGGCATAGCTCAGGCCGCGCCATTGGGTCAGTGTGGCGTCGTCCACCTTGGGGTAGGACACTGGCAGGTACAGGCCGCCATCGGGGGCCAGGCCTTCGAGCAAGATTTCCGAGAAGCTGCGCTGGGTTTGATCGCCGCGGGTGCTGATGTATTTCATGCCAGCTCCTCTTTGCGCAGGCGCACGATCGGGGCCAGCACGGTGGGCAGCGCTTGCATCGCGGCAATCGCCTTGTTCATGCTGCCTTCCTTGGTGTCGTGGGTCAGCAGGATCAGATCGGTCTGGTTGCCGCCTTCACCGCTCACCTCGTCAGCTTCACGCTGGATCACGGCGTCGATGCTGATGCCTTGTTCAGCCAGGATGCCGGTGATTTTGGCCAGCACGCCGGTTTGGTCGGCCACGCGCAGACGCACGTAGAACGAGGTCACCACTTCTTCGATCGGCAAGATCGGCAGAGTGGACATCGAATCGTGCTGGAAAGCCAGAGGCGGCACGTAGGAAGCCGCTGGCGCATCGGTCAACCGAGCGATGTCGACCAGGTCAGCCACCACAGCCGAAGCGGTGGGTTCAGAGCCTGCACCCTTGCCGTAGTACATGGTGGTGCCCACGGCATCGCCCTGCACCATCACGGCGTTCATCGCGCCTTCGACGTTGGCGATCAGACGGCGTTGAGGAACCAAGGTGGGGTGCGTGCGCAACTCGATGCCCAAAACCTTGCCATTGACCTCCTGGCGGCGGGCAATGCCCAACAACTTGATGCGGTAGCCCAGTTGTTCGGCGTATTTGATGTCCACGGCCGACAGCTTGGTGATGCCTTCCACATAAGCCTTGTCGAACTGAACGGGAATGCCGTAGGCAATGGCGCTCAGCAAGGTGGCCTTATGGGCCGCGTCCACACCTTCGATGTCAAACGTCGGATCGGCTTCAGCGTAGCCCAGACGTTGGGCTTCTTTCAGCACCACGTCAAAGTCCAGGCCCTTGTCACGCATTTCGGACAAGATGAAGTTGGTGGTGCCGTTGATGATGCCGGCCACCCATTGAATCTGGTTGGCGGTCAGGCCTTCACGCAGCGACTTGATGATGGGAATGCCACCCGCCACAGCGGCTTCAAACGCCACCATCACGCCCTTTTCGCGAGCAGCGGCGAAGATTTCGGTGCCATGCACAGCCAGCAGGGCCTTGTTGGCGGTCACCACGTGCTTGCCAGCGGCAATGGCTTCCAGCACCAGGGTCTTGGCAATGCCGTAGCCGCCAATCAACTCCACCACCACGTCGATGTTGGGGTTGGCAATGACTTGGCGTGCGTCGCTCACCACTTCGGCCGCATCGCCCACCAGCTCCTTGGCGCGATCCACATTCAGGTCGGCCACCATGTCGATGGAAATGCCACGGCCTGCACGACGGCGAATTTCTTCCTGGTTGCGCTTGAGAACAGTGAAGGTGCCGCCACCCACAGTGCCAATGCCCAACAGGCCGACGCGAACAGGTTTCTGGTTATCTTGGCTCATGACGTTTGTACGTGTAATGGGATCAGTTCAAAACAAAGGCAGTTTCAAGACGCCGCTCAGGCAGTGCCATGACGCTTACGATAGGCTTCCAGGAAGCGCGCGATGCGGCCAATGGCCTCGGTCAGATCGTCGCTATTGGGAAGGAAGACCAGTCGGAAATGATCAGGATGCGGCCAGTTGAAGCCGGTACCCTGCACGATCAGTACTTTTTCTTCTGCCAGCAGTTCATAGGCAAACTGCTGGTCATCTGCAATCGGGTAGATCTTGGGATCCAAGCGCGGGAACATATACAAGGCGCCCTTGGGCTTGACGACGCTCACCCCGGGGATGGCGTTGAGCAACTCGTACGCCAGATCGCGTTGTTTGCACAGACGGCCACTCGGTGCCACCAAGTCTTTGATGCTCTGATAGCCGCCCAAAGCGGTCTGGATGGCCAACTGGCCTGGCGTATTCGCGCACAGGCGCATCGAGGCCAACATGTTCAGGCCCTCGATGTAATCCTTGGCGTGGCGTTTTTCACCCGACACCACCATCCAGCCCGCGCGGTATCCGCACGAGCGGTAGTTCTTGCTCAAGCCGTTGAAGGTCAGAAACAGCACGTCATCGGCCAGCGAGGCCATTGAGGTGTGCGTGTTGCCGTCGTACAAGGTCTTGTCGTAGATCTCATCCGCCAACACGATGAGCTGATGCTCGCGCGCCACCTGGATGATCTCCTTGAGTAGGCTTTCCGGGTAAAGCGCGCCGGTCGGGTTGTTCGGGTTGATGACCACGATGGCTTTGGTTTGCGGCGTGATCTTGGCTCGGATATCGGCGATATCGGGGTTCCAGTCCGCCTTTTCGTCGCAGATATAGTGAACTGGGCGACCGCCTGACAAGGACACAGCAGCGGTGTAGAGCGGATAATCGGGGGCAGGCAGCAGCACCTCATCGCCTTCGTTGAGCATGGCGTTCAGCGCCATCACGATCAACTCGGAAGCGCCGTTGCCCAGGTAGACATCGTCCACCGTCACACCCTGGATGTTCTTTTCCTGACAGTAGTGCACCACGGCCTTGCGTGGCGCAAACAAGCCTTTGGAGTCGGTGTAGCCCGCTGCGCCCGGCAAATTGCGAATCATGTCTTGCACGATTTCGTCGGGGGGCTCCAATCCAAACACGGCCAGGTTGCCGATGTTCAGCTTGATGATCTTGTGCCCCTCTTCTTCCATCTGGCGCGCCTTTTCCAGCACGGGACCACGAATGTCGTAACAGACGTTGGCGAGTTTGCTGGACTTGGCGATGGGCTTCAAAACAATCTCCTGGGCCCCTGGCGGCGCGAACAAAGGCATTCGGACCACGCAAACAGGGAAATTTGGGGAAAGCTACAATTTAACCACAGCCATCCATTCACCACATGAAACTGCATGCCGACCGCGCTGAAGGCGTCAATGTCATCCACGCCTACACGCGCCAATCCGTCTCGGTCAATGGCCAGACCTATACGCGCTCCATTTTGGTGCCCCCGTCGGGTGACATGATTGATTGGCCAGTTCAGTCGCTCGCCGATCTGACAGAGGCGCATTTTTTGCAGATTGCACAGGCGCAGCCTGAAGTCGTGATCTTCGGCAGTGGCACCACCCTGCGCTTTCCTGCGCCTAGCCTGCTGCGGCCGTTGATGGCTGCACGCATTGGCATCGAAACGATGGATACAGCAGCCGCCTGCCGCACCTACAACATCCTGGTTGCAGAGGGGCGACGCGTGATGGCAGCCCTGCTGTTGGAACCTTGAAGCATCCCATGAATCACATCATGTAACGCCTGCCAGACAGGGCACCCTCTAAGCACTTTATAATTGCAGGCTATTCCTGCAGGCTGATCACTAGAACATGACACCCGCCCTCAACAAATCTTTGCCCGAATTCGAAGCAATCGCCACTGGCGGCGTGAAATTCACCCCTCAAGCTTTTGCTGGTCGCACCGTGGTGTTGTACTTCTATCCCAAGGATCACACCCCCGGCTGCACCACCGAAGCGATGCAGTTCCGTGACAAGCACGACGAATTCGTCGCGGCTGGTGCCGTGGTGTTCGGCGTTTCGCGCGACAACCTGGCCTCGCACGACAAATTCAAGCAAAACCTTGAATTGCCTTACGAACTCATTGCCGACACCGAAGAAAAGCTGTGCCACATGTTTGGCGTGGTCAAAAACAAGATCATGTACGGCAAGAAGGTCAAGGGCATTGAACGCAGCACCTTCCTGATCGGCCCCGATGGGGTGCTGCGCGAAGAATGGCGCGGCATCAAGGTGGCTGGCCACGTCGATGACGTGCTCAAGGCTGTTCAAAATCTGAACCAGGAAGCCGCCTGACGAACGCCAAGTCGCAGCTGAAATGAAAAAGGCGCCCTATGAGGCGCCTTTGATTTTCGTGTCGACTCAGCACAATAACGTCATTTGCGCCCCAATCAGCCCAGGGAAATCCTCACGAGGAACTCCCCCAAGGTGCGTGTTGCATCACGCTCACAGCTCTGCCCAGCGGGCACGAAGTGTGCATAATCAATTTCATGCACCTGAGCTTTTCTCGACTCAGTCCTACCCAGGAAACCCGACCTGCCGAAGTCTGCGAGGACGTTCAGGTACAGGCCGCACAGAGTTCTGTGCGGCCTTTTTGTTTGTGCCACTCCAGCCACGGACCACACCATGCCTCTGCCCAAGCCGCCCACCAAACGCGCTGACATGCTGACCGCTGACGATTTCGCATCTCAGCCTAAACCGGTCAAGAAGACGAGCAAAGGCACCAAACGATTGGCCCCCGAGCCGACGGCGCCTGTGCTTGCCCCTCCCATGCTCGAACTGGTCAAACCCAAGTCCGCGAGCAGCGCCCCCATCGTCAACGAGAAGGACGCTGCCATGACCGCCCCTGCGGCCGCCGCACAAGGCAAGGCCAAAGTCAGCACGGCCCCCTCCGGCCGCAAACGCAAGCCCACCGATTCAGGCCCGGCCAAGCTGTTCGTTCTGGATACCAATGTGCTGCTGCACGATCCGATGTCGCTCTACCGATTTGAGGAGCACGACATCTACTTGCCCATGATCACCCTCGAAGAGCTCGATGGGCACAAGAAGGGCATGACGGAAGTAGCACGCAACGCCCGTCAGGTGAGCCGAGAACTGGATGCTCTCGCAACCGACGCGGGACAGCACCGCCAACTGGATCCTGTCGCCGGGATTCAACTCTCCAAGAATGGCCACGTCGAAGCGGGCGGCAAGCTCTATTTTCAGACCACGGCGATGGCGGTTCAGTTGCCGATGGGGCTCCCACAAGGCAAAGCCGACAACCAGATTCTGGGCGTGGTGCAGGCCTTGCGAGAGCAACACCCGAGCCGAGAAGTCGTGCTGGTGTCCAAAGACATCAACATGCGCATCAAGGCGCGCGCGATGGGTCTGCCCGCTGAAGACTATTTCAACGACAAGACCCTGGAAGATGGTGACCTGCTGTACACCGGCGTGCTCACTTTGCCATCCGATTTTTGGGAACGCCACGCCAAAGGCATGGAAAGTTGGACGCAAGGCGGACAGACTTTCTATCGCGTGTCTGGGCCGTTGGTGCCCGCCCTGATGGTCAACCAGTTCGTCTATCTGGAAGCCCCGGGCTCCACCCCTTGGTACGGCAAAGTCACTGAAATCACCGGCAAGCATGCCGTGCTGAAAACCGTCAAGGACTACACCACGCCCAAGAACGGGGTCTGGGGCGTCACGGCACGCAACCGCGAACAGAACTTCGCGCTCAATCTGCTGATGGACCCCGAATGCGATTTCGTCACCCTGACGGGCTCGGCCGGTACCGGCAAAACCTTGATGACCCTGGCGGCCGCCCTCAGTCAAGTGCTGGACGACCGCCGTTATACCGAGGTGATCGTCACCCGTGTGACGGTGCCGGTAGGCGAGGACATCGGCTTCCTGCCTGGCACGGAAGAAGAGAAGATGTCGCCATGGATGGGCGCCTTCGATGACAACCTGGAGGTGCTGGCCCGCAGCGACAACAGCGCGGGTGAATGGGGGCGAGCCGCGACCAACGAGCTGGTGCGCAGCAAGATCAAGATCAAGAGCATGAACTTCATGCGGGGTCGGACTTTCCTCAACAAGTTCGTGATCATTGACGAGGCCCAGAACCTCACCCCCAAACAGATGAAGACCCTGATCACCCGTGCCGGCCCTGGCACCAAGATCATCTGCATGGGGAACCTGGCACAGATCGACACGCCCTACTTGACCGAGGGCAGCTCAGGCTTGACCTACGCAGTGGACAAGTTCAAGGGCTGGCCGCACAGTGGTCATGTGACGCTGGCTCGGGGCGAGCGCTCACGATTGGCGGATTTCGCATCCGAAGTGCTCTGAACCCACCTGCTTTCATCAAGCAAAAGCCGAGGCCTGCGCCTCGGCTTTTTTCATGGGTCGATCACTGACCTCAGATCTTGGGAAAGCGCCCTGCCCAGGGTTGGGCCTGCTCCAGCTGTCCAGCCAGGCGATAAAGCAGCCCCTCCCGCCCCATCGGCGCGGTGAAGTGAACACCGCTGGGCAGCCCGGTTTCGGTGGTGAACAATGGCATCGACATGGCCGGCAACCCGGTGATGTTGGCCAACTGGGTAAACGGCAACCACTCGAGGTTGTCGTGTGCCAATTGATCCAATACCCCGGCACGCATGGCGACACGGGTCAGCCCGAGGGTCGACGCCAAGCGCAGGGCCTGGCGCTGCCAAGCCGGGATGTCGGCGCTACCAATGGGCCCGGGTGGAGCAGCCAGAGTCGGCGTCAGCCAAAGGTCGTGCTTCTGGAAGAATTTCGCCATGGTCATGTTGCATTGTTTCGCGCCAGTGTGGGCCGACAGGTACTCCAACCCGGTCATGGCCAGACCAAACTCGGCCATGGCTCGGGTATCGGGTTCAAAACCTTCCCAGCCACAGCCTGTGCGTTGCTTGACCTCTTGCACAAAAAGGGCGCAATTGACCAACCAGATGGTGATGAAGTGCTTGGCCGCCTGCACTTGATCCAACTCTGGCTGAGCTTCTTCGACGTGGTGCCCCAAATCGGACAGCAACTGGGCCGTCTTGCGCACCGCCTCGATCGCCGACGAGTGCACAGGCGCCTGGATCGGCGACGCCGTGCTGAAAGCAATGCGCAGTTTGCCTGGAGGGAGCGTCACCTCCTCCAGGTAGGGCCGCTCAGGCGGCGTGATCAACGCCAGGGACCCCAGTTCTGGCCCTTGGGTGGCATCCAGCATGGCTGCGCTGTCCCGTACGGATCGGGTCAGCACATGGTTCATCACCCCGCCGTGCATGTACTCGCTCAAATCCGGCCCCCAAGGGTTGCGACCACGCCCAGGCTTCAAACCGAACAGGCCGCAGCAGGCCGCTGGGATCCGGATCGATCCCCCTCCATCATTGGCGCCCGCCATGGGCACCACACCCGACGCCACGGCAGCCGCTGAGCCGCCAGAGGAGCCCCCCGGGGTCAACCGGATATCCCAGGGGTTGCGGGTGGGGCCAAACAAGTGAGGCTCGGTGACTCCTTTGGCTCCAAACTCGGGCGTATTGGTTCGCCCAAAAATCACCACACCTGCATCCAACCAGCGTCGGGTGATCTCAGCGTGGGCTGGCGCCACGTGACCCGCCCGCTTAAGTGCCTGGCACCCGTTGTAGTTGGGCGCCCCTTCCATTTCCTGAAAGAGATCCTTGGTTAAAAAAGGTACCCCCGCAAAGGGCCCAGACAGAGACTGCTGCGCACGACGACGTGCCAGTTCGTCCAAGCGAATCACGACCGAATTGATTTGCGGATTGACCGCTTCCAGCCGGCTCAGCGCCGTCTGCAACAACTCAGTGGCCGTGACCTCGCCTTTTCTGACCAACTCGGCCAGACCCATTGCATCCCTTTGGCGATATTCGTCGAACTTCACACGACATCCTGTTTGTGAGGTAGAGAACATGGATTGTGTTGAACGGCATGACAGGAAGTGAGAGACAATCGCGCCAGATTGATTGCCATTTCGGGCCATGCATTCAGAGACAGTTCATTCAGATTCGGCCAAACCCTTGGTCTCGCTTTCGTACTGGTCAGTTGTTGAATCGGTCTTGAAAGACAACGGCATCGAGCAGGATTGGATGCAAACGCATCCGGGCCTGGCTCTCGCTCGGGAAACGGGACGGCTGCGTTGCCAAGATTACGAATCATTGCTGCTTCTGTCGCAGAAGGCATTCGGCCCAACCCTGGGCGTGGAAACCGGGCTACGAGGCTATCCAACGAAGCACGGTGCGCTGGGAATCGGCTTGATGAGTTGCGCCACGCTGGGACAGGCCTTGGAGTTCGGCGTCCGCTACCAGCACGCCCGCATGCCCTATTACGACGTCGAGGTTCACGCCGAGAGCCCCTGGCTTGACATTGATGTGTACGAGCGGATCGAATTGCCTGGGCTGCAGCACTTTGGCATCACGTCGGCATGCACCGAGATCTGCACGCTGTTGCGGACGCTGGCACCGATCCACCCGGACCAACTTCAGGTTTTCTTCGACATGCCTGAACCGCCCTACTTCGCCCTATACCGAGATCGAATGCCACGTTGTACGTTTGGAAGCCCCGTCAATCGGGTGGCCATTCGGATGGATGCCCTGAGCTTGCGTCTGCCTTCTGCCAATGCTCAGGCATTGCGCGAAGCTTCAGAACAATGCGAGGCCGAACTGGTTCGTCTCGGCATCGCGGGGAGCTGGCGCGAACAGGTGCTGGTCCGACTACAAGAGGCACACCATGCCCCCAGAACCATTGCCCAGATGGCGGCGGCTTTACACGTTTCAGAACGAACCCTGAAGCGCCACCTTCAGCGCGAAGGGTGTACCTTCAAGTCTCTTCAGGACACCGTTCGGATGCGCGCCGCTCGGGCCTTGCTGGCCGAGCCAGGCTTGGCGATCGCCGACATTGCGCAGCGGGTTGGCTTTGAAGACCCCGCCCACTTCACCCGCGCATTCCGACGCTGGACAGGGCACCCGCCCAGTGCCCTGCGAGCCCCTGCCCTGAGCTGAGCCCTTGCTTACACTCGCCCCCATGCGTATTCAAGACATTCGAGATGGCCTTCAAAAACGAGGCGCAAAGGCCTGCCATGAACAACGTGTTCTCAGGCAATGGTCGCAAGCCTTGCCCTTTGAAGGCGGCAAACGACGGCCGGAAGACTTCCTGCCGCAAGAGGTCCGTGACTGGATCCCCCAGCTTCGAAGCGAACTGACCGCCTTGGCAACCCTTCAGTCAGCGCACCCCGGAGAAGATGGCTCGGAGCGACTGTTGGTGCGTTTGGCTGACGGACAAATGGTCGAAAGCGTTTTGCTGCCTCGTGACGGTCTGTGCATCTCAACCCAGGTGGGGTGTGCCGTCGGATGTGTGTTTTGCATGACAGGCAAAGATGGCCTGCTCAGGCAGGTCAGCAGTGCCGAAATCGTGGCGCAAGTGGCGCTGGCTCGCACACGCCGCCCGGTCAAGAAGGTGGTGTTCATGGGCATGGGCGAACCGGCCCATAACCTTGATAACGTGATGGAAGCGATCGAGTTGCTGGGCACCACGGGCGGCATCGGTCACAAGAGCCTGGTGTTTTCGACCGTGGGCGATCCACGGGTGTTCGAGCGGCTACCGCAAGGCCCAGTCAAACCGGCTTTGGCCTTGTCACTGCACACCACTCGGGCCGATCTGCGTGCCTCGCTGCTGCCCAAAGCCCCGCGGATCACCCCGGATGATTTGGTCGAACTGGGCGAGCAATACGCGCGCACCACCGGGTATCCGATCCAATATCAGTGGACGCTGCTGGAGGGCATCAACGACACCCAGAATGAGATCGATGGCATCGTGCGCTTGCTCACAGGCAAGTACGCCCTCATGAACTTGATTCCCTTCAACTCGGTGGAGGGGACCGCGTACCGCCGCCCTGACTGGGAGCATGCAGCGGCCTTGGCTCGGCAATTGCACCAAAGGGGCATTCTGACCAAGCTTCGACATTCAGCTGGTCAAGATGTCGATGGAGGCTGCGGTCAACTCCGTGCTCGTGCTTTAGGTCAGCAGACCCACCCCATCCCGATGCAGCCCCAGCCTCAGACGGTGCGCATCGAGCGACGGGCACGAAACTGACACAAGCTCAGGCCCTCTCGAACACGGCCATGCTTTCGACGTGAGCCGTGTGAGGGAACATGTTGACCGCCCCTGCCGCAACACAGCGATAGCCAGCCTGATGCACCAGCAAGCCGGCGTCTCGGGCCAGCGTGGCGGGGTTGCAGCTGACATAAACGATCCGCTTGGGAGGCACCCAATCCGGAACCAGACTCGGATCCTGATGCAGATCGGCCATCGCTTTGGCCAAGGCAAACGCCCCTTCGCGCGGGGGATCCACCAGCCACTTGTCAGCATGGCCGTAACTGGCCAACTCTTGCGGCGTCATTTCAAAGAGGTTGCGCGCTACAAAGCTGGTCGGGGTCTGGATGCCATTGGCAACCACGTTCTCACGAGAACGTGCGACCAGTTGTTCGCTGCCCTCAATGCCCAGCACCTCACGCGCACGGGTGGCCAAAGGCAGAGTGAAGTTGCCCAGACCACAGAACCAGTCTATGACACGTTCATCGCGGCGCACCTCCAGCAAACGCAAGGCACGCCCCACCAGCACTTGATTGATGGCGTGATTGACTTGCGTGAAGTCTGTGGGCTTGAACGGCATGGTGATGCCGTACTCGGGCAGGGTGTAATCCAACCCCGGCAGGCTCGGGTCGAGAGGATGCACCGTATCTGGCCCCTTGGGCTGCAGCCACCATGAGATCAAGTGCTCGCCGCCATTCCACGCACTGTGCTCTTTGGCAAAGTCGAGCAGCTTTTGCCGATCTGCATCCCCCAAGGCCTCAAGGTGTCGCAGAACCAAAACCGTGACACGGGTACCGACGGCCACTTCGATCTGAGGCAAACGATCGCGCTCAGCCATCGAACCAATCAGCTGACGCAGGGGCATCAACAAACGGCTGACATGTGGTGGCAGGATCGCGCAACTCTGAATGTCGGCCACATAGCGGGACTTGCGCTCATGGAAGCCCACCAGCACGGTCTCTTTTTTGGCCACATAGCGAACCGACAACCGCGCACGGAAGCGATATCCCCAGGTGGGCCCTTCAATCGGCCGCAACAGGGTTTCAGGCTTGACCTTCCCCAGATGCCACAGGTTGTCTTCGAGAACACGCTGCTTGACGGCAACCTGCGCAGACGCGTGGAAGTGCTGCATCTTGCATCCACCACACACGCCAAAGTGAGGACACCCAGGCTGCACGCGTTGGGAGCTTTCATGCCGCATCTCGGTGACGCTGGCCTGCTCCCAGTTGTTCTTTTTGCGATGAACGGTGACACGCACCTCTTCACCGGGCAATGCGCCTTCGATGAAGACCACCTTGCCATCGGCACGGTGTGCAACGCCCTGGGCCTCCAGGTCGAGCGACTCGACTTTCAGCCACTCTTGGCTGGGGTGGACCGGTGCGGACGCAACAGAATCGGAATGAACTTGATCTTGACTCATCCCTGAATTGTCTCAGGGATGAGGGCCGGATCAACGGGCAGGCAGCTGTTTGGTGGGATCGATCGGCTTGCCCTGCTTGCGAATTTCGAAGTGCAACTGCACCCGATCGGCGTCGGTTGACCCCATCTCGGCGATCTTCTGGCCCTTGCGGACCGCCTGATCTTCCTTGACCAGCAAGGTCTTGTTGTGGGCGTAAGCGGTCAGGTAATCACCCGCGTGCTTGATGATGACCAGATTGCCGTAGCCGCGCAGGCCCGACCCCGCGTAAACCACGCGCCCATCGCCAGCGGCCAGGATCGGATCGCCCTCACGCCCGCCAATGGCAATGCCTTTGCGCTTGCCTTCCTCGTAGGTGGCGATGACCGGACCCGTAGCGGGCCAGACCCATGCGGGCTCTTCTGCATCGGCAGCCTCGGATGCAGCCGCCGCGGAAGATGCGGCCCCGCCGGAAGCAGTCACCCCAGCAGATTGCCCGACCGATGGCCCAGAAGCGGCGGAAGCCGACTTGGCGGGAGGCGCCGACGCGGCCGAAGCCGGCACGCCCTTGTTGTCCAGGCCACGGGATTCGATCTTGGGCACGCTGATCGGTTTGGCCGCAGGCAAGGTCGCGCCGGTGGTCGCTGCAGTAGCCGTGGCCACAGGAGGAACCACCCGCAACACTTGCCCCACTTCGATCAAATTGGGATTTTCAAGGTTGTTCCAGGTTGCCAGGTCTTTGTAGTTTTGCCCCGTTTCCAAGGCAATGCGAAGCAGGGTATCCCCCTTGGCAACGGTGTAGTAGCCCGGCTTACCCGCGTTTTCGGCGCCGGGGGGAGGCTTGACTGCGACAGAGCCAGATGAGCCCAACAGACGCCCGCGGTCTTCCACTGGCGCGCGGTGATGCTGCGTAGCGCACCCCGCCACCAGGGCCAACAAAGATGCGATGGCAACAAAACGATGAATTCGAGTCATGTACATGAGCGTCACTTCAAGTGATGCCAGATTTTAGGGGCACGAACAAGACCGCACCCGCACGTGTGTGTTGAAGACTGCCATCGGGCAAGCGATCCACCACCGTCAGCACCTGGCCTTGTCCACGTTCGTCCTCCATGGGGGCGATCAAACGCCCGCCTGGTGCCAACTGGTCAAGCCATGCTTGAGGTAATGCAGCCCCACCCGCTGCGGCAATGATGGTGTCGTAAGGCGCCTGTGGCGGATGCCCGACCATGCCATCACCATACACCAACCTGACATCCTGCCAGGCGGGAACATGTTGACGGATCTGATCCAGATTGCCTCGGGCTTTGATGTGCAAATCTCGCAAACGTTCAATCGAAATGACCTGACGGGCGAGCAGACTCAGCAACGCTGCCTGGTAGCCGCACCCTGTGCCCACTTCCAGGCACAGCCCGAGGGGGCGCCCCGGCTGAACATGCGGCATCGTCAAACCTGGTCGAGAACACAGCAACTGAAGCATGGTGCCCACCACCGATGGCTTGGAGATGGTCTGCCCCAGCCCGATCGGCAAGCTGGTGTCTTCGTAGGCCTGGTTCACCAGCGCCGTGTCGACAAACAGATGACGAGGCGTGCGAGCAAAGGCCTCCAGCACACCGGGATGGGTGATTCCATCCGAGCGCAAACGCTCGACCATGCGTAGCCGAATCTGCATCGAATCCAACCCCACGCCTTGCGGAATGGATTGACGGCGACGCTCTTGCTCGATCTGGTGCAAATGGGCCTGAGGCCTCAGCACTTCACGCGAACTGGCCGCAGCCGGTTTGAGTCGCGCAGACGGAGCACTGGCGACTTTGTCCAGCGGCAAGGGAAAGCGACGCGGTTTGCCATCGGATTGACCCTGGCTCATTTCACCCCCAGCCAGCCATGCCAGGCAGGCATGCTGCCATGGTCGGTCATGTCGACCTGCAATGGCGTGATGGACACCCCGCCGTCGCGCGTGACCTGAAAGTCGGTGCCGTCGCCCTCGTCTCGCGCCTCACCGGCCGGGCCAATCCAGTAAATGGTATCCCCCCGGGGGTTGGTTTGAGCAATGGCGGGGCGGCTGGAGTGCCGGCGCCCCAGCCGGGTCACATGCCAGGCCGCGTCGTCCAGACCAGCCATGGAGGGCATGTTGACATTCAGCAGCCAAGGGCCCGTGGCCGGTGGCCGCGCCAGGACGGATTCGACCACCCGCCGCGCAACACGTGCGGCGGCATCGAGGTGCTGCCAACCTCTGTCCGTCAGGGAAAACGCAATGGACGGGACACCAAACAAATACCCTTCGGTGGCCGCTGCAACGGTACCTGAGTACAAGGTGTCGTCACCCATATTGGCGCCATTGTTGATGCCCGACAAGACCAGATCGGGCTTGGGGATCAAACCCGAGGTCAGCGCCAGATGCACGCAATCCGATGGCGTGCCTGTGACGAAGTGAAACCCATTGGACGCAGTGTGGACCGTCAAAGGATGATGCAGAGTCAAGGCATTCGAGGTGCCGCTGGCGTTGCGCTCAGGCGCAAAGACATCGATGACACCCAAGCCTTCGCAGGCATTGACCAGAGCGGCCAGGCCGGGTGCCAGGTAGCCGTCGTCGTTTGCAATGAGGATTCGCATCCCCCGATTGTAAAAGTCCCGGGGGCTCGCGCTCACAGCCTAGGGTAAGCCCTTGCGGTGTCTCCTCACCGTCAAACCAAGGGGGGTCCACCGAGTGACGATCCTACATTCGCCCCCGATAATGCAGCGAATCCCTCATCCAACAAGGATGAATTTTGCGCCCCAGATGTCAGAAGGGGAAATAATCAACCCAAGCGGCCGAACAGTGCTGCTTCGGGAGGAGCTTCATGGCGGTCAAGGTTCTGATTCTGGAAGACAACCCGGTTGCACGCGGTTTTTTGAGCCGCGTGGTGCGAGAAAGTTTCAGTGATGTAAGCAGCATCACCGAAGCGGGAGACCTGGAGGCCGCCCGCCGTCTGCTGAGCCAGGCCGGCCCGGGGTCGGACCCCTATCAATTGATCCTGGTTGACCTGGAGTTGCCCGACGGCAGTGGGCTGGAGCTACTCAGAGAGCTGGCCGCCTATCCCGCCACGCGCATCGTCACCACGCTGTACTCTGACGACGAGCACTTGTTCCCCGCTTTGCAATGCGGCGCCGACGGCTATCTGCTGAAGGAAGATCGCTTCGAGGTGCTGGTCGAAGAGCTGCAGAAGATCGTGCGGGGTCAGCCCCCTTTGTCCCCCGCCATTGCACGCCGCCTGCTGACCCACTTCCGAACCGGTGATGGCGCAGCTTTTGCCAATGGCCATGCTCATGCATTGAGTTCACCCGCCCCCACTGCGGGGACTGCCCCACTGGATCATGAACGCCTGACCCCTCGCGAAAGCGAAGTGTTGACGTATCTGAGCAAAGGCTTCACGATCAAAGAGATTGCTGCGTTGATGGGAATCAAGTGGTTCACGGTCAACGATCACATCAAGTCAATCTACAAGAAATTGAACGTCTCCAGCCGTGCCGAAGCGGCTGTTCTGGCAAGCAAGCAAGGCCTCGTCTGATCACAGGAGGACTCCGTGTCCGCCACCTCTACCTCGCCCGCCACAGCCAGTGAGTTCTCTGGCTTGTCGGCTTGGCCAAGCCTGGAAGCCGTGGTGCAAGGGCCCCACGACTTGCCACGCTGGATCGGCTGGCGGCTCAAGATGCTGGCGATCTGGGTTCTGGTGGGGTGTGCCGTGGTCTTCATGACGGCCAATTGGTTGATCAGCCAGCCTGCCCTGCCGTTTGTGATGCGGGCCACACCAGATGGCTTGGTTCGCATTCAATCGACAGACGATCGCAGGCTGCGAAGCATAGAAGGCCGAATCCTGACCGGCATCGAATGGCAGTCCCCCGACGTCCACAACCCGACGCCTCACCGAGCGGTGGCATTGGACTTGCTGATGCTGCAGAAATCCGCCCGATGGATCGTGGACGCCAGCCAGCGACAGCAATACTTTGATCAGCACGCTCAGCTTGAACAGCTGTTGGCAGATTGGCGCGCGAATGGCGGTTTGTCGGTGACCCTGCGCTTTCAATCCAGCCCAAGCCAAACGGTTTGGGTGCCGGCACGGGGCTGGACTGGACTGAGCCCACTGTTCTGGGTGCTGAGCCTGATTGCCTTGATGGTGTACGCCGTGGGTGCGGTGGTGATGTTGGCGGCCCCTCAGTGGCGCAACTTCGCATTCATGGTGATGACGCTGTGCCACGGGGTCCAACTGGAGTGGATCGCCCTGTCGACCAGCGTCGACCTGTTTGAGCCTGCTCGCCTGCTGCAGTGGGATACCGTGATCCGATCGGTGGCCGATCTCACGATTGCGGCCAGCGTGGTGGTGGTAGCCGCCTTGCACCCCCGCCGCGTGGCGGGCTGGCGCTACTACACCGCCCTGACTGGGCTGGCCTTGTTTGCGCTGCTGCTGGCGTGGTCTCAGGTGCCCCCCGCCTGGAGCTGGTGGTGGCTGCAAGGCAGTTGCATGGCGCTAGGGGTCAGCGCCTTGATTTTGATGAGTGTCAGCTACCGGCAGATGGCACACCCCTTCACGCTGGTGATGCGCCGTTTTGCCGCGATCACTTTGCTGACCTGGGGTCTGTTGGGTCTTGCCATTGCTGTCGGCACGAGCCGGGCCGACATGCAGGTCAACCTGACCACATTCGGGGTGATGACCTGGCATGTCTTTGCGGCCTCGCAGCTCCTGCTCTCACCTTATCTATCCAGATCCAAGTTGATCTTGCAGGAGTTCTCTCTGCTGGCTGCGTCAAGCACGGTGGCGGCCTCATTGGATCTGCTATTCGTCGCCATTTTTTCATTGGGGCAGATCACATCCATGACACTGTCTCTGTTCCTGTCGTTCGGCATTTATCTCACCATTCGGCGTTGGTTGATGACACGACTGCCTGGGCGGGATCCCTTGACCATGGAGCGCTTGTTTCAGCGCCTGTATCGCATCGCCCGTGAAACCGAACGCAAGCCCGATGCACTGGAAGGGCTGCTGATGCAGTTGATGCGAGAGCTGTTTGAACCGCTGGAGGTCTCGCTCGTGCACGGGCACATCAACTCGGCCACCTTGCGCGGCAACGGATCGGTGCTGCTGATGCCGATGCCGGAGTTGGTGCATCCCACGGGGTTTGGTGAGCCGGGGCATGTGCTGGTGTTGAAGCACGCCAAGAAGGGGCAGCGCTTGTTCACCGGCGAAGACCTTCGCTTGACCGACCGCATCGTTGAGCAATTGCACCGGGCTTTGAATTTTGATCGGGCGGTTGAGCAAGGTCGAAGCGAAGAGCGATTGAGAATCGCCCAAGATCTGCACGACGACATCGGCGCCCGCCTGCTGACCCTGATGTATCAGGCTCCGAACGCCGAGATGGAGGAGTACATCCGCCACACCCTGCAAGATCTCAAGACCCTGACCCGTGGCTTGGCGGCCCAATCGCATGCACTGACCGAGGCCGCCGGAGAATGGAAGCGTGACTTGAGCCAACGACTGGGTGCGGCACGCTGCGAGTTGGATTGGCACATGCGGGTCGACGTGGATGTGGTGCTCAACATGGTGCAGTGGTCGGCCTTGACTCGCATCTTGCGCGAGTTGGTCAACAACACCATCAGCCACGCCAAAGCCAACAAAGTCCGGGTCAGCATCGAACTGGAAAACGATCGCTTGACCTTGTGCGTGGTGGACAACGGCAACGGGTCAGACCCCAGTACCTGGTCTCATGGACTGGGTTTGGGCGGCGTGCGCAAACGCGTCAAGCAACTCGGAGGTGTGGTGCGTTGGTTGCCCAATGAAACCCGTGGCATCCAGTGCGAAGTCGTGATCGACCCCTTCTCAGCTTCAGCCGGGTACCCAGCCGAGGCTCAAACCTCCCACTGAGGGGTGTTGCGCAAGACCTCTTCGAGCGTCGTCAAGCCTTCAGCGACTTTCATGACGCCTGACAGACGCAAGGGGCGCAGCCCTTCTTTCGCAGCGGTCTTGCGCAAGGCGCTCATGTCCACGTTCGGATGCATGGCGTGGCGGACCTGATCCGAGACGGGCAGCAACTCATACAAGCCCACGCGCCCCTTGAAACCAGTCATGCGGCAATCCAGGCAGCCAACCGGTTTATAGGGTTGGATCTTGCCGCTCATGCGCCACGGCCGAATGACTTCGGCCAATGTTTCATGCGACAACTCGGTATCGGGCTGCTTGCAGTTCGGGCACAAGACGCGCACCAATCGCTGCGCCAGCACGCCGATCACCGTGGCGCTGATCAGGTAAGAAGGCACCCCCAGATCGGTCAGACGGGTGATGGCCGACGCGGCATCGTTGGTGTGCAGCGTCGAAAACACCAGGTGACCGGTCAGCGAGGCCTGGATCGCCATCTCCGCGGTTTCGAGATCGCGAATCTCACCCACCATGATGATGTCGGGATCCTGGCGCATCAGGGCCCGCAGGCCTTCTGCGAAGTTCAGATCGATTGCGGACTGCACCTGCGTCTGATTGAAGGCAGGCTCGATCATTTCAATCGGATCCTCGATGGTGCACACGTTCACTTCATCGGTGGCGACACGCTTGAGGGTGGAGTACAGCGTGGTGGTCTTGCCCGAGCCCGTGGGCCCCGTTACCAGGATGATGCCGTGGGGCCGAGCCACCAACTGCTCCCAGATCTGGGTTTCGTTGGGCGCAAAGCCCAACGCTTCAAACGATTTGACCGTGTTGTCGGGATCGAAGATCCGCATGACCAGCTTTTCGCCGAAGGCGGTGGGCATGGTCGACAGACGCATTTCGACCTCGTCACCGCCCGGGTTGCGTGTCTTGATGCGGCCGTCCAGCGGACGCCTTTTTTCGACCACGTCCATGCGGCCCAGCAACTTGATGCGGGCGGTCATGGCCTGCATCACGGCCAGAGGCACCTGATACACGGTATGCAGCACACCATCGATGCGGAAGCGAATCGCCCCCATCTCGCGCCGAGGCTCAAGGTGGATGTCAGAGGCGCGCTGATCAAACGCGTATTGCCACAGCCAGTCCACCACCTGGATGATGCCCTGGTCATTGGCATCGAGCTGGCGGTTGGTCTTGCCGAGCTCCACTAACTGCTCGAAGTTGTGCGCAACCGAATCACCGGTCTTCTTGTTGGCCTCGCGGACCGACTTGGCCAGAGTGTAGAACTCGGTGCGATAGCGCTGCAGATCCAGCGGGCTGGACACCACCAGACGCACCTTCTTTTTGGTGTGCGACAGGATCTCATCGACCCATGCCACATCGAGCGGTTCGCAGGTGGCAATCGTCAGATCTGTCAAACCCACTTGCACGGGCAAAGCCGAGCGGCGCTCGGCATAGTTGATCGACATGATTTCGGCCACCCGGCCCACGTCAACCTTCAGCGGGTCGATGCGCAGGTAAGGCAATCCCAGATGGGACGCCAGCCATTCGGTGAGGGGCTCCAGTTCAAGCACTGCGCCGGTGTCCGCCCGCTTCAGCCCTAAACCAGCCAGGCGCACCAAGGGGTGTTGAGAGCTGCTGCCCGCGGCGAAGCGTTGTTTGACCAATTGAGCATCGTGCTCGGTCAACACGCCATCTTCTGTCAGCCAGGCCACCAACATCGTCCAATCCAGCGGCCCCTGGTGTGTCTTGGCACGACGTTTGGGATGGTGATGGGCGTTGGCGGTCATCTCAAGACTTGGGTTGGGCTTGGGGTGTGAATGTGGAGAGAAGCTTGACCCATTTTCGCGCAGGCAAAGCCCATTTGGTCTGCAAAGTTTCGGCCCGTTGTGCCAGCACTTCTCGGTCTGGCAGATCAAAGCCCTTCCAGGCAAGCACGATGGTGTTGCCCTCGGTGGTGGGTTTGAGCATGGCCACGCGCCCCTCGCCGAACGCCGCGCGAATGCGCGAGGTGCTGCGTTCGAAGCTGGCGTCGCGGCCAAACAGGTTGACCGTCATGACGCCACCATCATCCAGCACACGCCAGCAGGCCCGGTAAAAGTCTTCGTCATCCAGCACGGGGCTGGCGGCTTCGTGGTCATACAGATCGACACAGAGGGCGTCTGCCGTGGCGATATTGCGGTCATCTGCCACAAATTTGGCCGCATCCGCCTTCAAAACAGTCAATATCTCATCATCATCAGGGAGATGAAACCACAATCGGCCCACCCCGATCACGGTGGGATTGATCTCGACCGCCGTGGTCGGCAGTTTGAGGACGCTGTGGCAAAACTTGGTGATGGCGGCGGCCCCCAGCCCCAGTTGCAGGCAACGGGTCTCAGGCAAGGCATGAGGCTCGCGCAGCAGCAACCAGGCCATCATGCGCTGGATGTAGTCCAACTCAAGCTTGGTGGGCTTGCTGATGCGCATGGCGCCCTGGATCCAAGGGGTGCCCAGGTGGAGGTATCGGATGCCACGTTCTTCTGAAATGGTGGCTTCGGCCAGTTGAGGTTTGCTGCGTTTCACGGGCAGAAGTGTGGCACAGCCCTATCATGCGCTCATGGCTGACACCAAGCTGGACAAGACTCTCAAGGGGCTCGCCCCCCTCTATTGCGAGCGCACTCGCTTGCTGGTGCTGGGTAGCTTCCCCAGCGTCGCCTCGCTGGCGCAGCAGCAGTATTACGCGCACCCGCGCAACCACTTCTGGCCGATTTTGTCGGCCATCTGGGGCCTGCACGGTGGGGAAGCTTTGTCTCACCGCCCTTATGCGGAACGCCTGGCCTACGTTCGGGACAAAGGCCTGGGCATCTGGGACGTCTACGCCCACTGCGAGCGCGAGGGTAGCTTGGACAGCGACATTCGCAACGCCGAACTCAATGACCTTGCAGGCTTGATCCGGCAGGCTCCCTTGCTGCAGGCCATCGCTCACAACGGGGGCGAATCTGCTCGCCACATGCGCATCACGCGCCAGTTCGGGCTACCGGTGGTCAAACTGCCGTCCACCAGTCCGGCCAACGCATCGTGGCATTTCGAGCGCAAGCTCGCGGCCTGGCAAGAGGTGTTCGAGCGTTACGGCTTGGCCTGATCAGCCGCGTCAGCGCCAGCCCAGTCCGGCCAGCAAAGCTGCAAACGCGGCAGGGCCGCCAGCACATTGGCCCGGGTGATGGCTGCGGTTTGATTCAGGGTCCAGCTCCTCAAATCGGCCAGGGTTTGCGCAATGCGGGGCAATTCAGCAGGTTCATTGCGGCTGCGAGCCCCTTGCGCCCGGGCCTCAGCCGTTTCATAGAGCCAGTGCGGCGGAATATCGGGGGCATCGGTCTCCAGCACGATGGCGTCGGCCGGCAAGGTCGCAGCGAGACGGCGAATCTGCAGGGCCCGATCGAAGGTCATGGCCCCACCGAAGCCCAGTTTGAACCCGAGGTCTAAAAAGATCTTCGCCTGTTGATCGCTGCCATTGAAGGCGTGCGCAATGCCCCCTGGCACCGGCCTGCCTGCGGCCTGCATCCGGCGCAGGTGCTTGAGCAGCGCATCGGCGCTGCGGCGCACGTGCAAGATCACAGGCAGACCGCGTTGCTGCGCCAGATCCAGTTGAGTAGCGTAGACGCGCTCTTGCAAGGCCTTGGATTCGTCATCTTGCAAATCGGGCACAAAGTGGTCCAACCCGATTTCGCCTACGGCCACCAGTCGTGGATCGTGGGCGGCTTGATCCAATGCGCGCTCCAATTGCGTCAAGGCATCGGCACTCAGCCCCTTCACATACAAGGGATGGATGCCCAGGGCATAAGCTCCCTCACAGGCCCAGGCCGCATCCCGCGTAGGCTGAAAGAATTCAGGCGAGACAGACGGCACGACCATGCGCACGCCCACGGCGCGAGCTCGTGCCATGACAGCATCGCGATCGGCCGCAAATTCAGGCGCATCCAGGTGGCAGTGGGAATCGATCCACATGCCCACACCTTACTGCTCGAATCGTCCGTTGACCAGATGGTGGCGTTGATCGCACCGAGATGCCAACTCGGAATCGTGCGTGACCATGATCACCGAAGTGCCCTGCTCACTGGCCAACTGCAGCATCAGATTGAACACCACATCGGCGGTGCTGCGATCGAGATTGCCGGTGGGTTCATCGGCCAGGACGCAGGCAGGCTGCGTGACCAACGCACGGGCGACCGCCACACGCTGACGCTCGCCGCCCGACAACTCGGAGGGTCGGTGGTCAACGCGCTTTGACAGGCCCACGCGATCCAGCCAACCACGCGCCTTGTCACGTGCCTGCTCCAAAGGTACACGGCGGATGAGCCAGGGCATGGCCACATTGTCCAAGGCTGTGAACTCGGGTAACAGGTGGTGGAACTGATAGATAAAGCCCAAGTGCTGGTTACGCCAGGCCCCCTGCTCCGCCGCCGACATGGCCGACCAGGGCCGCCCCATCAAACGAATGGCGCCCTGGGTGGGGGAGTCCAGCCCGCCCAGCAGGTGCAGCAAGGTGCTTTTGCCCGACCCGGATGCACCCACGATGGCCACGGTCTGACCGCGCTCGACAGTGAGATCGACCCCATTGAGGATGGTGACGTCCAGCGGGCCTTCATGGAAGCGTTTGACCAGGCCCTGCGCTTGAAGGATGACAGCGTCCGACATGCAGATGTCCGATCAGATGTGAAGCAGCCAGGCAATGATGTTCTTGGCCACAAAGCCGAGAATGCCAAAACCCAGAACCAGAAAAAGCACGAATGTGCCGAAACGCCCTGCCTTGGACTCACGCGCCAACTGCAGGATGATGAAGAGCATGTAGCAGATGAAGCCACCCACACCGACCGTGAGGCCGAGTTGGGCGATCTGCTCTTCGCTTAAACCGAACATGTCAAACCTTTTCGCGCACCACCAGGTCGCGGTAGGCATGCCAGCTGGCATGACCCAGTACTGGCATCACCAGAATCCATCCAAACATCAATGTCGACAGCCCCAGCAGCGTCAGCACCATGACCACGCCGGCCCACAGCCCAGTCGCCACAGGATTGGCCAGCACGGCACGCCAACTGGTCAGCACAGCACGCTGCACGCCCACGCGACGGTCCATCAACAAAGGGATCGCGATCACACTGGAGGCAAAGACCGGCGCCGCCATCAGGGCCCCAAGCAGCAGCCAGGATTCAAACAGGCCCGCCTCAGGCGCCAGCACCACGCGCATCAAGAAGTCGTGCGGCGTGGTGACCGGAGGATGAACCCCAAGGCTGATGAGCGCCGCCGAGGTGATCACCCACCCCGAGCCCAGCACCATCAACAACAGACCGAACTGCACCAGCCGGCGGTCCAGCGACGCCCAAACGGCCCAAACGGCCCGAAAGTCGGCAGGCTCACCGCGCAGCAGGGCTCGACTGACGGCATACAGCCCGGTAGACAACAGTGGGCCAACCAGCAACAGGCCGGAAAACGCGCCAGCCAGCACCCAGAACCGATCCCAGGCCAACCACAACATCACCCCCCCGAACGCTGCGGTCACCACACCATGAGCCAGCCCGACCTGCGGCACTTCCATGAAGTCTGACCAGCCCCGAGCCAACCAGATCCAGGCGCGCAAAGGATGCACCTTGCGGACCCGCAATGGGGTTTTGGGCAAGGGATTCGGGTCACTCATAACGCAAGGCCTCCGCGGGTTGGACACGACTGGCGCGCCAGCTGGGGTAGATCGTGGCCAGCAAGGCCAGGATCAAGGAAATCACGGTGATGGGCAGGATATCCGACCACTGAGGGTCGCTGGGCATCTTGCTGATGAGGTAGATGCTGCCCGGCAAGAAGTGGACACCGAGCGTGCGCTCGATGGCCGGCACAATGACGTCGATGTTGAACGCCACCGAGAGGCCAAGCCCGAGGCCAAACAGAGTGCCAAGAAAACCGGATGTGGCCCCTTGCACCATGAAGATGCCCATGATGGAGCGTGGCGTGGCCCCCAGGGTGCGCAAAATGGCGATGTCGGCCCGTTTGTCGGTGACCGTCATCACCAGGGTCGACACCAGATTGAAGGCCGCCACGGCCACGATCAGGGTCAGGATGATGAACATCATGCGCTTTTCAACCTGCACCGCCTCAAACCAGGCCTTGTTGGTGTGGGTCCAGTCGCGCACGATCAGATTGGGCATGGCCTGGGCCAACTCATCCCCAACGGCGCGCGCCAGTTGGGGGTCGGTGAGCTTGAGTTGCACCCCCGACACCCCGCCCGTACGAAACAGCTTGGCCGCGTCCTGGATGTGCATCAATGCCATGCCCGAGTCGTATTCGTAATGGCCGGCTTCAAACAGGCCCACCACTGTGACCTGCTTGAGTCGAGGCACCACCCCCGCTGGCGTGGTCTCGCCACTAGGCGCCACCAGGGTGATCGTGTCACCCACCGTCACACCCAAGCCGCGGGCCAATTCACTGCCCAACACCACGCCCCAGCCGCCTGGCTTCAAGCGAGAAAACACCGAGGCCATGCGGGCCGCCAGCGGCGTCACCTGGGATTCAAGCGCCGGATCGATGCCGCGCACCATCACGCCACGCATGTCGTCGCCACGGGCTATCAGAGCCTGTGCCGGGACAAATGGAGCAGCCCCAATCACGGCCGGATTGCGGCGGGCCTGCTGGGCCACGGCTTGCCAATCTTCAAGTGGCCCGCCTTGACCGTCGTAAAGCTCGATATGAGCCACCACCGACAGCATGCGATCTCGCACCTCTTTTTGGAATCCGTTCATCACCGACAGCACGATGATGAGCGCGGCGACTCCCAGCGAGATGCCCACAACGGACACCCCGGAAATGAAAGAAATGAAGCCATTTCGGCGTCCGCCGCGGCCAGCGCGGGTATATCGCCACCCGATCCGCCATTCGTAAGGTAGGTTCATGGGATCAGGAGTGTACTCATTCGATAATCCCCCTCATGACCGCCACACCCGTCACCCACTGGATCCTGCCTTTTGCATCCAGCCTGTCCGCGCCCTGCCAACCCGCCCTGGCCCGGCTGGGTCAGGACCCGGCTTTGCCGCATCTCACGCAGTTGTTGCAGCGTTTGAGCCCGCTGGAAACGCTGGAAGGCGATGAGTTCGACCTGACCATGCCGCATGAAAAGTGGCTGGCCCGCCAGATGGGATGGCCCGCCGAGCAAGCCCCTTGGGCTTTGTGGTGGGCGCGGCAAGACGGGTTGACACTGGACACCGGCCGGGCTTGGGGCATGTTGAGCCCTTGCCACTGGCTGATGGGGCGCGATCACCTGACCATGCTGGACCCTGCGGCTCTGAGCCTGACGGAAGCCGAATCGAAAGACATCCTGCAAGCCGTTGCCCCTTTGTTCGAAAGCGAAGGCTGGCAACTTCGCTGGGGGCATCCCACCCGGTGGTACGCCTCGCACGGGTCACTGGAGGGGCTGCCAACCGCCTCGCTCGATCGGGTGATTGGGCGCAACCCGGACGTGTGGCTGACCGATCACCCCCAGGCAAGGTTGGTGCGTCGCCTGCAAAGCGAAGTGCAGATGTTGCTGTACCAACACCCCCAACACGATGGGCGTCAAGAGCGTAGCGCCTTACCGGTCAATTCTTTCTGGTTGAGCGGATGCGGCTTGTTGCCCCGTGGCGCCTTGCTGGACATCCCCGCCCAACAAAACGTGCAGTTGATCACCACGCTACGCCAACCTTTGCTGGCTGACGACATGCCGGCCTGGCTCCATGCCTGGAAGAAATTGGACGCGACCATCCTCAAGGACATCGTGACTCAGCTGGACACCGGAGAGCCCTTGCTGCTGACTTTGTGCGGCGAACGCCATGCTCGCACTTGGGGTCGGCCGACCACACAGAGTATCGGGCAGCGCATCCTCAAACTGGTTCGCACTTGCTTGCCTGCATCCAAGGTGGATGTGCCTGCCGTCTTGAAAGACCTATGAAAATCGTTCACCGAGAAGTGCCCCCGCGCGCTGTGTGGTCCCTGGAGCAATCGGGGGTTCATCCCCTGCTGGCTCGCCTGTTCGCAGCCCGTGGCCTGCAGTCTGCCGAGGACCTGGACGACGCCCCCGCTCGGCTGCTGTCGCCGGCAGACCTCAAAGGTGCCGCTCAGGCGGCTTCGCTCCTGGCCGATGCGATTCAGCAAGGGCAGCGCATCTGCATCGTGGCCGATTACGACTGCGACGGCGCCACCGCCTGTGCGGTAGGCTTGCGCGGGCTGCGCATGTTGGGGGCTCGCGACCAGCAGGTCACCTACGTGGTCCCCGACCGGGCCGTGCACGGTTACGGCCTCACCCCGCCCATCGTCGACCTGGTCAAAGCCAAACAGGCCGACATCCTGGTGACCGTGGACAACGGCATGGCCAGCCACGAGGCCGTGCGCCTGGCCCATGCCCAAGGCTTGAAGGTCATCATCACCGACCACCACTTGCCCGTGGTGAATGACCAGGGCGAAGTCAGCCTGCCCGACGCCGACGTGATCGTCAACCCGAACCAACCGGGCTGCCCCTTTGCCAGCAAGGCTCTGGTTGGTGTGGGGGTGATGTTCTATGTGCTGCTCGCCCTGCGGGCTGAGCTGCGTCAGCGCGGCGCCTTCGAAGCTGCTCAGCAACCTCGCATCGATGCCCTGCTTGATCTGGTCGCCTTGGGCACCATTGCCGACGTGGGCAGGCTCGATGCGAACAACCGCCGACTGGTGAGCCTGGGGCTCAAACGCATTCGCAGCGGACGCATGCAACCCGGGATCGCCGCGCTGTTTCAAGCGGCTGGGCGAGACCCTGCACGCGCCAGCAGTCAGGACTTTGGCTTCGCATTGGGCCCTCGGGTCAACGCAGCCGGTCGGCTGGCTGAGATGGGCTTGGGCATCGAATGCCTGATTTGCGATGACCCAACTCGTGCCACTGAACTGGCGCGCCAGCTCGACGCCATCAATCGGGAACGACGCGATCTGGAAAGCGGCATGCGGGATCAGGCCGAGCAGTTGCTCGAATCGCTGATGCCTGAAGGCGAGCCCCCACACGCCATCGCCATCTTCGACCCGGAATTCCATGAAGGCGTGGTCGGCATCGTCGCCTCGCGGCTCAAGGACCGCCTCCACCGCCCGACTTTCGTCTTCGCCTTGGGTCAGGATGGTCTCCTCAAAGGATCAGGCCGATCCATCCCGGGCTTCCACCTGCGCGACGCACTCGATCTGGTCAGCAAGCGCCACCCGGGTCTGCTCAAAAAGTTTGGTGGTCACGCGATGGCGGCAGGCTGCACCATTGCCGAAGAAGACTTCGACACCTTCGAGCAGGCCTTGCAGCAAGTGGCCCAGGAGGGGTTGGATGCCAGCCTGTTGGCACGCCAGATTTGCACAGATGGCCCCTTGGATGCGCAATGGTTCACGCCGGAGACCGTCGCCGCCTTGGACAGCGCCGTCTGGGGCCCGGGTTTCGAGCCCCCTGTGTTCAGCGACCAGGTCGTGGTTGTCGGGCAGCGATTGGTGGGGGAGCGCCACCTCAAGTTGAGCCTGAAGGTGGCGGGTCAGCTACGCGATGGCATCTGGTTTGGTCGCACCGAACCACTGCCGGACTCAGCACAATTGGCTTTTCGCGTCAGCCTGGATGAATACCAGGGACGCCAACGGGTTCAGTTGATGGTGGAAGGTTTTGCACAGGACTGAAGCCCTACTGCGGGAGCCAGATCCGGCTGATTCAGGATCTGTTGTAGGCAGCCGCCACGCGCGAGCTGCCTGCCGTACCGGGAGCACCGTAAGTCGGTGAATCTTCACGCGGCAGAAGGATGTCAAGCGTGCGTTCGATGGCCGCACCGGCCTTGTGCACGGTGGCCTGTTGTGACATGACGCGAGACTGCGCCAGCACGAGCCGCTGACGGAGCTCAGGGCTGATGGGCGAGCGCCCCTCCGCCACAGCATGACGGAACGCAGCCAACGAGTCCGCCAAGCTACGCTGCAATTGCTGCGCCACTTTGTCGACGGCCACGGTGTCGCCTGCCACCAATGCCGCATCCAGATCAGTCAGGCACTGCTCGATCTCACCGACATGCGCGGAAAGATCGAGCGTGTGTGCCATGGCATCGGGACGGGATGGCTCTGTCATAGGTGTACTAGTGCACGAATCAGTTCGATTTGCGCTTCAGCAGTTCCTGCGCGTTGGAGATCAGCTTATCTGCGATCACCTCGGCATCTACGTGGTAGGTGCCACTGTCGATGGACTGCTTGACTTTGCCCACCTTGTCGGCGTCAAAATCAGGGTCCGAGCCCGAAATCAGGCTCGAGGCCATGGGCGACAGCGACACTTTGGCACTTTGGGATACTCCGCCGTCCAAGGTGGTTGTCTTACCGGAAGCCGCAGTCGAGGCCCCCTCGGCCCGCTGACTCGAAGAGCCGCCGGTCACTTTGTCTGTAGGGTTGCCGATCTTCATGATGTACTCCTTCTCCTCGGTCGATACCGAGTGGTCACATCCGCGATATCGACGCGGGCTGCACCGACTTTAATGCGAAACAACGAAACCCCCTTGTACAGGGGGGTGCAATCAAGGAAAAGTGTTTCATAAGACCAACTCCACCTCTCGATCACCGACGGGCTGGCCGCAGAGCACCCGCCCATTATCGGTGCGAATCCGAGCACAGCGCCCCTCGTCGCCGGGGGTCAACGCCGTTCCTTCAGATGTAACCTGGAAGCCATCGCCCTTGACCAGCACCCGCACCGGATCTCCGGCGGCAAACCAGCGACGCAGCTTCACATCTGATTGGCGGATGCTTTGCCCCGGTTCAATGTCACGGGCGACCGCGCGTCCGACGATGTCGGTCAAATTGACCACTGCAGGCGATTGGTTGGCAGCCAGATCCACCTCGGCCAGCCGCAGATCAGCAGCATTCACCAAGGCGCCCGGCCGCAAAGGCACCACGGCCACCAGGGCCATGCCATACACCTTGACGGTGACGGGCCAAAACACATTCCAGTGTTTGGCACCTTGTTCGCAACGCAAGCCTACCCGGCTGCGCCCCCACAAGGGCACTCCAGCGGGCATATAAGCGTGCACTTTTTCACACGGTGCCAGATTCAGGCGGGGATCCAGTTGCCCCAGTTCCACAACCACGCGCCGGGGGGCGGCCTCAACGGCGCGAGGTGCACCGTCATTGGGCGGGCCAGAACGCTGTCGCACGAATTCTTCGATGGTGGCCTGAAGTGCATCGCCCTGCGCTCGCGCAGTCGGCGCCAGGGCCAGGGTCAACACGATGATGGACACGCAAGCCCACAGCCAAGCCCGGAGCATGGCCACCGAGCGCTGAGCACCGCGTAATGTCAGGGGGAGGAGGTCGGTCGCTTTCATGGTGACTTGACTCTACGGATCCCTCACGCGCCCAAGGCTTGGAAATGCGGCGGGATTGCCCCGTTATTCGCGCTCATGTTTTTCCTCAGGACGATCAACATGTCCAGCAAGCTGCGTGGAGAACCGCCATGTTGAACAGATTGACCGATACCTTGAATTTCCAGGCCGAAGCGCTGTCGCTTCGGTCTGAGCGCCAGCGCCTGATTGCCAGCAACATCGCCAACGCAGACACCCCTGGCTATGTGTCCAAAGATTTCGACTTCTCTAGCGCGCTGCGTCAGGCCACCGGTCAACGCTCGGCGGGGGACACGGCTCTGGGCGGGGCCAAGCTGCAGCTCAATGCATCCAACCCCGGCCACATGGGCCTGAACGGCGCGCCCCCCGGCAGCCGCCCGGATCCTGAGTTGGGCTACGCCTCTGCCTCGCAAACCAATCTGGACAGCAACACCGTCGACCTGGATCGCGAACGCGCGAACTTCGCAGACAACACGGTGCGCTATGAGGCCACCTTGCGATTCATCAATTCGCAAGTGCGAGTCCTCAACACCGCCATCACTGGCCAATAAAGGAGATCGTCATGTCGATGTTCAAGATCTTCAATGTCGCCGGCAGTGCGGTCAGTGCGCAAGCCCAGCGGCTCAACGTGGTGGCCTCCAACCTGGCCAATGCCGACACGGTCGCTGGCCCGGATCGCAGCCCCTACAAGGCGCGCGAGGTCGTTTTCAGCACGGTCCCCATGGGCGAAGTAGGCACCGCTGGCGTGGCGGTATCCAAGATCACCGAAGACAACTCGCCCGGTCGTCGCGTGCTGGACCCCAAAAACCCGCAGGCTGACGCCGATGGCTACGTGACCTACAGCAACGTGAACACGGTCGAGGAAATGGTCAACATGATCTCGGCGTCCCGCTCCTATCAAAACAACATCGAGGTCATGAACACGACCAAGACCCTGCTGATGAAGACCCTCCAGATGGGCCAAGGCAGCTGATTAGCCACTGAAAGGGCTGAACCATGACCACGACCACCGCTACCAATTCCGCCACATCTAGCTTAGATGCCTACTTGGCCAGTCAAAGCGCATCTAGCAGCAGCGCCAGCAGCACCACGAGTGCCACTGCGGATCGGTTCCTCAAGCTGCTGGTAACCCAGATGCAGAACCAGGATCCGCTCAACCCGATGGACAACGCCCAGGTTACGAGCCAGATGGCCCAGATCAACACGGTGACCGGGATCGACAAGCTCAACACCACGGTGCAGAACATCGGATCCAACTTCGGACAGATGCAACTGCTGCAAGCAGCCAACATCGTGGGCCATCAAGTGCTGATCGGCGGCAACCAGCTGAACGTGGCCAGCAATGGCTCAGCCGGTGGTGCCTATGACCTGGATGCGAGTGCCAGCAATGTCAACGTTGATGTGCTGGACAGCGCAGGGTCAGTGGTCGACACGATCAAGCAAGGTGCACAGGACTCTGGGCGCCACAATTTCAGTTGGACCCCACCGAGCGGTACCAGCGCCAATCAATCTTTCACCTTCCGCATCACGGCAACTTCGGGTTCGACCACGATCAACTCCACACCATTGATGCTCGATCAAGTCAATGCAGTCAGCACCTCCAGCTCTGGCGGCGTCAACGTTGAATTGACTCACAACGGCACGACCTCCTACAGCCAAATCAAGGCTGTGGGTTGATTGTTCCGAGTTTTAGCTTTACCCACTGAAAGGATCACATCATGGGTTTCCAGCAAGGTCTATCCGGTCTGAACGTTTCGTCGCGCAACCTCGAAGTCATCGGCAACAACGTGGCTAACTCTGGCACCTACGGCGCCAAGGCCTCACGGGCCGAGTTTTCTGACATGTATGCCTCAGCCTTGTCTGGCTCGGGTACCAACAATGTAGGTATCGGGGCCATGGTTTCGGCCGTGTCTCAGCAGTTCACGCAGGGCAACATCACGACCACAAGCAACCCAATGGATCTGGCCATCAACGGCAACGGGTTCTTTCAGGTGACCGATGGCAGCAAACCGACGATGTACACCCGTAACGGTCAGTTCAAGATCGACCGCAACGGCTACATCGTCAACAACCAGGGGCACAAGCTGCTGGGCTATCAGGCCGACACCCAGGGGACCATCGTGGCTGGGGCTGCGACACCTCTTCAGCTGCCGACCTCAGGAATCTCGCCTCGGGCGACTGACGCAATCACGCTCGAAATGAACTTCGATTCACGCCAGCCCATACCCACCCAGACCCCCGTGAGTCTGACCGACCCACGAACCTATAACTTCTCAACATCCCAAACGGTGTATGACTCTAAGGGCCAGGCGGTCAACCTGAACTATTACTTTGTCAAGACGGCTCAAGACAAATGGGATGCTTATGCCGCCGCTAATGGCACCTCGCTGCTCAACAGCGGTGGTAGCCCGGCACAGCCCCTCCGTGTAGCATCGTTAACGTTCCCAGCTTCCGGAGGCACAGCAACCAATACCACAGGCCTCACCAGTCCTGGCGGTGCCGGTACGATCACAACCTATGACAACACCGGTGCGGCCACCTCTACCGTGGCAAATGGCATTTTCACCCTACCCACTATTCCATCGGCGACCTTGACCGGCGGCGCGCTGACTCAGCCCATCGCTGGCATCAAGTTGGACATGTCTCAGTCGACCGAATACGGCTCGGCCTTCAGCGTCACCAATTTGTCCCAAACAGGCTATGCCCCCGGACAGTTGTCGAGCATTTCTGTTGACGCGACAGGCGTGATCATGGCGCGTTACTCGAATGGCCAATCAAAGCCTGCTGGCCAGGTCGAACTGGCTACATTTCGCAATCAACAAGGCCTGCAGGCAGTGGGCGGCAACGAGTGGAGCAGCACCTACGCTTCAGGCGATCCAATCGTCGGGGTTCCGACGTCGGGCAATCTGGGTACGCTGCAAGCCGGGGCGCTAGAAGAATCGAACGTCGATCTGACGGGTGAATTGGTCAACATGATGGTGGCCCAACGTTCGTATCAAGCCAACGCCCAAACCATCAAGACCGAGGATCAGGTTTTGCAGACGCTGGTTAGCATGCGCTAATGAGCATGCTGTTTGATAGGCCGTTGAGGAGTCACACATGGATCGCATGATCTACCTGAGCATGGCTGGCGCGAAAGCGAACATGCAACGTCAGGATGTGCTTGCTGGCAACCTTGCCAACGTCACCACCACAGGGTTTCGTGCAGAACTGCAGGCAACCCGTGCTGTACCGGTACGAGGCGATGGCGCCAGCACCCGCGTCTATGCCATGGAAACCACGGTGGGCTATGACGACTCTGCTGGGCCGATCAATTACACCGGTCGTGCACTGGACGTCGCCATGCAGGATAAATCGTGGATGGCGGTGCAGGGCTTGGACGGCACAGAGGCCTACACGCGCTTTGGGTCGCTGTCGGTCAACACCGAGGGCACCCTGATGACCCAGAACGGCTACACCGTGATGGGCGACGGTGGCCCCATCACGCTGCCCCCCGATACCCTTCCGTCGATCGCACCAGATGGCACGGTTAGCGCCAAGCAGGCCAACGGCAAGATCACGTCCGTCGGCAAGATCAAGCTGGTCACACCCGAGGCCAAGCTCGACCGAGGTGAAGACGGCCTGTTCCGCGCAGCCGATGGCAATGATCTGCAAGCCGACCCCAATGCCCGCTTGCAAGATGGCGCGCTGGAAGGGTCCAACGTGAACCCCATCGAAAACATGGTGGCGATGATTTCAGCCGCACGCCAATTTGAAACCCAGATGAAGATGCTGCAAACCGCAGAAGCGGATGAAAAGGCAGCCACTCAACTGTTGTCGGGCAGCGGCGCCTGACCACCCTAGCCTAGCAGTCAAAGGAGAACGGTCATGATGCGTTCACTGTGGATCTCGAAATCCGGCATGGAAGCCCAGCAACTTCAGCTGGACCACATTTCCAACAATTTGGCCAACAGCGGCACGAATGGCTACAAGCAATCGCATGCCGTGTTCGAGGATCTGATGTATCAAAACCTGCGTCAAAGCGGAGCGAACAGCTCGCAGCAGACCCAGCTGCCGACAGGTTTGCAGGTGGGTCTGGGCGTTCGCGCCGTGGCTACTTCACGCCTGTTTACGCAAGGCAACCTGCAATCCACCAACAACAACCTGGATGTGGCCATCAATGGAAACGGCTTCTTCCAGGTGCAGATGCCAGACGGTACGACTGGCTACACCCGAGACGGTTCGTTCAAGCTCGACAACCAGGGCCAGATTGTCACCAACAATGGCTACTTGGTTCAGCCTGGCATCACGGTACCTGCCAACGCTACAAACCTGACGATCGGCAATGATGGAACGGTGACAGCCCTTCTGCCAGGCCAGACCACCACGCAGAATCTGGGTCAGATCCAACTGGCGAATTTCATCAATCCGGCCGGCCTGGATCCCCGCGGGCAGAACCTGTTTGTGGAAACTGCTGCATCGGGTACGCCGCAAACCACATCGCCCGGCACCAACAGCGCAGGCACCTTGTCTCAAGGGTTTGTCGAGACCTCAAACGTCAATGTGGTGGAAGAATTGGTATCGATGATCCAGACCCAGCGAGCCTACGAACTCAACTCCAAAGCCATCCAGACTTCGGATCAGATGCTGCAACGCCTGGGACAACTGTGATGAAGCTGTTTAGCATGAGCCGCTTGATAGGCTTGGCGCTCGCCATGGCGGGGTTGAGCGGCTGCATGGTAACCGCCCCGACCGTCGATGTGGTCGAGCCAACCCAGGCTCGGCCGGTCGCGGCCGATCTGACACCAGCCAACAATGGGGCCATCTTTCAGGCGCAAAGCTATCGCCCGCTTTACGAAACTTACCGTGCCCGGATGGTGGGTGACATCGTCACCGTGACCATCTCGGAAAATATCTCAGCGAAGCAGGAAACGACCAGCAAAGTCGCGAAAAGCGGCAGTGTGTCGGGCTCGATTTCAGCCCTGCCCTATGCCAAGGCGGATCAATTGGCGAAACTGGGCATCGGTGGCAAATCAGATAATGCCTTCAATGGCACCGGCAGCACCGTAAGCAGCAACAACTTTTCAGGCGTGATCACGTGCACGGTCGTGGAAGTGCTGCCCAACGGCCATCTGATCATTTCGGGTGAAAAGCAGATTGGCGTGGCGAAAAACGTCGACATCCTGAAATTCTCAGGCCAGGTCGACCCCATGACCATCCAGCCGGGCAACACGGTAGCATCTACCCAAGTTGCCAACGTGCGCATCGAACAAAAGGGCCGCGGTGCCCAATCCGATGCCCAAGGAATAGGCTGGCTAGCGCGCTTCTTTTTGAACGTTTTACCGTTCTAAAGTTTCGCAAAATGGGGTCGAACCTTGAAGAAAGTCGGCCCCATGTATACCGCAGATCGCATCCTCAAATGGCTGATTGTCATGGCCTTCACGGCCGCCTCCGCAGCCCTGTGGTGGCCCCTTGATGCCCAAGCAGTCCGTCTGAAGGAAATCGCCGCCGTGCAAGGCGTGCGCAGCAACCAGTTGATGGGGTATGGGCTGGTAGTCGGCTTGGACGGCACAGGGGATCAAACCACTTCGGTCCCCTTCACGACGCAATCCCTCAATGCCATGTTGCAACAGCTGGGCATCACCGTGCCCTCTGGAACCAACATGCAGCTCAAGAACATCGCTGCCGTAGTGGTGACCGCCACCCTGCCCCCTTTTGCTCAGCCTGGCCAATCGGTTGACGTGGATGTGTCGTCGTTGGCCAATGCCAAATCCCTGCGGGGCGGCACCCTCATTGCCACCCCCTTGAAAGGCGCCGATGGCCAGATTTATGCCATGGCACAAGGCAACCTGATCGTTGGCGGCGCCGGCGCCTCGGCGGGCAGCGCCAAGGTTCAGATCAACCACCTCAGCGCGGGCCGCATCCCGGATGGAGCCAGCGTCGAACGCAGCGTACCGACGCCCTGGCTGCAAGGCTCGGTGGTACAACTCAACCTCCAGTCCGACGATTTCAACACTGCACGTGAAGTGGCCGACACCATCAACAAGGTGAAGGGCAGAGGCGTTGCCGAAGCCATGAGTGGCCGCACCATCTCCGTGCATCTACCCACCGAACCTGGCGAGCGTGTGGCCTTCCTGGCCGACCTGGAGAACCTGCCGATCGACCGAGCCGTCCCGGCAGCCAAGGTCATCATCAATGCGCGCACCGGCTCCATCGTCATCAACCAGGCGGTTACGATCGGTCCCTGCGCGGTGGCGCACGGCAATCTGTCAGTCACGATCAGCTCGACGCCTGTCATCAGTCAACCTGGCCCCCTGTCTCAGGGCAACACGGTCGTGACAGAAAAGAATGACATCAAGATCAATCAGGAACCCGGTTCCCTGATTCAACTGCCGGCCGGCACCAAGCTGACCGAAGTGGTCAGGGCCCTCAACACGCTGGGTGCCAATCCGCAAGACCTGGTGGCCATTCTGCAGGCCATGAAAGCGGCTGGCGCACTCGATGCAGAGCTGGAGGTGATCTGATGAGCATGCTGCCCAACAGTTCCACAACCCTGAGCATGGACTTGCGGTCTTTGGACCGCCTGAAGTCTGCTGCCAGCGCCGACCCCAAGTCGGGCATCAAACAAGCGGCCAAACAGCTCGAAGGGCTGTTCATGCAAGAGCTCATGAAGAGCATGCGTGCCTCGACCATGGCCACCGGGATGTTGGACAATCAGGCCACCGACATGGCCACCAACATGCTCGACACCCAGTTTGCCAACCAGATGACCGGCATCCCCGGAGGCTTGTCCGAAGTCATCGCCAAGCAACTCGAACGGCAGATGGGGATCAAGCCTCAGGTGGACACGAGCAGCTTCAGCGGCCAAACCACCCTGCCATCGATCCAGCAAGCGACTACGCCCACCACCGACACCACTCCGTATACCGGAGCAGACGGGAAAAAGCTGTCGGCCGCAGAAAGCTTCATCCGCAAGCATCAATGGGCGGCGCAAGTGGCGGAACGCGCCACGGGCATTCCGGCGTCCAACATCCTGGGCCAAGCCGCGCTGGAATCGGGCTGGGGCAAGCATGAAATCAAGACCGCAGACGGCCGCCCGAGCCACAACCTGTTCGGCATCAAAGCCGGTCCGGAATGGAAAGGAAAAGTGGCAGAAGTGACAACGACGGAATACGTTCACGGCGTTGCCAAAAAAGTCACGGCCAAATTCCGCGCTTATGACTCGTACGCAGAGGCCTTCACGGATCACGCCCGACTGCTAAGCCAAAGCCCGCGATACAGTCAAACCGTGGCTTCAGCAGACTCGGTGAAGGACTATGCCAAGGGACTGCAACAGGCTGGCTATGCAACGGATCCCGCTTATGCAGACAAGCTGACCCAAGTGATCAACACGACGCTGCGACTGCAGCGCTCATTCTCGTGATGAGCTGATCGGAGTACAGCATGGCATCCAGTATTTTTTCGATCAGCACCCGAGCGATGATGGCCAACACGTCGCAACTGCAGACGCTCAGTCATAACATCAGCAATGCCAATACACCGGGATACTCGCGCCAATCGGTCGAGCTGGCTACCGAGGGAGGTCAGTTCACGGGAGCTGGCTTCTTTGGGCAAGGTGTACGAGTCCAGACTGTCTCTCGTGCAAATGACCCATTCTTGACGCGCGAAGCCAACTCGAACCTCTCTGCGTCCTCCTCAGATAAAACTCGATTAGACAAACTGCAGCAACTGGAGAAAGCCTTTCAGACTGGTACATCTGGTATTGGATATGCCTCCAGTCAGATGCTCAATGCTTTCGTTGATGTAGCAAATCAACCCCAAGACCTCTCTGCGCGTCAAGTCGTTTTGGCTCGAGCTCAGGATTTGGTCAGCCGGGTTCAAACTGCTGGAAACCAGCTCAGCACGATTCAGGCCGGCATCATGGCCGACATGAAGACGACCGTTTCGCAGATCAACGATTACGCCAAACAAATTGCCGACGTCAACCAGAAGATTGCCGTTGCACAAGGATCTGGTCAGTCACCCAATGATTTGCTGGACACCCGCGATGAATTGATCAAGCAACTGAACACCAAGGTTCAGGTTTCCACTGTCGCGGCTGGCGATGGCACCATCAGCGTATTCATGGGGGGGGGCCAACGTCTCGTCTTGGGAAACAGCGCAGAACAACTGAACGTTGAAGTAGACGACTTCGATGCAACCAAAGGGCGTTTGTCGGTAATCACCCCAACCGGCAATCTGCGCCTCGATGACTCGGCAATCACTGGTGGCAGCCTCAAGGGGCTGTTTCAGGCTCAGGATAACGATATACCCGCAGCCCAGAACCAACTCGGGCAAATGGCGTCAGCGATCAGTTGGAGAGTGAACCAACAGCAATCTCTGGGCCTTGATCTTGGCACACCTGCAGGGAGCGGCAAGGACATCTTCAGTGTAGGTCCACCCACGGTACTGCCCTCGCGATACAACGGGTCATCCCTATCGACTCCCCCGGTCAGCATCACCGTTCTCGACGGTCGAGAACTGCAGGCCAGCGACTATCGGATGGAAAACGATCCAGCCAATCCAGGGGCATATCGGATCACGCGGCTGAGTGACAACAAGGTCTTCAGCAATGTGACGAATGGCACAAAACTTGATGGGATGCAAATCAACATTACGGGCGCCACCGCCCCGGGTGATCAATTCATGCTGCGCCCGGTTGGCAATGCGGGGATCAACATGACCCGCGTGTTGGACAAACCCAGTGGCATTGCTGCTGCCTCTCCCGTTACTGGAACGGTCAATGCGGCCAACACAGGAACCGCTTCGATCAACTCATTGACCGTCTCTGCAACCAATACGGTTCCCTACGGAAATGTCCAGATTCAGTTCACAGACAACGTCGGCAACTACACGCTAACAGACCCTACATCTGGCGCCTCAGTCACAGGCACTTGGAAAGCTGGCACCCCCATTTCATACAACGGATGGAACCTCAACCTTAATGGTGTCCCAAGTCAAAATGACACCATCACAGTTGCACCGACGCAGTTCCCATCAAGCAACAACGGCAACGCGCTGAGCATCCTTGGCATCCGTGATGAGGACATCGTTGGCCGTCAACGCACAGTAGGCGCTTCGGGCTCGGTTGTCACGCCAGGCGCAAACATCACCACAGCCTATTCCCAGTTGATTGGCAACATCGGAGTCACGGTACAAAGCGCCAAAACATCGGCGGACATTTCGAGCAAGTTGTCTAGCGACACTCAAACCTTGCTACAAAATGAAAACGGTGTGAATCTCGACGAGGAGGCCGCCAAAATGATCCAGTATCAGCAGAGCTACCAGGCGTCGGCCAAAGTACTGCAAGTGGCTCATTCGGTCTTTCAAACCCTTCTGGGCGTCTTAGGTTAAGGAGTTGAACATGCGTGTCAGTACATCTCATGCATACGATCTCGCGATTGAGGCTCTGCAGCAGCGCCAATCTGATCTATCTACATCCCAAATGCAACTGACAACCGGCAAGCGCGTCAACGTGCCCAGCGATGACCCGATTGCCGCAGCACGTGCCGAGCGAGACTTGGCCACCGAGGGACGTGCGGATGCGGATCAACGAGCATTGGATGCCAGTCGCAACGTCATGCAGATCGCAGAATCGTCAATGGGTAATGCTGTTGATTTGCTCCAACAGGCTCGTGAAACGTTGGTCGCGGCGGGTAATGGAAGCTACACCGACAGCGAGCGCCAGGCTGTTTCAAAAAAACTCCAGGAAATTCGTACTCAATTGTTGAGTGTGGCAAATCGACCCGACGGAGGGGGCGGCTTCATCTTTGGTGGTCAGGGATCGGCCACTCCCCCCTTCGTAGATGCCCCTGGTGGCGTGCAATTCGTGGGTCAAGGCGGAGAAACGCAATCACCTAGCGGCGAGAAAATGAGCATGACCGTTGATGGTCAGAATGTGTGGCTCAAAGCTGCATCGGGCAACGGTGTATTTGTCACCGACGCTGCTTCCGCGAACACTGGTTCTGCCTGGATCAGCCCAGGATCGGTATCTGATCCCCGCACCAACCCCTATCTCACGGGAACCTCTTCTGCCCCCTATGCCATCGGCTTCCAGGTTGCAGGGGGGGTGACTACCTACACCATCAATGGCGGAGCACCCACGCCTTACACCAGCGGTCAGGCCATCAGCGTAGCCGGGATGAGCTTCACCATTACGGGTGCGCCCGCCAACGGCGACCAGTTCACGATCAACCCGTCTCAAAAGAACCTCAGCGTTTTTGACTCTCTGGACTCAGCAATCAAAGCCCTCAATACCCCGCGCATGAACAATGGGCAAATCACCCAGGCTGTCAACAAAGGAATCAGCCAGATGGACAGCCTGTTGAGCACCATGCAAGGAGGAAGATCAGCTGTTGGCGAAATGCTGAATCGGATGGACGGGACGGCGAGTCGAATTGCCGGTTCAAAGCTTGCAGCTCAAACCGATCGCTCAAATGCCGAAGACCTCGACTTGACCAGCGCCATTTCGGATTTTCAGAGCAAACAGGCAGGATATGACGCTGCCATGAAAAGTTATTCCATCGTTCAGAAGATGTCGTTGTTCCAGTACCTAAACCCTTAAAAACCAGGCCGCTCAATGGATCACGCAATCCTTGGCCAGCTCGCGCTGGCCTATTCGCCCGTCATCGACCGCAACCGCAACGTCACCGCCACCCGCCTGAGTGTCTTTCCGCTCAATTCGGCGGCCAACTTGCCCCCGCAAGACCTGCTGGCGGCGATTGCCGAAACCTGGCCTGCCGATGGCGCGCAACTGTGGCTCAACATCGCCAACGAACAATTGTTGCGTGATGTATTGGATGCCCAGCCCGGCACCCACATCCTGATCGAAATGCCGGCCTTTCTGGCCAGCGATACGAGCTTCATTGACCCCTTGCGCACCCTGCATGCCAACGGCAGCACCCTGCTCCTCAAGGGCCGCCCGCTGCAAGAGTTACCACGTGAAGTGCTCGAATGCTTCAAATACGCCATCATCGACTTTGAAGACGACCGCCGCTACGACCCTGCCAGCAGTACCCCAGCAGCGAACGGCGCCACCGAAGGCTTCATCCGCAACATTGGGCACGTGCAGGCCGGGATCCATAATGTGTCGGACATGGAGACCAGCTTCCGCAGGGGCGCCGCCGCCGTACTGGGTTGGCCCATCGACAACATCATCGACGAATCGGCGCGCCCGGCCGATCAGCCGCAGCTGCAAGTCATCGTCCACCTGATCGACCAGGTGCACAAAGAGGCTGAAATCGAAGACCTGGAAAACACGCTCAAGCGGGATCCAGCCCTGGCCTACAAGCTGATGCGATACATCAACTCGCCAGCCTTCGGCCTGTCGGTTGAAATCAACTCCTTCCGTCACGCCATCATGATCCTGGGCTATCAGCGGCTCAAGCGCTGGCTGGCCCTGTTGCTGGCCACGGCATCCAAGGATCCGAACATGCGTCCGGTCATGTTTGCAGCCGTGCGCCGCGGCCTGCTGATGGAAGAGTTGGGCAAACTCAGCGGTGACGACGAACAACGCAGCGAGCTGTTCATCTGCGGCGTGTTCTCGCTGCTTGATCGCATGTTCCGCCAGCCCTTCAGCGAGCTGCTCAAAACCATCCCGGTGCCCGAGCGGGTCTACCAGGCCTTGGTCGATCATTCCGGCCCCTACGAGCCCTACTTCAACCTGGTCAAGGCAGTAGAAGGCAGCATCATGTTCGACATCAAAGAAGCGGCCGACAACATGATGATGACCTTCACCGACATCAACGGCGCCATCTTGCGGGCCTTGAAGAACGCCAGCCAACTGGAGTGACCCTATCGGGCTTCAGATCGTGAGTTGAATCACGGTACCCCATCCCCCAAACAAAGGGTAAACCCTTGATTTTCGTGGTGGGATGGGTATCCTCGATTCACCATGAATCCTGTCGCCCCCTTTCTTGGCGTCATCGTTCTGAGCGTGGCGCTGACTGTCAACTTTTTCCGAGCTGCCTGGAAGCTGGGTATCCTGCGCGCGTTTGGTCGTCGGCGTCACCTGCGCTGGCGAACCTGGATCGCCGGGGCTCTGGCAGCCTGCCTGCCCTTTTCAGGCGCTATGGCGGCCGTGCTGGCCATTCCCGCCGCCGACACGACCAACACCATCCCTATTTCGCCGCTTGACCTGACCTGGCATCTGGCAGCCGCTGGCTTTGTCGTGCACCTGGTCAACGACAAGCTGATGCATTGGGGCAGTCGGCACCACCAGTCGACCCAATCCGACTGATGGCTCAGAACCGGTTTCGCCTAAGATGAGGCATGCACGAATCCCCTGCCTCTGCGCTTGAAGACACCCCGTTCGCTGACCTGACACCCGACCGCATCCTGGACACCTTGCAGGATGTCGGATTTCGTGGTGACGGCCGACTGCTGCAACTCAACTCCTACGAAAACCGCGTCTTTCAAGTGGGACTGGAAGACGGGGGCATGGTGGTGGCCAAGTTCTATCGCCACGGGCGCTGGACCTCTGCGCAAATCCTCGAAGAGCACAGCTTCGCGCGAGAACTGGTTGAGGCCGAAGTGCCAGTCGTGGCGCCGCTGACCTTGTCCGCCGATGACCCGGCGCGCCTGCTGGGAAGGCCCCCAACCTTGGGCTGCGAAGGTCACATCCGTGTGGCCGTCACCCCTCGCAAGGGCGGACGTGGCCCAGAGCTTGAGAACCCCGAAGTGCTCACCTGGATCGGACGATTCCTGGGGCGCCTGCATCAGGTGGGAAGCCTGCGGCCCTTTGCTCATCGGCCCACCATGAGCGTCGAGCACACTGGCCGCGACGCCAGACGATGGCTGATCGAGCATGACATCGTCCCGCCTGACCAACTCCCAACGTGGCAGCAGGCCAGCGAGATCGTGCTGGATCTGGCCCAGCAAACCTTCGATCGCATCCAAGGCCTGACCTTGCGCCGCGTGCATGGCGATTGCCACCTTGGCAACATCTTGTGGACCGATGACGGCCCGCACTTTGTGGACTTGGACGATGCCTGCATGGGCCCCGCCGTTCAAGACTTCTGGATGATGCTGAGCGGCGACATCGAACAGCGCCAAAGCCAGCTCTACGCCCTGCTGGATGGATACGAGTCGATTGCCGAGTTCGACTGGCACGAGCTCAAACTGATCGAAGCATTGCGTGCCTTGCGCATGATCCATCACAGTGCCTGGCTGGCACGCCGTTGGCATGACCCGGCCTTCCCGGCCGCTTTCCACTGGTTCGGCAGCGCCATCTACTGGCAGCAACAGACCGATTTGTTGCGCCAGCAGATCGAGCTGTTGCAGGATCAGCTGGATGCCCCCAGCTGGCCCTGAGCCCCTCGGCCCTTCAATTAGCTTCCGGGCAAGTGAATGCGACGGGTGTGCAGGTCGTACTCAAGCACCTCGCCATAGCGGCCCCACTCCACCACCACACGCAGCACCTCTTCGGCCCCCTGCGGGTCCATGGCATCGCTGAGCAAGCGCAAGAAGGGCTTCTCGGACAACTCGCCTGACGCCTCTTGCTCCAAGCTGTGTCGAATGTGCGCCACCAGCGGAACGCGAGCCAACAACTGACGCCCAAACAGAAGCTTGCGCTGGAAGTGATCCGCCTCGACATACCGCCCGCCCAGGCCGGTGATCGACAGGTCACCGTTATGAATCTGGGCCAGATCCAGCAAAGCCAAAGCCGAGGCCACTTTCAGCATGTCTTCGTCGGTCAGGTCACTTTCTTCAGCCAGCTTGGGCAAATCGGCACGGCCATGGAAGGGACCATCCTGAAGCATCTCCAGCACAGCTTCCATGCGGTTGACATCGACCACAGGCAAACTGTCGGTCAGGCGCAGACGAACCGGCTCATCCACCCCGCGCTCGCTGCGTGCGGCACCGGCGGTCATCAAGGCATACACCTCATCGATCAGGGCACGCACCTCACGGCTGTCCGCCCGACGTGGGCGGGGCAAGCCCACCTGCATCTGGAAGCGCACCCGGCCCGGGTTGCTGCCAAAGATCATGATCCGATCGGCCATCATCACGGCCTCTTCGATGTTGTGCGACACGACCAAAATGGCCTTGGTGGGCATTTTGCCGCCGCCCCACAATTCCAGAATTTCTTCCCGCAGGTTTTCACCGGTCAGCACATCCAGCGCCGAAAAGGCCTCGTCCATCAGCAGCACTTCGGGTTGCACCACCAAAGCACGGGCAATGCCCACGCGCTGCCGCATCCCACCCGACAGCTCACGGGGCAAGGCGCCCTCAAACCCGGACAAGCCGATCAGTTTGATCGCCTCTTCAGCGCGCTGGGCCCGCTCTTGTTGCGACACGCCTTGAGCCTCCAGGCCCAACTCGACGTTTTGCTGGACGGTCAACCAGGGAAACAGCGCAAACGACTGAAACACCATGCTGACACCGCGAGCCGGACCAAACAGGGGCTGACCGCGATAAGTCACCGCACCGGCATCGGCCTGAATCAGGCCCGCCATGATCCGCAGCATGGTGGATTTACCGGATCCCGATTGCCCCAACAGGGCCACGATTTCACCTTCACGCAAGACGAAATCGACGTGTTCCAACACGGCTCGCGGAGTGCCGTCAGCGCGTGAAAACGACTTGCCGACGTCTTTCAATTCGACAATGGGGTGGCTCATCACGTCCCTTTCAGAAATGCATGCGGTCGTTGGCGATCCGGTACAGGCGGCGCCACACCAAGTGGTTCATCCCCATCACAAACACGCACATCACCCCGATGCCTAGGGCAATGCGCGGAAAGTCTCCCACGGCGGTCATGTGGGCAATGTAGCTACCGATGCCTGCGGCCTGCAGGGTGGTGTCGCCCCAGGTCACGTACTCAGACACGATGCTGGCATTCCACGACCCGCCGCTGGCGGTAATGGCCCCGGTGACAAAGCTCGGAAACACCGCCGGCAGGTAATAGCGCCGCCACTTCAGCCAGCCGGTCAAGCCTAAGTTCTGCGCCGCCAGCCGCAATTCGGACGGCACCGAGGCCGCGCCCGCAATCACGTTGAACAACAGATACCACTGGGTGCCCAGAATCATCAAGGGCGACAGCCAGATGTGCGGGTTGAGATGAAAATGCACCAGCACCATCACCGCCACAGGGAACATCAAGTTGGCCGGAAACGCGGCCAAAAACTGGGCCACCGCCTGCACCTTGGATGCCACATGCGGATGCATGCCGATCCACACGCCCACCGGCACCCACACCAAGGCCGCCAGCGTGATGAGGATGGACACCCGCAGCATGGTGTAGCAGCCCAGCACGAAAACATGGCCCACTTCAGCCCATCCCACCTCGCCATGAATGAAGGTGAACAGCTGCCAGATGGCCAGCATGACACCGCCCGCGATCACCGCATCCCACAACCGGGCCAGGCCCGCTGATCCCTCTCGCGGCCGGGCGCGAATGGAGGTGCCATCGTGACGCAGCCGAAACCAGGCAAACGAACGCTCCAGCTGCTGCCCCATCCAGCCTGTCATCGACTGGAACCGGTCGGTACGCCGCAACCACATCAGCAACCAGGACCGCTGGGCCGTATCTCCGCCCATCTCTTCAAAGCGGAACCGATCGGCCCACGCCAACAGAGGCCTGAAGAACAACTGGTCGTACAGCAATACGCCGACCAGCATCGCGCAAATGGCCCACCCGATGGCCGACAAGTCACGTGCCTCGATGGCCAAAGCGATGTAAGAGCCGATACCTGGCAGTTTGATGTTCTGGTGCGAAACCGAGATGGCTTCCGACGCCACCACAAAGAACCAGCCCCCGGACATGGACATCATCATGTTCCACAGCAAGGGGGGCATGGCAAAGGGCAGCTCGAGCCGCCAGAAGCGCTGCCAGCCCGACATCTGGAACACCCGGGCGGCCTCACCCAGCTCGGCTGGCACGGTGCGGAACGACTGATACAGGCTGAAGGCCATGTTCCAGGCCTGGGAGGTGAAGATCGCAAAGATGGCCGCGCACTCGACCCCGAACAGGTTCCCCGGGAACAGGGCGATGAAGCCTGTCACCGTGATCGACAGGAAGCCCAGAATCGGAATGGATTGCAGGATGTCGAGCAAGGGCACCAACACCCGCTCTGCCGCCCGATACTTGGCCGCCAAGACAGCGAATACGCAACTGAACAGCAAAGAGCACCCCAGCGCCATGAACATGCGCAAGGTGGTTCGCAACAGGTAATACGGCAGAACAGAGGGGTCCAGGCTCAAAGGCAAAGCCATACCGACCTGATACGGCCGGGTCATCTGGCTGGCCCCATAGGCCAGGGCGAAAATGACCGCCAAAACCAAGGGCAGCAAGGCCCAGTCCCAGCGGTTGCCTCCGGCTTCGATGACCTGACGGGGGAAAAATTGCTTCTGCTGAGTCATGATCTCCCCTGGGGAGGGCGCGGACGGATTCAGGTTAACCGCGCATCATGACATGTTCATGCAAAGAAGTGTGAAGCCGGCCGTCGGCCATCAGCGGCGGCGATGGTAGATCAACATCAAAACCGTGAGGCAACCCACGGCCCCATGGATCAGGCCCAGTCCATCGCGCCAGTCATCGGGGATCCAGTAATACAGCCCATAGCCCGAACCCGCCAAGAGGCCAAACAACACCAGCACGGCCACGCCATCCCACACCCGCTTGTGGATGCGCCATCCCAACAGCACATGGGTTCCTGACAAGCGGCCGATGAAAAAGATCATGGCCAGCATCGCCGCGCCATGCGCTTTCATCAACGGGCTCTCCCAAGGGCTGGGCAAGCCTTCCAACGCAGGGCGGGACGCTGCCGGCCAATTCAGAAAATGGACAACGAGCCACATGCCGCCCGACAGCACCAATGCCAGGGTCAGACAATAAATGCTCCAGCGCAACCAGGGGCGCAACGCATGAGGACGATGGGGATGGAATGCCATCCCGGCATCATGCATGAACCCACGCCTGAGCTTGAAAAAAACCAAGCCATGGCTCGGCTTTTTCAAGCCCAACACGGGCCACGACCTTGGTCAAGGCATCGGCCACCGCACAACGGTTGGCCGCCACGGTCACATGCATGGCTTGCGTCTGGCCGTGCAGTTGCGAGCCTGCCCCCACACCAAAGTAGCTGGTGGCCAGCGCCGCATCCCGAATGCGGGCCCAAGGACGTACGCCACCGGTCTGTTCGTCACGCAACTCAACGGGCAAATCGGTACCCATGACTCGCAGATCGCCCCCCGCGTTCACCCAAGCCACAGGAATCTGCCGATCCTGCAAGGCTGTCATGGCGACGTCCACCGCATAACCTTTGGCAATCCCTCCCAGGTCGACCTGAGTGGTTTCATCCAGCTTGAACCAGTGGGCTTGATCCAGCCGCCAGCGGCCCGTTCCCAAGGCCACATCGAACACGCCCTCGGTCAGATCATGCAACTCTTCGGCCAGGGCCAACACGCGGGCAGTGTGCCCGTTGATGCGAACCGCCTCACCCACCGCGGCTTGATGAAAGCGGCTCACGTCGCTGTCGGGCTCGAATCGCGACATGCAGTGATGCACCTGGGCGACCACCGCGAACGCATCCTGGATAGCATGGTTCACCACGCCTTCATGCGCGCCCCCTTGCGGCACCCCGATTTCCACCAGCGTGCCCAACCAGGGTTGAGCGCGGCGCCAAACCGTCATGCCTTGAGACATGTCCGAAGTCATGTCTTGGGCAGTTGCCCAACACTGCGGGCCCAATCAATCACCGAGACGATGCGCTTGACGCCATCCGTCAAGTGGCTACATGACAAGGTGGCTCCACTGATGTTGGCAATGTCCTGCCCCGTTTTCAGCGTCGATTGAACCCCTTTGCCGACAAACTGCTGGCGCCAGGCCGGCAAGCGAACTTCGGCCCCATGGCTCTCGCGGTAGGACAGGATTTCGATTTGCTTGATCGACCCATCCATTTGCAGTGCTACCGCGTAGGTGATCAATTCGAATTTGCCGATGACGTTGTCGATGACGACAAATCCCAGCGGTTTATTGCCCTGCTGTGCCGTCCAGACCTTCCAGGAGGTCGAGCGCGGCGCGATGCCATAGCGTTGCTGCATTTGCTGCAACTGGGCGGCATCCAGACGGATGTCCTTCAGTTCAAATCGGTCCGCTGCCGGAAACAAGGCCTTTTGAGCCTGCTCGGGGCTCATGTAGTCCACAGCGAAGGCCTGGGTTGGCCCCACCGCGGCCAAGGCCACCGGCAGCAGTGCCGACACCTTCAGGATCTCAATGCGCATCAGAAACTCCAACCGAGGCCCAGATTGAGCCGATTGTCGTTGCTGTTTTCCTTGAAGCGCTGCACATCCGCTTTCACCACCACGCCGGAGCCCACAGCCAGATTGGCTCCTACGGTGATGACCCGTTCGCGTTTGGCCGGGCTGGGGGTCAGACCCGCGCCGATGTCGGCATAGGCCTCGCGAGTGTTGAACTCTTCCCATCGGGCAAAGGGCGACAAGGTCAGGTCACCGCGGCTCCACAACTTGTAGGCCGCTTGGGTGTACCAGCCGCTGAATTGCGAAGGGATCAGGTAATCATGGCCAACCAAGGTCTGATTGAAACGAGCGGTGTTCGAGACCCGTCCCTGGGCATACAACGCAGACAAGTCCCACGCACCAGGGGTGTATCGCACGTGCATGTCCCACAGCGTCACGCCCATTTTAGGCACCCCCGTTTGCCCTTGGCTGCCCTGCCCGGCAAACACCGCGCCCCCCACCTGCAATCCCGGCATGCCACGCCAATTCAAAGCGCTGAACGCACCCAGATCGTGAGACTTCGCCTGGGACAACTCTTGATGAACTGCACCCAGCGGGGATTCAACCGTCACTGCATTGGTCGCATCCCATTTGCTCAGATCAAAGCCGGTGCTGACTCCCGCCTGTAGCGTCCAGCCCTGATCCAGATCCCCCACAAACTGAACGCCACCTTCACGCCAGGTGGTCGGGATGATGGCCGTTTCGACGAAGTTGCGCTGCACCCCGTAATAGGCAGTGGGCTCATGGTTTTCGTTGAGCAAACCCATGGGCATCACAAACAAACCGGCGCGCAGGGCCCAACTGGCCTGAAGCTGCCGCTCGATATAGGCCTGCTCAATCGCCACTTCGCCACTGTCGCTTGCCGACGAAACCGCGTGCTCCACCTCAATCTCGGTCACCAGTTTGGTTTGCGGATCGAAGCGGTGCTGAAAGCCCAACACAAATCGCGTCAGGTCAGCATTGTTGCGGCCGGTGTCCTTTTGATAGAAGCGCGCTGCCATCTCGCCATAGCTGGTCAGAACAGTGCTGTTGTCGGCAGCCGCCGCGGCTGCGGCATTTTGATCCGCCAACTGGGCTTTGACGTTGGCCAACTCCTGGCTGAGTTGATCCACGCGAGTGGCCAGATCAGGGGTTTCGGCCGCCATCGCGGCAGAGGTCAGAGCCAGGCAAGCAGCGGCCACCAGGCCGATTCGGGTAGAGGTTGTCATGATGAGGATGAGTCAATAGCCAAGAAAGGGTTACGGTGCTGTCCAGCCGTCGGTCAAGGTGCCCAGGAAGGCCACGACGTCCTGAATCTCAGCGTCGGTGAGCGCAGGGGCATCACCCGGCTGACGGTTGTAAGGCGCCTCTGTCGTGTTGGCATGGCTGCGATATGCGGGCGGCAAATCGTTGTAGCGATCGACTTGGCCGCTGCCGTTCAGATACCACTTTTCGGGTTGGGTATCGCGCTGCACATAGAACGTGACCACCGTCGTCAAGTCATGAAAAACGCCATTGTGGAAGTAAGCCGCGCGAGTCGCTACATTGCGCAGCGATGGCACTTTGAATAAGCCGCACAGGGCCACGCGTTGCGCTTCAGGCAAGGCCGCCACAGCTGGGTTGCTGCTGTTGCACAAACCCAAGTCAAAGTAGCTTGGATCCAGGTTTTCGCTGATCGCCATGTTGCGGGGCACACCCAGCGAGTCATAAGAGAAATCCGTGAACAAGGGGAAGCTGCCATCGGCCCCCTTGGCACTGGGATGGCAGGCGGCACAGTTGCCTTTCGACGGGCTGTTGAACCAAGCCAGGCCTCGCAACTCTTGCTCGCTCAGTTGAGCCTTGCCCCTCAAGAAGGCATCGTATTTGCTGCTGAAGGGGGCAAACTCGACATCCTCTTTTTGATACGCCTGCAGTGCTTGCGCCACGCGCTCGAATGCTGCCGCCGAATCACTGAATATCCCGGCGCCAAACACCCGCTCGAACTGAGCGGCGTAAGAAGCCTGCGCCAGTTTGGCCACCACATCGGCCGGCGACGCGTTCGCCATTTCGCGAGGATTGACAAAGGGCCCCTTGGCCTGATCTGCCAAAGAGGTGGCGCGGCCATCCCAGAAGAAGCCCCCTGTCGGGGTGCCCCCTGAATCAAAATGGAAATCGGTGTTGTAGCGGAGGTAGCGAATAGCTGGGGCCGAGCGCGTGCCATGCTGATTGCTTCCCGTCTGGCCGCCCAACTGCACCGACAGATTGTTCGGGGCCGCATGCCCATGCGCTTCATCGTGACAACTGGCGCACGATTGCTGCCCTGAAGCCGACAAACTCGCATCGTGAAAAATCAACTTCCCGAGGCTGGCCACGTCCGACAGAGCTTGGGCCTGTGCCACAGCTTGGCCAGGTGCCACGGGCTCGGCGGATCCACCGCCTCCACCGCCGCACCCCGAGAGCAGCGCGCTGCCCCCCACCACCGCCGACCACAAGAACTTCTGCCACAACGCTCGCATGATGAAGACTAATGCAAATAACAATAGTTCTCATTATCATGCAATTTGATTAAAAAAGCCAGCCCCAAACGGAGCTGGCTGAAGCAGGCCTGAGCTAGATCAAACTGAGACCCGCCCCTTGTTTTGACGCAAGCTCATCAGGCAGAGCACCCAAGCCCCTCCCAGCCACAAGGTAAGGTCATCCAAGGCGCCACCGCCACCACCGCCGCCCCCAGACGGCGGCGCTACCTGAACTGTGATGGTTTGGGTGCTGGTGGCACTCACGTTCAGATTGTCGGTCACCGTCAAGCGCACCTGGAACTGGCCCGCAGCCTGGGGCGTGGCCGATACGGAGGCCGAACTGAGATCGCCCTGCAGGGCCGACACGATGCCGCCGCCGTCCACCAGGGCCCATTGGTAACTGACGATGTGATCCGCCAAAGCACTGGGGATCGACGAGGCGCCACTCAGGACCAGTGTGGCCCCCGCGACCGGCTGAGACGGCGACACGCTGATCGATGCCACGCCGTCTGAGGCGGCCTGCCGCACCGCTTCAGCGGTGTCGAGCATCCCGGCGCCACAGGTCGTGGTGGTGCAATAGCATTCTAATTGGTCGACGTTGGGATCGGGCGCATGGCAAGTTGAGGTAGCCGACACCACACCGGATGTGGGGAAAGCCCGTGCCGAGCGCATCAAGATCCGCTTCACGGCATCCGGCGTCAAGTTAGGCCGGATGGCCAGCATCAGCGCCACCGTGCCGCTGACCATCGGCGCGGAAAAGCTGGTGCCCAAGCCTGAGCTGTACGTGGAGCCGCCATCTGCATTGCTCACCGGATTCTGCGGGCCCGAATTCGAGGCAGACAGAATCGGATACAAACAATTTGTTCCAGAGTCCACGCAATTGCCTCCTGGTGCGCTGATCGAAATCTCAGGCCCGGCAGCCGAGTAACCTGCCTTCGTGCCCTCCTGCCGCAAAGCCCCTACCGCGATCACCCCTGAGCAATTCGCCGGTGCATCCACCTCACGGCTGGTGTTGCCTGCCGATGCCACCACCACCACCCCACGAGCCAGCACGGCGTTGATGACATCCTGATATGCACCACACGCCCCACTGGAGCCCAGGCTCAGGTTGATCACCCGCGCCCGCGGTTGCGGCACCTCCCCCGACACGCCCGTCACTGCCAGACCGGCAGCCCATTTCATCGCGTCCATGATGTCGGTGTCGTATCCACCACATTTGCCGAGCACACGGACCGGCAGGATCGAGGTGTCACGGCCCACCGAGGCCATGCCAATCCCATTGTTTGTGGCGGCCCCGACGATGCCCGCCACTTCCATGCCATGCCAAGAACTGGTGAGGTCTTGTGTACAAGTATTGGCAGGGTAACTGATCGGATTGGCGGTGATCTCGGCCTGGGTTAGATAGTCCCCGTTGTCGGATGCATCCGGCGTTCGCCCCACCGTATTGCCGGCCCGTAGAGGGTCGGAGATCATGTTGTAGCCCGGCAGGAATTTGCCCGAAAAATCTTCGTGGTCTGACCGAATGCCGGTGTCCAGCACCGCCACAGCAACTCTGCTCGATCCGGTGGTCAGGCCCCAGGCGCCGACCGCATTGATGGCCGCGGGCAAGGTCGCGTCAGGGGCATACAAGTACCACTGTCCTGCAGCCAGTGAAGGCGATGCGCCAAACAAGGGATCATTGGTGGGAACGGACTCCCGAAATCGGAGGTGGTCGACCACCGCATATTCAACGTCGGGTTGCTTTGCCAAACGGGCGGCCAGCGCTTCGGATGTCATGCCCGAGGCCGTAGCCAGTTGCGTGCGCGCCCCGAGCAAGCGACCGTCTTGAACGCTCAATCCCATGCGCCCGCCCAAGCGCTGCATGCGCCCAGACTTGAAAGACATCGAAGAGGCGCCAGCCCCCAGGGATTGCGCGTGAGCCAGGCTGTCTGACGTCGCCAGCAGGGTCGAGTCGGCTTTGAGCTTGACAATGACACGGGCTTGCGGCGTGGCACAAGCCAACACCGGCACCAGGCTCAAGGCCACCCACCACGCAGAACGGAACACAGACATCTAGCAGTCGTACCTAGTTCAAAGTTGAACCGATGGTAATCGTGACAGAGTCTAGGCAGGTTGCGGTGCGGGTAAACGTCTGAAAAGAAAGGGCTTAACTGGCCACTCTGGTCAAAAATGGCACAGTCGCCGGTTGATCGGCCATGTGCAGGTGCCGCTCCAGCCAGGCTGCGTGTTCACGAATCAAGGCCTCCGCCCGTGTGCCCTGCTGCCGTTTGATGGCGTCCAGCACGCTTCGGTGATGCTCTTGCGCAAAAACCAGGCTTTGGCGAACGTCGGGCAAAGTCCGCCCCGAGGTGAAAAACACATTGGCGGCAATCGACAGGGGGTGTGCCATGACATGCGCCAGCGTGTTGTCGATCATGGGGCAGACCGCCATCTTCACCAACAGGCGATGAAGCTCTGCATGCCGAGCCACAAACAGATCGAAATGGCTCACACACCACTCTGCCTCGTTGAGCAACAAATCCATGCGGATCAACAATTCACGCGCCTGCGACATCATCGAAGGAGGTGCCCCCTGCTCAGCCGCTAGGCGCACAGCAAGCCCCTCCAGGGCGGCATGAACAGCCAGGGCCGAAGCCACATCGCCACGAGAGAACTGCCGCACCCGGTAGCCGCCCGTGGCAGTGAACTCCAGCCAGCCCTCGGTTTGCAGGCGCTGCAAGGCAGCACGAATGGGTGTACGCGACACCCCTAACCGAGCCGCCAAAGCTGGCTCAGACAAACGCGAGCCCGGCATCAACTCCCCATTGAACAAGCATTCCCGCAGACGATCGACGATTTGCAGGGGCACATCATCGCGCCCCACATCAGGCATCGAATACACCAACCGGGGCTGGAACGACGTATCAATCATGGTGCTGTGGCCTCAGTAGATCAAACCCCGCGCGCGCATCCTTTCGTCAGGCGGAAAGTGTCCATCAATGTATTGATCCATCGACTGTTTGCGTTGCGTGTCCGACAGCTCTGGGCTGTTGCTCAGCCGTTGCCACTCGGCCTTGCCAGCATTCAGCCGGCTTTCCCAATCGGCCCAATCGGCATCAGCTTTGGCCAGACGCTTGGCCGCAGCCTCACCGTATAAGGACACCCGTTCGGCGTACACGGCTGCAGCATCTTTGCCAGGTCCCATCTGCGGAACCGGGAAGCTCATGTCCTTGCGATCAGGCCCTGCCTTTTGATCGACCTGAGCCGTGAACTGCACAAACTCATCTTCCTCTGCCTTGAAGAAGGCATCAGCCCATTCTTGCCCCAGATACTGGCGCCGCATGGCCTTCTGCTCTTCAAAGGCCGGCTGCCAGGATTCTCGGTCGTTGAGAACCAGTTGATTGCGTGGCTGGGCGCTGCGCAGGGCCATGTACTTGTCGTAAATGGCCATGATGGCCGCCGCAGCCTTGTCCCCCACGGCCTTGCGGGCCTCATCCTGGATCACCAGGCGAATTTCGTCTGGCGTCGCGTTTCCCAAAGCCAAGAGGTAATACTCGAAACGCTGGCGCAAAGCGACATCGGGACGCAGATGACCATCCGCCTCCACACACCAATCACCTGCGGGTTGAGTCTGGGAGATCAAGGGATCGCCAAACACCGCGGCACGGATGCTGCTCAAACTTCGGACCTTCCCGTTGGACACCGGCGCACTCGCGGTCGATTCGACCTCGTTGGCAGCGCCCATCAGGCTCCACGTCCGGTGCCCGGCCAGCGTCACGCCACCGTTCGATGGCCGCGTCCATTGTTGCCCCACCCATACCAAACCACCCGCCAATACGGCAGCAGAAAGACCGATCCAGCCCCAACGGGAGCGGTTCACATAGGTGAGCTTCATCATGTCACTCTCTCGCATCATCAAAGACACACGGGCCGGCAACGCCGACCCGGATTTACAACAGTAAACAATCGAAATCAAAGACCCTGGTTCTTCAGGCGGTTGGCCAGGCTGTTGTAGAACGACACCGGATCAGGCGTGAACAAACCACGCAAGCCAAGCAGGTGGTTGATTTCGTCAAGGTGGTTCCACGCATAGTTGTCCTTGAGCACAGTCCCCCAGTGCGACGAGCAGGTGCTGACCAGACCGTCGTTGGCGGTGCCACCGAATGGCAAAGAAGTCAAACCCAACAAGGCATCCGATATATCGAACACATTGGTCAGCACAGAACCGCCGCCAGCCGAGTAATAGGCAATGCCATTGGCTTTCGCCGGGCCTTGACCACAGTAGCTGGTGGGCGCCCCTTGGGGGTACTTGGCATTGAAGGTCGTAGCCCCCGCCGTCGACAAAGACGACAACGCTGCGCTGACATCGGTTGCAGAAACAGAGCTACCCGATCCACCGTAAATGACGTTGAGAACGGTGGCAATCCCGTTGGCAACGGAGTTGGTCCAAGTCGACCCGATGTGGGCGTTCCAGTAATCAGCCGTCTTGCTGCCAAAGTGCGTGGCAGACACCGTGCCCACGCTGGCCACCAAGCCTGGGGCCACAGCGGCTGCATAACGAGCCGTGGGGCCGCCCTGGCTGTGCGCAATCAGGTTGAACTTGGTCACCCCATCGCGCGCCGCCCATTGCTTGAGTTGCTGGATCAACTGTTCGCCACGGTACTCGTTGCTTTGGGCGGGGTTAACCTGGGCAATATAGACCTTGGCCCCGTTGTTGCGCAGGCTGCTGGGCACACCGTAAAAATAGTTGATGCCCAGCACACTGTTGAAGCCCAGGAACCCATGCACCAACACAATCGGGTACTTGGTTTGAGCATAGGTTCCTGCGTGGGCGGCAGGTGCCGCCATGGCCGCAGCCACCACACAGACAGAGGCCAGCAACTGGCGCAAGGATGAGAACAATCGCATGGGAAACCTCCTGGTGCGTGTCAGTGTGGTGGACGGGATCACAGACCCTGGTTCTTCAGGCGGTTCGCCAGGCTGTCATAGAACGCAACCGGATCTGGCGAGAACACACCGCGCAGGCCCAGCACTTGGTTGATTTCGTCCAAGTGGTTCCAGGAATAGTTGTCCTTGAGAACGGTACCCCAGTGAGCCGAGCACTTGCCCACCACGCCATCGTTGGCTTCAGAGCCGAAGGGCTGGCTGGTCAACGCGAACAGGGCATCCGACACATCCAGCACGTTGGTCAGCACCGACGAACCAGCTGTGGAGTAGTACGACACGCCATTCACAGTGGCCGGACCTTGGCCGCAAGTGGTGGTGGGCTTGCCTTGTGGATACTTGCTGTTGAAGGTGTTCATCCCGGCCGTCGACAAGGATGCCAACGCGGCGTTCAGATCGGTAGGCGACGCCGAGGCAGCCGAACCGTTGTAGATCGCGTTCAGCACTTGCGCAATATTGCTGGCCACGTTGTTGGCCCAGGTCGAGCCGATGTGGGCGATGTAGTAATCAGCGGTCTTGCTGCCGAAATGCGTGGCAGACACGGTGCCAATACTGGCAACCAAGCCGGGGGCCACGGCGGCCACATAGCGCGAAGTGGGGCCACCTTGGCTGTGCGCGATCAGATTGAACTTTTGGACGCCATCGCGAGCTGCCCACTGCTGGAGCTGCTGCAGAAGCTGCTCACCACGATATTCGTTAGATTGGGCTGGATTGAGCTGTGCCACGTACACCTTGGCACCATCGGCACGCAGACGGTCAGCAACTCCATAGAAATAGCTGATGTCCAGCACGCTGCTGAAACCAAGGAAGCCGTGCACCAGCACGATCGGGTATTTGGTCTGGGCGTAAGTTCCGGCCTGTGCTGCACCGGGAGCCACAAAGGCCACCGCCATGGCGACCACAGACATCAAACGACGCAGAGAGATTGCAATTCGCATTCAAAGCTCCTAGAAAAGAACAAAAAGGAATCAGATCCGTGTTGTTCTCACTTTGGCGCAACGTTTGATGTTTGTAATTTAGGTCAAGCCCTTCAGGGTTTACCTGGGGCTGTACACACGCTGTCAAGCCCCACCTACGGGGGAACCACGTTTCTAGCGCGTGACAAATGGCGCATTCAGCCTATACACCCCCACAAACGAGGGATGCTTGTGTGTACACGGAATGCATCACCGTGACCATCGAACGATCAGGATTGATCAGCCCTCGTCATCCGATTGACGTGACGACTGCTGAGACGCGCCAGGCTTTTTGAAAGCGTGCGGAGTGATGACATTGCCATCGCGCTCGGCTGCTTTGCGCATACGTTGCAAAACCTCTTGGGTGGCTTTGCGCGCCTGTTTGCCATGCTTGATGCGACGACTCCACCGCATCACGCTGCGCCGCACCTGTTCCCACAGGCCCAGGACCGCTCGATCAAAGCTCGCCGTCCGTCTGGCGCCCAGAGCCAGGCGCAGCAACATCACAAGACAAGCGAGCGCCGTGAGCGCGGCAACGATTTTTTCTCCACTGATCATCGATTCATTCCCCAGCAGACTCACTGTACCGATATCCCAACGGCACCGCAGGTTTTCGGGTAAACAGGCTTTCGACAGACAGGCAATATTGAACAGAATAGCCGACCGATCCCGCTAGCCCAAACCCATGCGTTTCTTACTCCATCCGGCTCGATACACCTCGATTGCGCTGGCGACCGCCCTACTGGCCCAAGCTGCCTGGATCACGCCCGCCAGGGCCAGCAACGCCGATGAAGAAGACTTGCAACAAGCCTTTGGCGAGCCGCCGATGATCAGCGTCGTCACCGGTACTCGACAATTGGTTCGCCGAGCACCGGCGGTCGCCACGGTCATCACCAAACAAGCCGAAGAACAAGGGGGGAAGGATGGCCACAAAGATGGATCGATATGGCTCGCCGATCTCGGGATACAGCACCGCAATGTTGCCGGCACTGGATTCGCTCGCCAAAGCCCCATCCGATAGCCATGCCATGGGAAGCCAGCACACCAACGCCCGGCGCTTGACGGAAAACGCATGCTGACAAATCAAATAAGCCCCTGTTTTATGGCGCCTTGCCAAGCAGTAAGCTTACCGACACTTTGCATTGATCACGATTCAGCATTTCCCAGCATTCACGCCATGCCGGCAAGTGCCTATAAATGAGGCAAACCAAGGTCTTTCAGAGGGGGCAGGCGAGTTCCCCCAATGCTTGCCAACAAGGTTATCCACAACTTGGGTGGATAACTTTCATCGCTTGGCTTCGGTGCTTTGCCACAACAAGGCCTGTAGCCTTTGGGCAAATAGTCGGGGATTGAACCCAACTCGGCGAGACAACTCGGTCAGGCGCCCCGCTTGAGCGGTTTGAGACTGCCCCATCAAGGCCTGCAGTTCGCGCCAACGGCCATACCAGCGCGCATCAGCCAGCAGCAACATCGCACAGGCCGTTTGGTCGGGCGCCACCACCCCCTGCTTGCGCCAGGCATCGGGGTTGAAGCGGCCGTGCTGGGCCAGGCAAAAATTCAGCAGTTGCTGCTCAGAGTGGCGGTTCATCACGGACACAACGCAAATTCAGGAACATGGCGTTTTAACGCGCCACACTGTCTCTGCGATGACAGTCCTAAGCTTTGTGACAGTCCTTACAAGGTCGCATACGCCCCGGCAATGCCGCTAGGCGGCCATGGCACGTCTCCAACCCTGATACTCGCCAGCCGGGGTCAAACCCCAGGTTCACACTAGGGGGCAAGTGCTGGACCTCTCGCTCATTTTGACGCAAAGTGTCAATCTGCAGTTGTATGCCGTCAACCGTAGTCGCACCTGTAGCGAGCGATGCCCCAAACCCTTCTTTCAAGACGTGCAGTACAAGATGAACAACTCCGAACGATTTGGGCCCATGCCCGGATAGGTGCGCTGGTCGCCACCGCGTTCGCTGTGGCCATTGCCTTGTGCATGCGCAAGGATCTGGGCGCCCCGCATGTGGTCGATGCCTGGCTGGTCGCCAAATTTGCCATCGCTGCATTTCGGTGGCTTCAAGGTTGGGATGCCCCACGCCACACACCAGGGCCCACCAGTACCCTGGCTGGGTTGGTGATAGACGGCTCGGTGTGGGGGATCGCCGGCCTGTACGTGGCCACCAGCGCACCCTGGCCTTTGGCCTCCTTCGTCATCGCCTCTTTGGCGGGGGTATCCTGCGTGGCCACCTTTGGCCTGCAATTCAGCGCGCCCTACACCGCCGGCTATGTGGTGCCCATCCTGGCGCCTACGGCCCTGGGGATGTTCATGCGGGGTGAACCCCTTGGCTTCCTGGGCGGCTTGGGGTTACTGATGCTGCTGGGCTTGCAACTGATCACGGCCGCCCGCACCGAACAGCGACTCAAGGACACGATTCTGCTGCGCATGCAAGCCGAAGCCCTGGCGCAAGAAAAAGATGAAGCCTTGCGCACTGCCATGCGTCAAAGCGCAGTCAAGACCCAGTTTCTGGCCAACATGAGCCACGAATTGCGCACCCCGCTGCACGGCATCCTGGGCATGGCCCGCCTGCTGCACATGGATGTCCGCGACGCAGGCTTGCGCCGCCGGATCGAATTGATTCAATCCTCGGGCAGCCACCTGTTAGGCCTGATCAATGACCTGCTTGACATCTCACGCATCGAATCCGGCCAGTTCCTGCTGCGCAATGAACGCTACGACCTCCATGCCCAGATCGAACAGTTGGCTGGCATCTACGCTGTCCGAGCCGAAGAAAAGGGGCTGCACTTCCTCGTTCACCATCGATTGAGTGCGCCCTGCTGGGTTCTGGGTGACCCCGCCCGCTTCAGGCAAGTGCTGCACAACCTGCTCGGCAATGCCATCAAATTCACCCGCCAAGGCAGCATTGAATTGAAAGTGGAGCGCGATGAAGATCAAGGCATGGTCTGGACCGAAGTGCGTGACACTGGCGTAGGCATCGGGCGACAAGAATTGCCGGCGATTTTTGAGGCCTTTCAGCAAGCCGCGTCAGCCTCAGGTACCCATTCGGCCGAGGGCGTCGGATTGGGTCTCACCATCGCCCGCGACATTGCCCGCGCCATGGGGGGCGACATCACCGCCGACAGCGAACCCGGTGTGGGCACCACGATGACATTCAGCGCCTTTCTGCCTGGCACACAAGCGCCGCAGGAATCCGAACCGATCACAACCGCCTCAAGCGAAGCACGCGCGGTTGAACTCGCTAACCCAAACGCCGCCATATCGGCCACCGAGACGGAGCCCGCCACCTGCCTGGTGCTGATGGCTGAAGACAATGACATCAACGCCTTGGTGGCGACCAACTTTTTAGAGATCATCGGTGCCCGCACCGAACGTGTCAAAGACGGCCGCGAAGCCGTGCGGCATGCGCTGCGCGACATCAACCGCCCTGATCTGATCTTGATGGATTGCGACATGCCGATCATGGACGGCTACGAGGCCACCCGTGAGATCCGTACGCAAGAGCAACAGCTGGCGCTGCCTCGCATTCCGATCGTGGCCCTCACCGCCACGGCGGGCGACTCGGAACGTCAAGATTGCCTGGACGCCGGCATGGACGACTTCTTATCCAAGCCTTGTGTGCTGGAAGACCTCAGCAAGGTGCTTCAGCGTTGGAGCCACCTTCGCGTCAGGCGGCCTGTTCCTGACAACCCACCGGACGCAACCTCTGAAGATAGCCCAGCCAGGGGCCCTGAGCGCCTGCAAGCATGAACGATTGCAAACGGTGCCCTGCAGCCAGCCAGCGCTGGCGTGTGGCGGCCACATCCATCGTGAACACCAGATGGGGCAGATGCCCGGCATGCGCCAGCAAGACATGCTGACCGGGCTCCAGGAAATCGACAAAGCCGAGCGACCGATAGGTTCGGGCCAGCGGTTCGCTTCGTGCGCAGATCACCAGCCAATCGATGCCCTGGGCCTCACAGAATTGGTACACCGCGCGCATCAGGCACAACTTGACCAGGCGATCCGACCCCGGCTTGACGGCCAGACGAGTCACTTCAGCGCGGGTGCGGCGGGCAATGTGGCGCGGCAGGATTACACTGCGCTCGACCAACAGCGGCCGATGTTCATTGGTTTGAATCCGAGCTGTGCCGAGTACCGCTCCGGAGATCGAATCGCGGCACAACAAAACGAAGGTGCCCGCTTCTCGATCCATGTCTTCTACGGCCGAGAAACTCAAAACGGCGGCGCCAAGGTGGTGCCCGTAAGCTTCGGCACGCACCGCACAGGCTTGCAGCAATTCGGTTTCGGTGCTTGCAACGGAGACATCGTACTGCCTGGTGCTGTGGTGAGCCATTCGGACCCTCGCTCAATCAATGGAACGAGGGCAAAGATAGAGTGCGACCGCAGCGGTCAAAGCTTAAAAAAGAGGCACTTTCTGACAGTCAATCAAAGGGCGCCTGACAGTCGATCCGGAACGGTCAACAGTTCGACCAAGCGCTGCAAGGAGGGTGACACCTGCTTGTCCCGATGAATCACCCAGTGATATCGGCGCTCAATGCGCGGTAAAACGGTGGGCAGTTCCTGCAGCAGCCCGGCGGCCAGGTCGTTCTTGACCACCCAGCGAGACAGGCAGGCCAACCCCATCCCCGCGCCCACGGCCTTTTTGATGAGGTCATTGCTGCCCAACTCCAGCGCACGCCGGTAGGTTTTGAGGTGGGGCAACAAAGCCCGATCGCAGGCATCGCGCGTGCCTGATCCCGGCTCGCGCAGCAGCCATACTGCCTGGCGCAACGCCGTCACTGACCAGCGCGTTTGGTGATTGCTGCCGGCCGGGCCCACGATCACCATTTCGTCGCTCAGCCAGGGCTCAACACGCAATGCGGGCTCGTGGCACACGCCTTCGATCAAGCCTAGATCCAGCTCGAACGATGCCACGCGCGAACAGATCGACTGCGTGTTGCCCACGTCGACCCGCGACCGCCAGCTGTCGCTCAATCGGGGGCGATCCCCCAGCAAGGCCTTCAACACATCCAACAGCAGGTGATCGGCAATCGTCATGCTGGCGCCGATGCGCAGGGACTGAAGCACCTGATCCGGGTTCTGTGCCGCCAGCCCGATTTGCCTGGCCCCATCCAACAAAGACTGCGCCATGGGCAGCAACACCCGGCCGCTTTCGCTCAAGCACAAGCGTTTGCCGACTCGGTCAAACAGCCGGATCGACAGCTGGCGCTCCAGCTCGGTCAACGCCGAGCTGGTGGCCGACTGCGACAGCGCCACGACCTCGGCCGCCGCCGACGTGCTGCCCGACTGCGCCACAGCCACAAAAATCTGCAACTGACGCAGCGTCAAACGGTACACATCCATCTGCTCAATCTATCGGTTTAATAGGTAGATATTAACCAAATAAGTTGCTGGACTGATCAATGAAAACGCTTGAGACTGGTCCCCAGTTCTTCAAGCAGTTCAAGATCATGCAGTCAGCCTCACGCCCCCTTCCCGCCGCATCCACTGATCTCTTGCCGGGCTTGCTTTTGAGTGGTGGCATCGCCCAGATGGCGATGTATGCCGATCACTGGGCCTGGCTAGGTGCCCACGGCTTCAGTTCCTTGACCTTGTCCATCTTGCTGGGCATGGTGATTGGCAACACCCTGTATCCCAGAGTGGCCGCACCTGCTGGCGCCGGGGTGCACTTTGCCCGCTTCACGCTGCTGCGGGCGGGGGTGATCCTGTACGGCCTGCGCCTGACCGTTCAGGACATTGCCCATGTGGGCATGACTGGGGTCTTGATCGACGTGGTGATGCTCAGTTCGACCTTCTTGCTGGCCACCTGGATCGGCACCCGCGTGTTCAAGATGGACTCGCGTGCAGCCATGCTGATCGGTGCGGGCAGCGCCATCTGCGGTGCGGCGGCCGTCATGGCCACCGAACCCGTGGTCAAAGGACGATCCGAGCAGGTCACCATGGCCGTGGCCACCGTGGTGGTGTTCGGCACGGTCGGGATCTTTTTGTACCCATGGCTGTACGCGCTCAACAGCCACCTGGCCTTCTTGCCGCACGACACCCATAACCTGGGTTTGTATGCGGGGGCCACCATCCATGAAGTGGCTCAGGTGGTGGCGGCCGCTCGCTCTGTCAGCGTCGAATCGGCCAACGTCGCCCTGATCACCAAAATGGTCCGGGTGATGCTGCTGGCGCCGTTTTTGATGACCTTGTCCTTCTGGCTGTCACGCCGCTCGGCCCAGCATGGGGCGGCGCGCTCGGCCCAACCCTCGTGGCTGGCCAGCGTGCCCTGGTTTGCCGTGGGCTTCATCGCCATGGTGCTGTTCAACTCACTGAACGTGCTGCCCCTGGCCGTGACCCGTGAGGTCAACCAACTCGACACCGTCTTGCTGGCCACTGCCATGGCAGCCTTGGGCCTGTCCACCCAGGCTCACGCCATCAAACAAGCGGGCTTCAAACCCTTGTTGCTGGCCTTGCTGCTGTTTTTCTGGCTGGTCGTGGGTGGGGCTTGGGTCACCCACCTGTTCACCCAAGCGTGATGCCTTGTGCCGTCAACTCACGCCATCGATGTCATGCTTGACGGCGTTCATCATGGCATCGGTCATGACACTGACCATGCCAGTGGCGGTTTTAACGATGTTCTCAGGTGTGAACTGTTCAGGGGGGCACAAGATGGCCCCGGCCGAGTCGGCACCCGTGTGCTGATTGCGCAAATCCACCGCCTGCATCCATTGCGTCATGCCGCTTTGCAGATTGCTCCAGCATTCCACCTGGGTTTGCACCAGCGCATTGAACACATTGGCCATCTTCATGGCCTCGTCCATGCTGGCAGTCATCGGTGCGGTCAGCTGCTCGCCCATGTTTTGCGGCGGCGTCATCATCTGCATCCAAAAGTCTGCAATCTGAGCCGGGGCGGCCAACCAGTTGAATTCAGGCACCACGGGCTTGGTGTCCGATTGAGCAGGGGTAGTCATGATCAAGACCCTTTCAGCCACAGGGTTCGACAAAGCCCGCAGGAAAACTGCCAGCGCGAATTTTCCTTATACCCCTGCGCGTAGGCGGTCGCAATCCGGACTTTGTCGCGAATTGAGAAAGATCAGTGACGTTTGTCTTTCTCGAAAACCGCCAGCAGGGCTTTCTCCAGCTCCAGACCAATCGTTTCGAGCACACCCTTGACGCCCTCGGCGTGAGAGATGTCGCGCGCGGTGTGGTCCTGGCTGCGAACTGCCTCCAACTGCTTGGCAGCCTGATCGCGACGCGCTTTCAGGTCGGACAAGTTTGCCCCCATTGGCACACTGGCCTTGCCCATCAGGTCATCCACATGCTTGAGTTGCAACTCGGATTCGCGGATTCGCTGTTCAACCAACTTGGCTATCTGATCCATGATCATTCCATCTCATTGCTGTATGGACACGGAACGACCTTAGCAGAATCAACCCAGGCGGGAAAGTTTTGGCGTGTAAAGAAAAATGTACCGCGATCCGACCAAGGCCCTGCAAGGCGATGATTGGTAGGCCGTGTTGGACTTGAACCAACGACCAAAGGATTATGAGTTGGCGGGCAATGGTGATTACCTAGCAAAGTGTACCGGAAGCAACCGTAACCTAGAAAAGCTAAAAGTACTTTGGTGACAGTAACTTAGCGAATTTTTCAGAAATCGGTCAAAGCTGATGGCTGTACCGCTGGTGTACCTGAAAAGGCACTGTACCGGGCTGTACTGAGCCCCGTCCTACTCGAATGCCTTGAGCAACTCGTTCACTTCCGTCAACTGCCTGGAATCTTTGGGCAAGGTTGACTTCAATCTCTTCAGTGACTTGACGACAGTGCCACAGCTCAGTCGCGTCATTTCCGCCGTCAGTTCCTTGTCCCTCGCCGAACGGTCGCCGCCAAACTCGCCTGAAAGATGAAGGCAACTTTCGCCACGCTCAATTGTTTGCGAGGCAAAATCTGGTTTAGCCGGCGGGGCATCGGGCGCCTGCTCAGTGAACGTGAATTGATCAGAGGCAGACTCCGAGACCTCAGCCTTCAGTCTGCGTTTCGTCGCCACAAGGCCTGACTTGTCTAACCGGAAATACGTGATCTGATAGCCACGCGAAGGCTCAGTCAACGGACTCCATATTGGCACCTCGAATGCCCCACTCTGCCGCGCAACCAATGCCCGGCATGATGCGAACAACGGAGGCAACTGGTACACCCTCGGTGACTTGGCGGAGTCCAAAATGACAAACACGCTCTTGTTGAACGTGCTGCCGCTGGCAAAGGCTGGCAAGGACTCCAAGCACAGCGTGCTGTTGTGCGCCTGAACATCGCTCTTGATATAGAGGGATGTGCCTCGGCTGTCCAGCTCCGCAACACGTGTGCCTGCTGGACGATATGCCCGTTCCAGTTGGCGCTGAAAAGTTCGTCGCCCTATCTGAAGCCGCAACGAAGCCCCATGCAATTCGAGGTAGAGCGCCTTGCCCGATACCGTGCCATGCGCGGTTAGGTATGGCGTCTCGTCGCCCTCCAACGTGCCAACCGTCAAAGCTTGAGCTTCGACGCCACGAAACACCTGACCAGGAGCCGCGTCATAGAAAGCGCTGCTATCCATTTGCTCCCCTGCCAATGCCAACACCGGCAGGGTCAGCAATGCCCCAAAGGAAAGCTGTGCTTTCATTTGTACTCCTTTGCGCCGCTGGCCTTCACGTAGTCGGGGTTATAGCGCCAGAAAATGGTCTTGCCATGCGCAGCCTTGGACACGTAGATGCAATCGAAGCGCCCACGCTCTTTGGAGTTTTCGATCTGCCCGGTCTTCTTGTTGCGCACTTGCCAGTAAATCACTTGCGGCTTCAGGATCGGCGGCATGCCAAAGATGTTGTGGGATGCATCGCCGTACTTGAAGCCATATGCGATACGGGGGTTGACTGACTTCTTGTCTTTGAGGTCAATGCCATCCCACCAATATGCGCCATTGGACGGGTCGTCACCTTGCCCCGCCAGCGCTTGCCGTGCGGCGTTGATGGCCAAGCGCATGCCCTTGGATTTGTTGATGGCATCCAAGCTGGACGCCTTCAGCAGGTTAAAGCGCTCGCTCTTGCCATTTGTCGCATAACTGTAGTTGGGATCATCACGGATCACCTCTGAGACTGTCCTGTTGCCCCAAGCTTTCGCGCGATTGACAACTGCATGCGCAATACCTGCGATCTCTGTTTCAACATCGTCTGTGGAGCCTTCGCCATAGGCAATGGCAGCGAGAAGACGCGTATCGCCATCGATGTCACCCGTGACTGTTGCAGTCAAATCATTCACCGCTGTATCGCTCATCGCCTCGCCCCCATCGGCAGCCAGAATGTGGCCTTCGGATTGGCATTCATCGGAAACGCTTTTGTAGCCCCGGCTGAATCGATAGAAGCCTCGTGCAACTTGGCATCGCCGTCGTCCAGCCGGTAGGAGAAGCCAGCCGCCGGCTGCCCTTGACCATCCAGCACGACGAAGAACTGCTCCAAATGATCGTCAGAAGATTGAGCTACGCCTTCTCCATGGCTGGCAGCGTACGAGGTGCCTTGGGCGGCCTCATTGCTGGCAGCGCGCAGCCCTGCATGTGCGCTGCCACCTTCGCTGACACCCGACAGAAATTGGCTTGAAATTAAGGTAGCCCCGCAAGCGCACTTGTCGCCGTGCCTGGCTGCTGCCTTGCCGTCAATGATCATGGTTGGATCGCCAGTCACGATCACCGTGGTGCCATGGTTCCGCTTTGGGCAGGTTACTTGGTCACCAACACGAGCTATGCCTTTGCCGTGTGTGTCGGTCATCACCGACGCCTCAATGACAACGCCGCCGTGATCGGTCTGGTCTCCCAGCACGATGAATGGTCTAGACATCGCTTTATCCCTGTTTATTTTCTGGTAGGAACTTTATCAGTGGCTCGTAACCAACCTGTATCAACCTCGCCCGACATCAATTACGCTGGTGATGCAAGCCTTGGCGATTGGCTTATGCCCGCAGCCGTCTGCCATTCACTTCTTCGGCTCAGGTATGGCTTTGTCCGCATCCTCCAATGCACGAACATTGAACTCGATAGACGTGACTAGCGTATATGTACAACTGCGTGCAGTTTCAAACTGAATCGCGATGAAATCCGGCCATCGTCTTATCCGATGTTAGTTCGCAAAGTCAGATGTAAGGCGCGGGCTCGGCTTCCTTCGCCACGACTGTGTCGTAAAGCCCGTAGTACGTCAGGCCAACATGGCTCTCGATCCCGGTGTAGCGCAGTGATGCGTCCTCATAACGCCTGAACGCGAACACGGCTTGGTTCATCTGCTCGGTGTTGAACACCTTGAGCTTCACCAGCAAATGGAAGTCTTGAACCGTCAGACCAGTGACTGTGAGAAACAGATCTGGCTCCAACTTGGTGATGACGTCTTGCAGCGTGTTTTCGCGGAAGTCCGTGAGGTACATGAACGCCGGAATGCGCGTCGCAAACTTGATCAGTTTTTCCTGGATCAGCTTGCGCTTGGACTTGTATTCCTTCTCTGCCTCTGTCAGCTGCTTTTTCTCTTTGGCCGTCAGGTTCTTTTCCTTGGCCTTGTTCTTAAGGGCTTTGACCTTCTCACTCTGGTTGATGATGGTCTCGATGACGTTGTCACCCAGCGTACGCCAGCCTTCGATCCGCTCGACGGCCGCCATGGCATCAGGGTTGTCAAGAATGCGCTGCAGGGTACCGTTGTCCACGTTCACCAACAGAGCGCTCTCCCACTTGCGCGCCAGCAGTGTTGCAGAGGTGCCGGCCATGGCGATGTCCAGGATGCCGCCCGCGTCGATCTGGGTCATGTTGGCGCCGTCATAGGCCAGCACGGGCAGGAACGCTACCAAATCCTTGACGGCTGTCTCGGGGTTCGCCTCGTTGGGCGACAAACCAATGCCGTACTCACAGAGCTGCCGCAGCGCCCGCGTCGGTGCGAAGTCGAACACGAAGCACACAGGCTTTAGGATCTCCTCCTCGTTCGGGTTGTCGCCGTTGGGGTTCTTGATGGACCACGGTGATTGCACCCTGAATGCCGCCTGAAAGTAGGTCTCAGGTGACTTGAGGTTGCGCAGCATCAGGATGGACGACCACTGAGCCACAGTGACGCCAGTCGTCAGCTTGCCGCAAGACAGGGTGATGGTTTGGCTGTCAAAGCCGCTGCCGATGGCTTTGCGCACGGGTGGCAGGGCCGCCAGACCTAGGCCGGCGGAGGTCCCGGCTGCGACGATGACCTTGTAGGCGTGCCAGAAAGTGTTCTGCTTCTCTGCCAACAAGTTGGCCATGGCGTGGCAGGCGGCCACGCTGGGCATGAACCAAAACGAGTGTTGCAAGTACGGCAACAGACGCACATCTGAGTACGGGAATGGCGGCCTCGTACCTGCCTTCAGCAGCTCGGCGGACTGTGCTGTGTGTCCACCGCGAATGATGTCCAGCCACTTCTGCACGTCACCCTTGTGCTTGAACTCGGCTGCGTCACCTGTCCCCGTGGCTTCGAAGAATGCGTTGAGGTCGAACTCATCGAACTCGCCGCCGCTGGCTACCGCCAGCAGCTCGTCGGGCATCTGATACGTCAGCAGTCGCATCTGTGGCAAGGCGCCGTATGGGTTGCGCTGGCCGGGGTGGTCGGCCGCATACGCAGCTTTGGCCCGTTGCTCGTCGGTGTAGGTCCAGTTGAAGATCTGCTCTTCAATGAATTCGCCCGTCGCCAAGGCCTTGAATGGTGTGCCCGAGAGGTACAAATAGGCCCGCGTGGTGATGGGCAGGAACTCGGCTTCCTTGCCGGCAAGCACGGTCAACTCTTCGTTGACGCCATCCAGATCGCCGGCGTATTCCAGCTTGGATTCTTTCTTCGCCACCGTGTCGTCTTCGCCCTCGAACAACTCTTTGGCTGTGTCGCGCCAGGCGCCAAAGTGGTACTCGTCGAACACCACCAAGTCCCAGTTCACCGTGTGCAGCCAAGTGTTTTGGGGCTTGATGTTGCCCGTGGCGTCGCGCCCCAGCAAGTCTTGAAACGACCCGAAGTAGACGACCGGCTTGTTCTTCTCGATCTGCGTGGGGTCGCTGCCCGATGACCGTGACAGGTACTGCCAGCCGTCAAAATCAACATGACTTTCCAGATCAGTTTGCCAGGCGTCTTCAACCGCTGGCTTGAAAGTCAGCACCAGTACCCGCTTAGCCTTGAGCTTCTTGGCAAGCTGGTACGTTGTGAAGGTCTTGCCAAACCGCATCTTGGCGTTCCACAGGAAGCGCGGGGCGGCGTTGGCATCTTCAGCCCAAATCGACTGGTAGTAGTCGAACGTCTTGCCCACCGCCTCTGCCTGCTCGGCGCGCATGCCAAAGGTCTCGTGGTGCGTGCCACTGAAACGCTGGCCGGTGCGCAGCTCGGTCAGCACGGTTTTCACGTCCTCGACTGAGCATCGCACCCATTCCAGCTCCGGGTTGTCAAACCCCTTCTTCACCAGTGCTGCACGTACTTCATGGTCGGAGAAGATCGAGCCATCGTCCCGCTCAGCCAGCGCGTCCAGCTCAATGGTGTAGTTCTTGATCGCCGCCGTCTTCAGTTGCTCAGCGACGCGCAAGGCCACATCGCGTGTGGTCTGTCCTACCTTCAGCAGGCCAGCATGGGCAGCGTCTGCGATGGTGTAGGCATAGATACGGGGGCGGGCAACAGGCTTGGGGGCGAGGATGTCCTCGACGGTTGGCTTATTCATCGTCAGCCTCGTCAACCACGGCATCGTCAAAGAGAGCGGCGTCGTGTTCAGCGACTTGCGATTCAATGAAGGCGATCTCTTCCTCAGTCAGTCCATAGCGCTTGTAGAGCTTCTCGTCTGTCCATTCTTGGTCGAGAGGTACTCCAGGCACGAAGGCGTAAACGTCACGGGTCGCGTGCTGGGTGGCTTTCCGCAGCGAAACCAGAAATCGAACGAAGCGGGTTCGGAGGAAGTTTGCGCAGTTGACGGCCCGCTCTTTGTCTTTGAAGTGTCCGGCGACGAGGTAGGTCTCAGTGCATGCCGATCCTGGCTCGGCAAGGATCGGTTTGCTCAAAAATTTCGTCTCAACAGCAGCGCTGGTGCCTTGTACTGCAGTCATCAGCACTTTCCACTCATCCACCCATGCGGGGTTGACGACTACATCTGCCCGTTCAATCCAAGTTACCTTGCGTGAGCCATACAACTTGACAGGATCGGCGATCTTTTGTGCGTCGGCTTGGCCGTGGAAGAAGGTACGAAATCCGAACGGTTTGCCGCTGGACACTTGGCTGTCAAAGCTGGGCTCGCGTAGAGCTAGAACCTTCTCCAAGATAGGGACGGCTTCATTGCGTCGAACAAGGATGTCGTACCGGTCAAGATGTCGAGCAACGGCTGGGCCTGTTGGTTGTCCATCCCAAATGGTTTGCACTAAACATGATCCGTTATGGTTGCGATCCCACATGAAATACGAAATGCCCCCCCGAATCTTCACGCCTGGGAATCCCTCGTACAGCTTGGGATAGTCGACGATATTGCGCATCCGCTTGTCAGCCAGCATGCGCGCGCGAAAGGCGTCTAGTCCTTTGCCACCCGCCATCCATCGCGACGGCGTGACGAAGACGGCGTAGTGCGGCTCTAGGTCGAGAGCGTTTTCTACAAACAACTGGTAGATCGGCGCGGCGCTCGCGCCATGGCCGCCGTCGCTCAGCTGGTAAGGGGGGTTGCCGATAATCACATCGAATTGCATATCGTCTCCAAACAACTCGGCCATGCGAGTCTTGATATCGTGGGTGTGGATGAAGGCGTAGGCATGGGTTTCCAAGCCGGCGCCCCGGTCCAGCGCGGCTCGACTAGCGCCGCAATAGCTGCACTTGCCCTGCACCCAGGTGTGTTCCGTGCGCTCAAACCAGATGTTCCCCGCTTCGTCGGCGAGCTGTTTGGTCACCGAATGCGGACCATTGGCTTGCTTGGAACAGTACAGGCTTCGGCGCGCCAGGAGGCTGGTCAGCCGGGTGATGGCGATGCCAAACACTTGCTTTGTCAGGATGTGATCGACCCGCTGTTGCAGGTCAGGAATCTGCTCGGCCAAGCCCTGAACGAGGCGGCTGGTGATTTCACGCAGAAACACGCCTGACTTGGTGAAGGGGTCGAGAAACTTGACCGTCTGGTTCTGCCAGATGTTGGCGCCGCCATGGTCGTCCGCCCAACCCTGAGCCAGCAAGTCGAGCATGCGGTTGGCCAACTCGGGCGGGGTGAAGACTTCGTCGTTCGACAGGTTTGCGATGCAGGTCAGAACATCGGGGTTGCGCCCACGCAGGGTGAAACTGACTTTTTCGCTCACAGGGCCTCCTCTGGACTCTTGTCGCTGCCGGCAGATGCGAGTTCACGTACCGTCATGGGCGGGTAGGTTTTGATGGGGGTGAAGATTTCATGCTTGCCGAACAGAGAGCCCTCAGCGCTGAAGTTCGATGAGCCGGTCAGCACATCCAGGCGAAAGTCGCGCCGCTGAAACTTGCCCTTGCCCACGTAGCCCCATTCGGCGAATGCGATAGGGACGCCATCGCATGTGCGCATGGTGAGCGCGTCGCCGTGCAGGATGTTGCACCTCAGGACATGCGATGCAGCAAGGTACAGGTCCTCACCTTCGATGACCCTGGCGTACTCGGCAAAAATCTCCAGCGCATTGGCTCGGCATTCCGCCACGTTGTCGGCCAGCAGCTCGATGCCGTAGATGCACATCAGAGCCAGCAGCGCGTAGTTCTGTCGCTCGAAGTCGGATCGGCCATATTTCAGCTCTACCGCTGCCAGCTTGCGTTGCAAGATGCGGCAGATGAAATTACCGCTGCCGCAGGCGGGCTCCAGAAACCGCGCGTCGATGCGTTCAGTTTCGTCCTTCACGAGGTCCAGCATGGCTTCCACCATCCATGGCGGAGTGAAGACTTCGCCGTGGTCGGCCACCCGTTGTTTAGATTTGACGAGACTCATGGTTCTGATTCAGTGCTTGCCCAGCAGGGGAGATCGGCCAATTTTGTTTACTTCTACTTTTTGCTTGGGTGGCGGAGAGAAACCTTCAAATGCATCACCTGGGCGCCAGTCACCCACCGCATAGACGCGCTGATCACGTAAGCCCTGCACGCCCTCTGCCCAAGCCATGAGCATGCGCTTTCCAACGTCGTTGAACCCGCCGTGCTGTGCCATGGCTTCACGAACCTGCACGCCCACATCGGCCACCGCGTCACTGATCGCTTCCACTATCTGCATCTGCTCTCTCGGCTGAACGCCAAACGTGGCAGCAATGAACTTCTGCAGGTTCTTGCCCGGCGTCCAGGTCTTCTTGCCCATGAACTCGATACCCGGTGGGTTGTGCTGAAAGCCTGCATACACGCTGGTGGTCAGCATGTCGTACGCAGGCGATAAGTGCACGTCAGCACGGCAGGTGTACAGCAGAGCCAGGTTCTTGGCGTGGCAATCAGCATTGCGCAGGGCATAGGTCAGCAGCAAGGTTATGGCCAATTGCCTGAAAGTCTCAAGCCTGCGCTCGGCAGGCACGTGGTCGCGCACGGCCTTTGCAATGCGCTCCCAGGTCGTGTCGTACTTGGCTGCAGGCCTCAGGCCCAGCAATGAACAGAAGTCTTCCATGCCCCAGTGGGGCTGACCGTGCTCATCCACATCGAAGCGGTGCACCACCAGGGCCTGGCCATCGTCTGACACTTCGGTTTTGGCCGTGGGCATGACCCTTGATGCCACTTGCATGCACAGATGTTCGTTCAAGGCCACAAAGGGCAGTTGCTTGCTGGAGCCCTTGATGATGTGCCGCCGCGTGATCAGGCTTGCTTTCTTGTGCGCTGCCAATGGCGAGCCTGCTGGCTGCGCTTCTTCGGCCTCATCCAGGAACTTAGGCACCACGCCAGACACACCGCTGGTCGCGTGCTGACGAACGAGCTCGGCAAAGGCCTCTTCAGAGTTGTCGCCCTTCAGCAGCGCCGCCACCTCGATGGGCCTGGCCGGTTGGTTCAGCTCCGCGCCCGTGGCAGCCACCTGAATGCGCCCCACCATGTTGCGGCCGATGACCGACAGCAAGGCAATCGGGCTGGCACCAATGTGCGGGCCGAATTGCTCTTGCAGCACTTGCAGCAGATAACCCTCGGGCAGGTTCATCTGCAGCACGGGCGGCAATTGGTCATCCCACACGTAGGACTCGGTTCGCACCGGCATCGTGAGGGAAACAAAGTCATCAGGCACCGTGTTGGCGTGGTAGCTCAGGACGCTCTTGAAGTCGCCTGATTGCTCCAGCACGGCCACATCGCGGCCCATGACGTAGACCGAGAGCTTCATGCCTGATTGCGCTCACGGCGCAGTTCGTCCAGCGTGCCCGCCTGGCCCGTGGGGATGATGTTGAGCTCCATGCCAAGCACAGCCAGCACGGCCAACAGCTTGCGGGCGCCGAACTCGGCACCGCGCCCCCGCTCGAAGCGGGACAGGGATTCGGGGGTGATACCAGCCTGCTCCGCGACCATCTGCTGGCGCAGGTTGAGCGCCTTGCGGCGCTCGGCGACGGCTTCACCTAGCTCTTGGAGGGTTTGCATTTGATATTTATATCAAGATTATGCATTTCTGCATAGCCACTTGACACAAAAATCAATTTATTGGCATTTTCGGACCGTGCGCCATACTGAACTCGGCGCCTTTGCAGCGCCAGCAAGACGGTATCGGCGTCAACCACCCGGCCAGCAAAAACATCATCGAGGCCGCTACATGCATCTTGCAACAAAACCAGATGTATCGCGCCATCAACCGCGCTCATTTGATTCGCCACCTCGCAATGTTCGCAGTAATTTGATGCGACACATGTTTCGTGTGCTCGGAGATAACCCGACTCAGCGCCTCAATCATCTCAACACGGTACAAATGGCGCTCATCAAGAGACGTGTTCAAAGCCCTAGCGATCTGGTTTAGGTTGCGCCCGATCCTGTGCAATCGGAGATTCGATTCAGTTAACGCCTCCAGTTCAGACTGTCCAAATTGAGCCGTCTTTGTCAGCCGAGCGCGTATGAGGGCTACGATCCATTTTGCTGAGGAAAAGCCTTCAGCTGCAGCAATTTCTTCGATGCGATCTGCTTCAGACCTTGTCAATCCAACCTTCTTCCTCACCGAGATCTCTTCAGGCTGTTCTGCTGCAATGGGCCGGAAATCAGGCTCATTGACTGACGCGGATCTTCCCCGATGGCCACTTCAAATTCCCCCACCTGTGGCCACCCCAAATTCCCCCAGGCAAGACGCTTGGATTATGAGGGTTCAGGCGTGATGGCCAGACGTGCGGCGGCCTCTTTGA
>JAGWLR010000177.1 GCA_028864885.1 Burkholderiales bacterium | reverse complement strand
TTGCAGACGATGTTGGCCGAGCCCCCCGAGCACCTGGAAGCCCTGGGGCGCCGCTTCACCGAGCGACTGGTCCTGGTCGCCCAGGCTTGCCTGTTGCGCCGCCATGCCCCTACCGCAGTGGCCGATGCCTTCGTGCAGACCCGACTGGATCCGTATTGGGGCCGGGTGGTGGGCAGCATCGACATCCGCAACGTGGCGGTGGACGCCCTGCTGGAGCGGGCCTACCCGGCCTGACGACGGCGGGTCGGCGTCCTTTGTTACCTTCGGTTGCCAATCACCCCAAGTGGAGGGCTGAACGCCAAGGCGCTTAGCCGCGAAAATTCCTGGATTCGTACATAAAGACAACATCCAGGGATACTCGGCATGAGTTTGGCTACCACGGCGCTTGCGAGCGCCTCTTCGGCTTTGTCGTCCGCCAAAGACCAGGCGCTGAACCACCTGCAATCGGCTGTGCAAGCGCTGCTGGGCGATCTGATCGCGCAATGGCGCACCGACACGCGCCTGTACACGCTTGAATCCGCCAGTTCGCAATACCCGCTGCCCGCCGACCTGATGGTGGAAAGCTTCGTGCTGACCGATGCGGTGTCACAACCGTTTCATCTGCACATCCAGGCCTTGGCCTTGAACGCCGGGGTGGAACTCAAGCAGCTTTACGCGCGCCCGATCTCCCTGGTGACTGCCCTGGCCGACGGCAGCACCGTTCGGCGCAGCGGCTACGTCACCGAAGCCCAATCGCTCGACAGCGATGGCGGCTTGGCCCGCAAGTCCCTGTTGGTTCAACCGTGGATCGCCTTGCTCGGTCACACGCGTAACAGCCGAGTCTGGCAGGACATGACCGTCATCGACATCGTCGAAGACGTCTTTGCCGACCACGAAGGCATTGCCGCCTGGCGCTGGGATGACGACGTTCCCTCCTTCGTTGCCAACGGCCTGCACGCACCCACCGAAGGGGCGCGACGCTACTGCGTGCAATACCGTGAATCGGATCTGGACTTTGTGCAACGCCTGCTGGCCGAAGAGGGCTTGAGCTGGCGCGTGGAAGAAGACGCCCAGGCCCCCGGCGGCCACACTGTCGTCATCTTTTCCTCCAGTCTGGCTCAGCCGCAAGACCTCACCAGCGCCACCCAGTTGGGCGGCAAGGGCATCCGCTTTCATCGCAGCAGCAGCCAGGAAGAGCAAGACAGCATCCAGAGCCTCGGCGCGTGGCGCCAGCTCGGGCAAGCCGGGGGCTCAATGGGCACCACCGTGCTGGGGTGGGACGAGCAATCCAACCGCGCCGTGGTGGCCGACGTGCCCACGAATCATCAATGGGGCGGGCCCGAAGCCAGCAACCTGCAAAGCTGGCTGACGAGCTACGACCCTGTGGCCGATGGCACCTATCGCCATCCAGCCCAAGCCCAATTTGCAGCGACCACCTTGCAACAAGCGCGCGAGGCCCGCCTCAAACTGTGGATGGGCGAAGGCACGGTGCGCACCTTGCAAGCTGGCACGTGGTTCGGCTTGGCCCAGTCCACCCTTGACAGCCTGAACCCCCACGAGCAGGACAAGGAATTCTTCGTTACCGCGGTGCGCGCCATGGGCATCAACAACCTGCCCAAAGACCTGAGCGATGCCATCGCCAAAACCCTGGGGGTCGGCCCCCTGCAGGCCCTGCTGCAAGCCACGCAAGACAGCGGCGTGTTTCAGCGTCACGATGTCGCTACAGAGGCCCTGCAAGCCAAAGCCGCCCAAGGAGGTTTTGCCAACCAGTTTGAAGCCATCCGGCGCAACGTGCCCTGGCGCACCGTGCTGATGGATGAAGCCGGTCTGCGCCCTCGCCCCCACCCCACGGCCTGGGGCCCACAAACCGCCATCGTGGTCGGCCCCAACGGCAGTGCTTGGGCCAGTGGCGCCGACGAAATCCACACCGATGCCCTTGGCCGCGTGCGCGTGCGCTTTCATTGGCAAGCCAACCCTTTTGCGCCGCAGCGTGCCAACAGCGATCACAGCTGCTGGATGCGCGTGATGCAGCGCTCGGCCGGCCC
>JAGWLR010000105.1 GCA_028864885.1 Burkholderiales bacterium | reverse complement strand
CGTCGAGTGACTGGGTTTTGATCCCAGCCAGCGTGGCGGAGTGGGCATGGCCCTCATAGTCACCCGCTTGCACATCACCGGGGAACCAAGCTGGGGCGTTGGCCTGCGCCACTTGGTTGCCGCCTGCATTGGCTTGACCTTGGCCGTTGTACGTGGCGCCCACCACGATGGGGCGGTCGATGTCGCCTTCGACAAAAGCCACCACCACTTCCTGGCCCACGCGGGGGATGAACACCCCGCCCCAATTGGCGCCGGCCCAGGCTTGGGTCACGCGCACCCAGGTGCCCAGGCTGTCGCTGGCAGGGGCGTTGTCAGTGGCGGCCCCAGAGGCTTCGCTGGGATGTGCAAGGCGGTGGCTGCTTTGCGAGCCGCGTTGCCAGTGGAATTGAATGAGGATACGGCCGTCGCGGTCGGTGTGGATGGGGGTGCCCAGCGGGCCGACCACGATCGCGGTTTGCGTGCCCCACACAGTCTTCTTGAGGATGGGCAGCATGCGAACGGGCACGCTCAGGCGTTGAGCGGTGAGTTCGCATTGGTAGACCGGTTCTTCGGTGGCATTGGCGCTGGCAGGCTTGACGCCCGCCGGGAGGACACCCGGGCCCAGCAGGTGCATCAACCCGGCTTGGGCATCGGCGCTGAGGTTGTTGCGGGCCTGATGGGTGACCGACAGCACCACGAACTGCGAGTCATCACTCAGGCCGTTGTGATCGGGGTGATCCGCCAGGAAGAAGGTGGTGCCGGGGCTGAGCGTGCGCACCGTGCCTTGCCCGGTGAACTGCTTGCGCTGGGCTGACAAGGCTTGCTGCTGAACCGTGGCCAGGCGTTCGGCCTGGGCCACAGTCTCGTAGGCGTAGGCACCTGGTTGATCGATGTGGCGCAGGGTTTGAGGCTGGGCATGGGCCGGGTCGGCCTCAGCGCTGGCACTTTGGTTGTCGACCTGACGGTAATCCCAACTGGCGGTGTGCACTTCGGTGGGGGCCACGCGACGCAGGCTATGCCAGCGGGTCAGGCTGTCTTCGGCCAAGGCTGCGCCGCTTTGAGTGAAGCGCACCCGTGCCTGTGCATTGGCGCGGAAGGCACCGTTGTGGTCGGCCAGGATCAAGGTGTGCGATCCCAGCGTGTTGGTGTCATCGGGCTGTCCGGTGTGCTCGAACCAGGCAAACAAGCCTTCTTCGGCCCACAGGCGCTGCAGGAAATCCCAGTCGCTTTCATGGAACTGGATGCACAGCGAGCGCTGTGTATACACCGAGCGGTCTGCCAGCTCCCAACGCCATTGCGGTTGCAGGGCGCCCTGGGCGGCATAGTCGGCAAAGATGGCTTCGGTGATCTCGACCACGCTCATGTTCTGGAACACGTAGGCGTCGTGGCGGTGGGTGAGGAAGTGCGTCCAAGGCTGAATCGTTAGATGGTACCGGGCATAGCCACCGTCGCTGCCGAGCAGTTCCATGGCGGTGACATGGCCATGGAAGGGGCGCAGGTCGGTGCTGCTCAACCCGGTGAGCAACTCGAGCAAAACCGGTTGGCCGATCAAGTCGAGCGGGGCCAGATCAGCGCGGGGGCTCAGGGCCAGCAGTTCGATCTGATAGCCGGTGGCTTGCGATGCTTGTTGAGGCCCAATGTGCTCGGTGATGTGGGCTTTCTCCGCCAGCAGCACGTCCGGCCCCAGCGGGGTGTGCAGCCGCAAAAGTCGCGTGTGTTGTTGTGGGCCAAGCGAGCCCAGTTCGGCCAGCAAGCCGTCAAGCAATTGGCGGGCGGCACTTTGCAGTGCCGCCTTGATGCTGGAAAGGTCGGTCATCCGGGATCCCTGAATTCTTTCTATGCCGGACATCTTCAGTGGTCCGGCTGGAACCAGGGAAGGTATCGCAAAAGCGCCCGCCCGGATGTCGGCGCCCCCCGCATGGGGGCATGCTGGATCGCAACAAAGTGCAAGGAAATGTTATGGCCATTCCGCCACGAAGCGATTGACACCTTTTGCCCGTTTGGCACACTGAAGGCATTGCTGTATGCATGTCCATCATGAAGTCAGAATCAGTGTCTGCACCCTGCCAACCGATCGTGTTGGTGCCGGCTTGTCAGCGAACCTTGGGGCGTCATCCCTTTCATGTCGCGGGCAAGAAATACGTTGATGCGATTCGCCTGGCCGGCGCAGTGCCGCTGGTGATCCCGAGTGCGCAGCCCGATGAGTTGAGCACCTTGCTGGCCATGGCCGATGGCGTGTTGCTGACGGGATCACCGTCGAATGTGCACCCGAGTCATTTTGGTGAAGAGGTGCTGGACCCCAGCTTGCCGCTTGATCCTGACCGGGATGGCTTCACCCTGCCGATGATCCGGCGGGCGCTGGAAAAGGGCATGCCTCTGCTGGGAATCTGCCGAGGCTTTCAGGAGGTGAATGTGGCGCTGGGTGGCACCTTGCACCAGGCGGTGCATCAACAGCCAGGGTTGATGGACCACCGAGGTGACGACAGCAAGCCGGTGGAAGAGGAATACGGCTTGGCGCATTCCGTGCACATGATGCCCGGTGGGCAACTGGAGGCGATTCTGGTGGGGCTGGATGAGGGGGTGGTGCAGCATCACAGCTTCAGGGTCAACAGCCTGCATGGGCAAGGGGTGAACCGTCTGGCACCTGGTTTGCGGGTCGAGGCTCGCGCGCCCGATGGTGTGATCGAGGCCTTTTCGTTTGATGGCCCCGGCTTCAACCTGTGCCTGCAATGGCACCCCGAGTGGTTGGCGGCGCAGAACCAAGTGTCGCGGCGGATTTTTCTGGCGTTTGGTGAGGCGTGTCAGGCGTACCAGCGGCAACGCCTGGCGCTGGCTTGACGGTTACTTCAGCCAGTTGATGATGGGGGCCCACTCTTCGAGGTCTTTTTCGACCTGATGGGGCATGACATCCCACAAGGTCAGGCCGTGGGCCGACAGGTGCACGTAGTTTTGCGTGTCACGCAGGATGGTCAGGGCAGGTACTTCCAGGCTGTCGAGAAATTCTTTCAGGCGGTCGGCCGCTGCGGTCTTGTCGCGCACGCGGTTGCCCACCACGGCCACTTCCAGTCGGCCCTCGTGGTGCATCTCGCTGACTTCCTGGATGAAGTCGATGGTGGGGTTGATGTCGAACATGCTGGCCTGCAACGGCACCAGCACCTTGTTGGCATGTCGCAGCACATTGCCCAACTTGCGTCCATGCAGTCCGGCTGGGGTGTCCAGCACCACATGGGTGGCATCTTTGGGCGGCCGTGACACTTCGTTCTGGTCGACCTCCCAGGAATGGATGGTCGGCATGTCGGCCGGGCGTTGGCGCAGCCAATTGCGTGAGGACTGTTGGCGGTCGATGTCGCCCAGCATCACGGTCCGACCTTTGCGGGCCAGATAACCTGCGATGTTGCTCGACAGTGTGGACTTGCCCACGCCGCCTTTGGGATTGGCGACCACGATCACCGGCATGACTGTTTACCTCGTCCTCAGCTGGCGTAATGAAGGGCGTTATTTTGGCCCAAGCTTCTTGCCACTATTTGTAAGTTTCGTGAAGATCAGGGTAGACCCTCAGGCTTGGGCGGACAGCATCAGGTTGCGATAGGCCATTTCCAGGTTGCGCGTGAAGCGGGCGGTTTCACCCTCTGCTCGATCTGAGGGGCGACTGTAAGATTCAGGTTCTTGTTTCGTCGAGCCAGAGGACTCTCAAATGCAATCGCCGATCACGCCATTTCTCAAGGAAACGATCCTCTTGCTTGCTGCTAAAAGAACCATGTGGCGCAAAGAAGGGCATGTCATCGACACCCTGGTGATTGGCAGTTCACACGGCGATTTTGGTTTTAATCCAGCGCTTTTCCCTAAGTCCTTTAATCTCTGTTTTAGATCCCAAGACTTGAAGCATTCATTTCATTTGCTCGAAAAGCTATCTGCTGCGCATCCTAATATAAAAAACGTCGTCTTATTTTATTCGTCTTTTTCATCAGGGCACCTCATGGAACTGTCGCCGACCGAAAAGGTCATCAGCCCACCCATGAGTGAGATTTTTGGTTTGGATCTTGATTACGAGGATGACGAGCTTCAGAAGATCGCGCAATTCATCAAGGGCGAATTGAATGAAATTTCGGTTGATATTGAAGGTGTTTGTGGTTTTTTCCCTGGCTCAGGCAAGGGTTTCATGCCGGAAAATTATTCAGTTGAAAAAAGGGCTAATGAGCATTTGAGGCGCAATCAATCGACGGCTGCGAATGTCTATCTGTCTAAGTTGTTGGATTTGGCTGCCAAGCAAAAACAACGCGTATGCATCGTTATCCCGCCGGCTCGAACCGACTATAAAAAGGCAATCGGTGTCGATTCCAGTGAGTTGTACAAATCCTTGTTTGATTTGCTGAGTGCAAGAGACCAAGGGGAAAATATCACTGTCGTCAATTGTTATGATGATTCAAGATTCGTCGATAGCTATTTCGGTGACTACGATCATCTTCATCCTACCGGGCCAGGCGTGGAGTTGTTGACTAAATCGGTATTGAAAGAAATGGGTGGAGGGCAGCCCAGTTTTTATTCAAGCTCAATCAACATGGGGTCTGCGGTGATTCCGCTTATCGGAAACCCACTAACCGCATCGTCCTACGGGATCGCTGGTTACGTGCCGTCCTTCAAAAAATGAAGGAACGCATCACCACGGATTTATTCCAATACGCGGTCATCACACATTAATCGTCACCCGGGTTTTCTCCCATGCCATTGCGTCAATTTTTCGCCCGTTTCGGTAAAACACCCAAGTCAGGTGGTGAGTCAAGTGGCAACTCCCATACGCGGGCGGATAGTTCGCCAACAGGTGCGCCAGCGACGCAGGCTGTAACGCCCGCACAGCGACCAGCGATTGATCTTCCGGTTCCGAAGCCCTTGGTTCCTGCGTCTCCGGTCATCAGGGGGCCGTCAATACAGTACAAGATCAATTTGAGCCCGCTTCCGGTTCAGTCTGCTGCTCCGCCTGCAGTGCAGCCTGTGGCCTCGCCGGAGCATGTTGTTCAAGACAAGATGCAGCAAGCGGTGAGTTTGCACCAGTCGGGTCAGCTGGGGCAGGCGGTGGCTGGCTATGAGCAGATTTTGGCGTCAGATCCCCAGCACTTCGGCGCGTTGAACATGCTAGGGGTGGCGATGCACCAATTGGGGCAGTCGGATCGGGCTATCTCACTGATCAAGCAAGCTTTACAAGTCAAGTCAGACTATGTCGGGGCACTCGGCAACTTGGGCAAAATTTACGACGATTTGGGGCAAATGGAGTTGGCTATCGATGCCTATGACCAAGCGTTGGTGCTCAAGCCGGATCTGGCGGATGTCTTGGTTAATAAATCGGCCTTGCAACATGCTTTGAAGGACTATGCAGGCGCTTTGATTAGTGCACAGCGCGCCATTGAATTGCGTCAAGATTTGCCACAAGCGTTCAACAACAGAGGTAATGCACAGCGTGCCTTGGGCCAAATCCAGCAGGCAATCCAGAGCTACGATGCGGCTCTTGCTCTTGACCCCGCGTATGTGGACGCACTTTGTAATCGTGGCTCTGCACTGCAAGCTGATGGGCAAAGCCAGTTGGCTCTAGAGAGCTTTGACCGGGCGATATCGGTGGATCCCAATTTTGCGGCGGCTCACGTATGCAGGGGGGATGTATTGCGTGAACTCGAACAGTGGCAGGGCGCCCTGACCAGCTATGAGCGTGCGTTACGGCTGCGGCCTGAGGATGCCATTACCCATGTCAATTGCGGCGTTACTTTGCAATCTCTTCGGCGGCCATCGGATGCGGTTGCCGCATTTGATCGCGCATTGCAGTTGGATGAACGCCTGGTCGAGGCACATTACAACCGTGGCGTTAGCTTAAACGAACTAAAACGGCTCGAAGAGGCGCTGGCCGCTTATGACCGTGTCATCGCCTTGCGTCCTGATTCTGTGCAGGCGCATGCGAACCGGGGGCATGTTCTGAATGACCTTGGTCGGCATCGCGAGTGCGTCGCAGCCTTGCGCCACGCCTTGACCTTGAATCCCGACGACGCGTTGACTCACGCAAACTTGGTCTATGCCATGATGTACCAAGCTGATTTCAGTGCCGCCGATATCCTGGCGGAGGCACAGCGCTGGGATCAAATGCATGCTCGAAAACATGGTCTGCAAATTGCCCCACACACGAACAGTGTTGATCCAGAGCGACGGTTGCGCATTGGGTATGTATCACCAGATTTTTGGGGGGGGCATTGCCAAGCTTTGTTTTCCGTGCCGCTCCTCACGCACCGTGATGCTGATGCATTTGAGATTTTTGTTTATTCACATACCGGCCAAAGCGATAACGTGACAGCGCTGCTTCAGCGTCATGTTGCCCACTGGTGCGATACGCGAGCTTTGTCTGACGATCAACTCGCACAGCGCATTCGTGATGACCAAATCGACATTTTGGTCGATCTGACCTTGTTCATGGCAAATGGCCGTCCCTTGCTCTTTGCTCGCAAACCTGCTCCAGTGCAAGTGGCCTGGTTGGCCTATCCGGGTACCACAGGCTTGTCTGCCATGGATTACAGGCTGACCGATCCGTATCTTGATCCGCCGGGCGAAAATGATGACTTGTATTCGGAGAAGTCACTTCGTCTTCCTGATACTTTTTGGTGTTATGACCCACTGACATCTGAGATCGATCCGGGCCCCGTGCCAGCTTCCGTCAACGGGTATGTGACCTTCGGATGCTTGAACAACTTCTGCAAAGTGTCCGATGACACCTTGCGTTTGTGGGGCCGGGTCATGTCGAGCGTGCCGCGATCCCGTCTGCTTTTGCTGGCGCCTGCCGGGCAACACCGACGACGTGCCACGGATCTGTTGGGTGAATATGGGATTGAAGCTGACCGTGTCGAGTTCGTCGAATTTGTGCCCAGATCCCAATATCTTGAATACTATCGACGTCTGGATGTCTGCCTAGACACCTTCCCCTACAACGGGCACACCACGAGTTTGGATGCATTCTGGATGGGTGTGCCCGTTGTGACAAAACGAGGGCACACCATTGCTGGTCGGGCTGGGTGGAGCCAACTCAATAACCTTGGGTTGACGGAATTGCATGCAGAAGACGAAAACGGCTTCGTTCAATGTGCAGTTGAACTCGCAGGAAACCTGGTTCATTTGCAAGAGTTGCGCTCTGGCTTGAGGGCACGCATGCGGGCCAGCCCACTGATGGATGGTGCGCGGTTTGCGGTCGGCATCGAAGCTGCGTTTCGCCAGATGTGGCGTCAATGGTGTGCATCTCGTGTAACTGCCTGATCGGCGGCCCTTCTTGAATCGCCTCATGTCTTCTACCAACCTGGATGTTGTTTGTCTGTGCGCGCAGTGGTGCGGGACTTGTCGCGAATACCAGGACACGTTCGCGCAATTGCAGGTGGCCTTACCGGGGCACCGCTATCGCTGGATCGACATCGAGGACGAAGCCGATGCCATTGGCGACATCGACGTAGAAACCTTCCCGACGCTGATGGTGGCGCACGAAGGGGTGGTGCTGTTTGCCGGCCCGGTGCTCCCTCGTCTGACGGATGCCCAGCGTTTGCTGGAAGCCCAGGCGGCGCGCTGGGACAGCGGCAACCATCGCCCCATCAGTGGGCTGCCTGACGATCAGTTTCTGGCGTACACCGAACTCGCCCGCGGGCTCTGATCAGATCATCATCGCAAAGTCGGAGGCGGCGCCCTCGGGGCTTTTCGACTGCGCGGGCCACTGCGCCACCCATTCGGCGAAGTCTTCGCAGGGCATGGGCTTGGCAATGAAATAGCCTTGGGCTTCGTCGCAGTTCAGGTTGCCGAGCAACTTCAAGGTTTGCGCGTTCTCGATCCCCTCGGCCACCACGTTCAGGCCCAGGTTGTGCGCCAGGTCGATGGTCGAGTGCACGATCTTGGCGTCTTGCACGTCGCTTTCCATGTTCATCACGAACGAGCGGTCGATCTTGAGTTCGTCCACCGGCAGGCGCTTGAGGTAGGCCAGGGATGAGTAGCCCGTGCCGAAGTCGTCGATGGACAGTTTCAGGCCCATGTCGTGCAGACGGTTGAGTGTCTGCAGGGCCCGTTGTGGGTCGTCCATGATCGCGCTTTCGGTGATCTCCATGCCCAGACTGCGCGAGGCCGTGCTGTACTGCGCCAGAATGCGTTCGATCTTGGCGGGCAGATCCTGGTCCATCAAATCGCGGGTCGACAGGTTGACGGAAATCTTCAAGTCCAGCCCCAGGGATTCAAGCTGGGCGGCCTGCTTGGTCACTTGCTCGATCATCCACAGGGTGATCAGTCGGATGAAGCCCGTCTGCTCGGCAAACGGGATGAAGTTCATCGGGGGCACCATGCCGCGGGTCGGGTGTTGCCAACGCACCAGGGCCTCGGCCCCCACGCATTGCTGAGTTTGCAAATTGACCTTGGGTTGCAGGTAGACGCGCAGTTCGTCTTTGTCGATGGCCGTGCGCAGTTCGCTGATCAGGGTCAGCGATTCTTCACTGGTCGAGTCGAGGCCAGCGTGGTAGGTCACACAGCCGGATTGCTTTTGCTTGGCTGCATACATGGCGATTTCGGCGCGGCTCATCACCATGTCGACATCCATGCCATGTTCGGGGCTGCAGGCGACGCCGATGCCGGCACTCAGATCGACGGTGTGGTCGTCCAAGGTGAATGGGCGCTCGAAGGCTTGCAGGATGCGCTTGGCCAGCAAGGTGGCCGCATGGGGGCTGGTGCCAGGCAGCAGGATGGCGAATTCGTCGCCACTGAGTCGAGCGAGCACGTCTTCCGGGTCGAGAGCTTCGCCGCGCAGGCGTTCGGCCACCGAGCGCAGCAAACGGTCACCGAAGCGGTGTCCCAGCACATCGTTGACGTGTTTGAAGCGATCCAGGTCCATCAGCAAGATCGTGCAGGGGACCCCTTCAGAGCGGGCGCGCCCAATGGCTTGTCGCAAATCAGCTCGGAACTGTTCTCGGTTGGGCAGGTCGGTTAGCGAGTCCTGGTAAGCCAGCCGCCGGATTTCACCTTCACGGGCCTGGATGGCCTGCCGCATCGTTTCAAACGAATGGGCCAACTCGCCGATTTCATCTTTGGATGCGACCTCAACGCGTGCGCCGTAATCGCCATGTTCCAAGCGGCGCGCCGAGGTTGACAGGATGCGCAGCGGTGTGGTGATGCGTTTGGCGGTGAACACGCTGCCCAGTGCGAACACCACGGCTCCCAGCCCTGTCAGGATCAGTAGGCTGAGCTTGAGTCGGTTGTAGGGTTCGGTCGCTTGAGCGACCGATTCCATCAGCAGCGCCACAGCCGGGGCTTCGCCGTGGCTGTCAGGCAAGGCCATGGGCATGACGCTGAACTCTTCATGGTTCACCAGCAAGGCCAGGTCTTGCCCCGGTCCCGAGCGCGCTGCGGGCCAGGCCGTTCCCAGTTGGGCGGCTTGCGTCGACGGCATGGTCGAGGCGGACACGGTCCAGTGCTGCGAATCCTTCTGCAGCAGCAGGGCCACATCCAATTGCGACAGGTCTTTCAGGTCCTTCAACACTTGGTCCGATACCCGAAAGCCCATCCCGACCCAGCCAATCACGTTGGGCGCTTTGATGGGCACAGCCACGATTTGATAGGGTTGACCGTCGATGACCTCGATTTGCTCAGCCCGGTGTCCTTGCTCCTTGCTTTGCAGAGCATAGGCTTTGACCGCCTTGATCAACGATTGGCCGTTGATCGGCGTGGCGCTGGCTTTGAGCTGAAAGGCCGCATCTGTGAAGATGGCCACATTGGCCTGAATGCGGTTGCCGTGGTTGATCAGGGCCGATTCGATGGTGGCTTGGTCGCCCGAGGCCACTGCGGCACGAAAGCCGAAGTCGGATGCCAGCACCCGCGTGGCTTGCTCCAGGTTTTCGGTCTTCTGCGCCAGCAGGCGTTTGAACACCTTCTGGCCATTGGTCAATTCGGTGTGGATGGTGGCGCGGGCGTTGCGGCTGAGGCTGTCTTGGATGAACCAGTAGCTGATGGCCTGAACCAGCAGCAGCATGCCCAGGTACACCACCACGATGCGGGCTTGCAGCCGCCGGGGATTGAACTGAGGGAAGCGCATGCCGGTCGTCGCGCGATAGGGGATAGGGGCTGGCGCCGGATCAGCTGTTGAGCTGGGGCGTGAAGACACGAGGCGCGTCAGGGCGCTCCGAGGCCCCGTCTGCGCACCACATGCTCATGGCGGGTTGCAGCCAATCGATGCGAGAGCTGGCGGGCAAGGGGTGGGCAGCCTCCTTCAACAGGGAGGGGTTGCACCATTCGGGAATGACGGATGTCGGTTTGACTGCTTTTTCGACGGCGTCCATAACCATGCCTTTGAAAATCCAAGCGCTCATGCAGGTCTTAGGGTTATCGGCAAAGGTACCGAACCCTTGATGGAGTCACTTGTGGCATGAGGCCCGGGAATCGGGCTCATTTCGTGCGCTAGTTCACGCGCGTGCCGAATCTTGTCCTTGCGCGACCTTGGCCAGCTGAAGAGCCAGGCGCCGCAACGCTTCCCAGGGGTCTTGCGGCCATTGGGGGTGGCGCAGGCCTTTGACGATGCCGTCGACCGTGCTCGCGGCCGTTACCAGACGGATGAGGCTGGCCGCTCTCGTGCGCGGCAGGATGCGTTCGTAAAGCCGCTCACGCGGGCCCCAGACGCGTTGCTCGCGCAAGACCATGGGCAGGGGCTTGCCGCTGTCCAGCGCCTGTCGTGCACGATGCAGTCCCAGAATGTCATCGGCCA
>JAGWLR010000104.1 GCA_028864885.1 Burkholderiales bacterium | reverse complement strand
GGCAAGGCGTCTGAAAAGACCTGAGCGAGAGGACGGAGATGGGCGAGGCATGTTGATCTCCTCATTGCAGCGACTTGGGCGGCATGCCATCGAGGCAGTAGTTGATCCCGAAATCGATGGATTGTTTGCGAGGGGCCTGGGCGCCAGGCAGCCAGACACCGTCTTGCCAGAAGGTCACCTTCAGGCGGCTGCAACCAGGCTGGCGGTAGCGCTTGTCGGTGGTGACGTCGATCGATATGGGGGTGTTGGCCTTGAAGCGCTGGCTGATGGCGTCGGCAGATTCGCCTGTCAGGGTGCCGTGTGCTTTTCCGTCTGGCGCTTGCAGTGCCATCACCATCAGCACCCTGGCGTCTTTGACGGGCATTCGACCGACGGACGTTTCGGGCGTCCTCTCAGGCGTATGCGCTTGTGTTTGTGCTTGGCAAGTCAATGCAAATGCCATCGCCATCGCCGTGATGGCATTGACCTTGATCAGTGTCATGAGGTGCTGTGTCATTGGCAACGCCCCTGTCCGTAGTAGCAGTTGGGCACCTTGGCGCTGTTGCCACTTTGGATGGCGCCCAGGTTCGGGTTGTTGGGCACGATCGAGGCGTAGAACTCGGTGAGGTCCATCGCCGCGAAGTCCAGGCTTTGCAACTGAGGGATGGTGAAGCCTGAGCAGTCGGGGTTCTGGCCGCTGCCCCAGCCCTTGCCAATCTGCATGCGCCCCTGCTCATTGACGATCCGGGCGAGCTTGCTGTTGAAGCAGCATTTGCCTGTGGTGTGCTCCAGGCAGGACACGCAGGCACCAAGAACGCGAAGACACGATGAGCACCACGAACCCGTGGCGTGGCACAGCCCCGCGCCTTCTCTCATGGCCAGCTTGCCCTCTTCTTCGTTGCACGACATCATCGACATGACGATGTAGATCACCACAGCGATGGCCAGCGACCAGGGATCGAACGCGACCACCATGCTGTCGCCTGCATAGAGCACCGACGATCCGGCGGGCAGAGCGGTGCCGTTGACGGCCACGGTGACGCCGTAACTGGTGAAGGAGCCGCTGAAGCCACCGCTGGTGAGCAGTGCGGACATGCCCTGGTAGATGAACTCCCGGTTCTCGGAGTTCATCAGCACGTCGTAGACCAGGCGTGAGCCCACGCCGAAGGTGCTCTGGTTGCTCATCCCAGCCCCGGCGCTGTCCGAGTCGCAACAATCTTTGAACAGACGGTCTCGGCAGTGGTTGCCTTCGCCTTTGAACACCTGCATCAGTTTGGTGTCCAGGTACACACCGGCTTCACGGGCGGCTTCCAGCATCGACATGGAGCGGGCAAAGTCCGCGTCGTTCGTGTAGCTCGTGTTGAAGCAACTGTCCCCCAGGCAAAAGACATTGGATGGGCAGTTGGTGGCTGTCGTGATCGTTTGAGCGGCGGCTGGGCAGGTGTAGCTGTCCTGGTAGACCTCGCACATGCCTGTGGCAGGGTTGGTTTGCTTGCAGGTGCTGCTGCCCGGCGTGCAGCCTTGGCTCACCAAGGGCGCGCATTCGTCTGTGAGGGCACCGGATGTGCAAGACAGGGTGCGCTCGTAGGACCAGCAAGCGCGGGTGACGGCTCGGCCATCGATCACCTTGGTGGCGGGGCCATCCACGCACCTGTCGGCTGTGGTGACGGTGCAGCGTCCGCCTGCTTCGAGTGAGGCGCTCTTGTCATCCCAGACATCGGTTTCGATGTGGTTCATGGTGGGCTGCTGGAAGGACAAGGGGATGCTCCAGCCAGAAGCGCCGACCAGGTTGGCCGCGCCCGCATCCTGAGCGCAGCGGGTCTCTGTGCGGCTGATCGCGACGGAGGGGCCGCTGTCACAGCCCACGCGGGGGCGGGGCATGGTGAGCGTGAAGCAGCGATCTGCCGGGCCCGCCGATTGGATGCGGCTGGACCAGTAGGCCTGCAACTGGTCGCCGCGCACGGTGCCGGTTGGGCAGGCATAGACCGGCGTGCCGAACTGGAAGTTGTAGTTGCACTGGCCAGATGAGCAGCCGGATCCAGGCATCATGACCACCTTGAAGGGGCGCCAGCAATGGCCACCCCAGTGTGGTGAGAGGTCGGTGACGAATGTAGGTTGGGTGGCTGGCGTGCTGGCCAATTCCAGGTTCTGCCACCCGATGCAGGCCCCATTGCCTCCAGCCGCATAGAAGCGAAATTGCTGCAACTGGTCGGTGCGGATGCGGCACTGGGCCTCGGCCACCATGTAGTCGGCACCATTGCGATTGGCCTGACCATGCGCAAACCAGTCGCCAGCGGTGCAACTGGGGACGAGTTCGACTTGCACCGTCAGATCCCGCCGGGTGGCGTAGTTGCCCACGCCGTTGTAGCGCTGGCACTGTTTGGTGACCGCGCCTGCTGGCGTGGTGATGTCGGCGGTGGCGCACCCGCTGTAATACGAGGAGAGACTGCCAAGGGCCAGTGTCGGGTTGGCTGCGATATCGCGTGCACCCATGACAGCGGGGTCGTAAGGCGAAATGGCTGTGCGTGGCGTGTTGGCCGAGTTGAGCGCGCCGCGTTGGGCCTGGCACACCGGGTCATCGGGCGTGCCGGTGCAGGCGGTGAGGCGCGCGTTGGCCGGGCCTGACAGACTGGGTTGGCCGTAGTAGGCCGCCTCAGCGGGCGTGCGGGTGTATCCCGGCACATTGGCCGTTGCATTGGGGGCGCTGACCGTGCCCCGAATCACCGGGTTGGCCGCTTGACCAGCGGCGGTGCCTTCTTCGTGTGGCCCAGCCAGGGCCATCGTCTGCGTCGTGACGAAGCACCAGAGGGTGAAGCAGGTGACGAATCGGCGCAGCATGACGATCCCTAACCCTTGAGCCGTTGGATGAAGGCACTGGCGTTCTTACTGAAACAGGGGGTACGGTGCTGGATGTGTCCCAGGGCGTAGTCCAGGCTCACGTCTCCGGCCAGGCGGACATAGTCATTGGGAGGCGCACAACTACCTCGGCCGCCATCACCACAGGGCGTGCTGTCAGCGCCCTCACGCACCAGCACAAAACTGGGCACCTGTGTGATGGCGTAGCGCTCGAAGGCTTGCGGATCGATCTGGAAGGCCACCGACTGACCCGCCAACAATGCCTGTGTTCGCGTGAGTGTGTCGCGCAGGGAGCCATTGAGCAGGCCTCTGATCAGCAGGGATGCCTTGGCACGTGCCGCTTGGCTGACCAGTCTCTTGAGCGTGGCCTCGGGCATCGACAGGCTGATGAACACCATCAGGATCGGGCCACCACTCATGTCCTTGCCCACCCCGGTGCCGGGAGGCTGGGCGGTTTTCATCTGCAGGGCGTAGGCTTTGGACAGCGCTTCGAGGTCCACAGGCGCTTTGGCTTGGGGCTGCGGGAGCGCATCAATTCTTGGTCCCGCTGTGTTGGGCACACGTTCCAAGTCTGCGGCGCTGGGCACGCCGTGCGTTTTCCGAGCACGTTCGATGTCCTGGTCCGTGATGGTGGGTTGCGCGCGCCTGGCCCGAGCCATGTCTGCTTCGGTGATGACCGGTGTGGTCTGGGCCTGCGCGTTCAGCGCAAGCAGCATGGACAGGCCAAGACCGAAGCCCCAGCGTGAAGGTTGATGAAAGTCAGAAGCCGACACAGCAGTTCCTTTTGCGAAACAACATGAAGGCGAAGTCTTCACCGCGCACGGGGTACTCCTTGCCGGCCCCCCAGATCACCGTGCTGCGCCCGAAAGGCTGGCAGCACCTGCCGCCGTCCTTTTCGGTGTTGGGGATGGGGTAGGTGAGTTGTGTCTTGTAGGCCGTCTTGTCCATGACGGGCTCGAAGTAGGGGCCACACAGGCCGGGCGTGCCATGCCACCCCCATGCGATCAACTCGCGGTGCATCTTGGCGGTCAGGCGCTGGGCCAGCAGAACGGCTGTGCGAACACCGCCCAGGTGGTAGGGCACCTGGCCATCCAGTGGGTAAATGCCGCCCTGGCATCCGGCACACCAGAACAATTCCTTGATGCCAAAGCCCAGTGAGGCGGCCACGCAATCGGCGGCGCAAGCGGCAATCGCGATGGGGTTGGCGAACAGCACCGCATCGGGGTTGAGGATCAGGGTCAACTCGTCGTCGTTCCACAGCGGATCGACCTCGGTGAGGTAGGCCAGATCGAAGCCGCCCTTTTCCAGGCAGGGGAAGTCGGTCACGACCTCCAGCCAATAGAGCATCGGGTTCACATAGAAATGGGCCTGGTAGAAGCTGCCGCCATCGCCGTCGCCTTCAGCGTGGGTGAAGCGTGCGGCCTCCGGGGCAGGCAGGCCTGGGTTCAGATCGATGCCGCCCAGTGAGGTCAGGCAGAACGGTTTGCGCACCACTTCGACATGGCGAGCCGGTTCCCAAAAGCCGATCGACAAACCGATGACCGGGTTCACGCCGCAACTGCACACAGGGCTGCCCGGGTTGGCAATGTCTTCCTGGCCGCCAAAGTTGGCGATGGGGATGCTGCCCAGGCTGATGGGCAGGATGCAGCTCCAGCAGATGTCTGTGACGGGGTTTGGGAACTTGCCGGTGCAGGTCGCAATGCCCGCCGCGTGGCTGTGCGGGCTGGTCATGGCCAGCCAGCAAATCAACAGGATCGCCGCGATGTGATCCCACGATGGGCGCAATCTGGCGTTTGGCGTGGTCCGGGTCATGGCGTCACCTCCAACTCATCCACGCGCAGTCGCTTGCCTTCCTGAGAGACCAGGGCGGGCACCTGTGCGATGCCCAGGCGCCGAGTCAGCACGCCTTGCTGGTCGTAGTAAACCGGCGTGCGCCAGGCTTTCATCAGGTCCAGATAGGATCCAGCGGTCAGGATTGCCTTGACCTGGCCCCGGTAGCGCTGGATCAACTCCCGTGCACGCCTCACCTGCCGTGCATCACGGGCGTCGAAGAACAGCAGGTGTCTGGACAGGGACACCACGTCCAGCGGGTTGTGGCGCGAGCCAGCGGCAAACATCAAGTGCCCCTGGGGATCCAGGATGTTGCGATCCAGGGTGAAGCTGGGATCGAAGTAGTAGGTGCGCGGTTGTTGTGTGGTGCGCAGCCCTGCCACAGGCTGTGGCTGGCGCACGGCTTGAATGCCGCGCTCACGGGCTTGCACCTGCAGTCGAGCCAGTTCACCACTGGCTTGTTTTTCTCGCAGGCGTTGCGTGATGAAGTCCAGCAGGTTGGCTTCGCTGATCGGGTAGGTTGGACCGATGCTGCCCAGGTCCACGCCCCAAGCGCATGAGCCGACACCTGCGCATGCCATGCTCAGCAGGCAGGCCATCACCATCACATGTGGGCCCCTGGGTTTCATGGCTGACCCTGACCGTCGCAACGGATGCGTTGAGAGAGTTGGTTCAGCAGGGCGTCACGCTGCGGCAATTGGTTGGGGTGGCTGGCACTGACCATGGCCATGAGGACAGGGTCACCGCTGCCCTGGGCAATGGCCTTGCGCAACTCCAGTGCAGTGAGGGGGCGCCCGCAGCGTTGCGCGAACGCCTGCAAATAGGCCTGGGCGCCGTCGCGGGCGGCAGGCGAGATTTGCGCCAGCAGTGCCAGGTAGTCCTCCAGTGGCACGTCGTCTGGCGTGGACGCAGGCGTGCTGGTGCTTTGAGTGACGGGGCTGCTGTGGGCGCGACTTTCGGCCAGTTGCTGGGCCGGCCGCTTGGTCGTGGTCTGGGCCTGAACGTGGGCTGCAGATGCCAAGCCAGCGATCCAGATGCACAGGATCAAGCGAGGCGCCGAGTGGCGCACGTCATTGCGGCCATTGCCGTGTTGCTGGAGGTGGCTTGGACAGGCTTGCATGTCATGCTCCTCAGAACAGGGGCCGGACAAGCCCGATGACTTGTTCGGCACGAACCAGACCGCTGCTGCGGTAGCGCGAATCAAAGCTGTCGGGGCTGCTGCCCTGGACGTAGTAGCTGCCCGGTGGGATCACCGTGGGCTGAATGGGATCAAGCGCGCGGTGGTCAAAGGTCTGAGACTTGGCATGCCCCACCGCCTCGCCGTTGATCAACACCCTGCGGTCTTGGACAGTGACGGTGTCACCAGGCAGGCCCCTGACCATCTTGAAGAAGGGCTGACCGCGCAGGCCCGGGTAGAGCTGCTGCGCATCGCCAGCGAAGGCAAACAGGATGTAGTCGCCACGGTGCAAGGTGGGCGGCGCAGACTGTGTACAGGTCACCCGATAGGCCACGCGGTAAGGCAGGCTGGGCGTCCAGTTGAAGACAATGGGCAGGCGCGGGGTGGGATCCAGGAACAGCCGGACATAGGCCAGCGCCCAGATGGCGAACACGGGGAGGTAGAGGTACCAGCGGCGACGCATGTGGGCCAGTTGCTCGGAACAGGATTGCCGGGCTTGGCGATAGCGGCGCACATGCCATGGCAAGGGCGGCGGGATGCGGACGATCTGCAAGGTCATGGCATCCCCACTTTCTGGCGCAACTGGGCCGTCAGATCCACGGTATGGGGTGTCGGCCCCGCGACAGCGCCTTTGAGCATCACCAGGCATGCGCAGTCGCGGGGCAATTCCTCCAGCGCAATGGGCAGGCGTTGGGCGAACGTGCGTGCCATCAGCATGGCTTTTTGCCGATCGTCTTCCGAGCCCGCCTTGGTGAGCAGTTGTGTGAACTCGGCTTCCTTTTGCCGGTACACCTCGGCCACATCGACCATGCCGATGCGCAGCGCTGGGCGGACCACCGTGCGGTCATAGAGCAGCAAGGCGGCAGCGACCACGATCAGGGTGAGCAGCAGTTGCACCAGGGCAGGGATGAAATCAGGGGCTTTCATACGGTGTGCCCCCGGCGCCGCAGCAGTTCGGTGATGGCGGCATCGATGCTCAGGCCTTGCGCACGCAGCTCGTCGATGGGCGCGTTGTCCTCCAGCTTGTTGGAAAACAGCAGGTGTGTGGCTGGATCCAGGATGTTGCGTGCCACGCCTTCGCCCACCGGGGAGGAGATGTACAGCTCGGAGTACACGCCCGCCTCGGTCCTCAGTGAGTTCAACAAGCGCTTCTTGGGCTCATCCATGGTCAGGCGGCCCTTGCGGTCCAGCATCTCGATGGATTCGGGCTTCTGGCGCAACAGAAACACCCAGTCCGAGCAGTTGAACGCGGCTTCCATCTGGGCCGAGCCATAGAAGTCGTCAGCGCTCTGAGTTGCCGTGCCCAAGGCCCCGCCGTATTTGCGGGCCCGGCGGGCCGCTTCTTCGATCACAGCGGCCTTGACGGGGTCATCGGCCCCGATGTCGCCCAGTTGCTGCTTGAGCTCATCAATGAACAGCACCTTGCGCCGGTTGCGGCTGAGGTACATCTCGCCGGTGATCTGGTGCAGCAGCAGGATGTTGACGACGGCGTGCAGGTCGGGGCGGCGCTTGAGTTCCTCGTTTTCGATGACGATGAAGTCGTTGCTGAAATCGACGTTGCTGGGCCCCTCGAAGAAGCGCTCGTACTGGCCGCCTCGGGTGTAGGGGTTGAGCATCACGGCCAGGTCCTTGATGCGCTGGTCGTTGACCAGGCCCAGGGCTTCGATGTTGCCGGTCTTGAATGCCTCGCGCAGCGCCGTGATGGTCAGGTCGTTGCCGTGCTCGGCGAACAGCTTGAGCACCATGGCCGAGATGGCCTTGTACTGCACCTCTTCCAGCGTGTGCTGCATGGAGCACATCTTGGAGATGGCCGGCACCAGCATGTCGATGTCCTCGTGGATGTCAACGATGTTGGTGAAGGGGTTCAGGCAGATGTCCACATCGGGGCGGAACTCGATGTAGGTGCCCTTGGCCTTGCGGCACAGTTTCTCGAAGGAGCGGCCCAGGTCCAGCATCCAGACCTTGGCGTCGATGGCGCGGTAGGACCAGGCCATCTCGTTCATCAGCACCGACTTGCCCGAACCCGGTGCGCCGATGATGGCGAAGTTGTAGTTGCCCAGGTCGTTGTCGAAGATGTCCAGGGTCATCAACTGTCCACGGCGCCCACCGAACACCAGGGCGGGTGTGCGTGTGCCGCGCCACTCGGCGATCAGGGGCGCCAGGTGGATGGCGTTGGCCATGGTCTTGCGCGAGACGCGGCGCATCTTGGCCAGATCGCCATGGAAGCGTGGCGTCAGGGTCATGGGCAGGCTGGCCAGCATCGCCTGGCGGTGCATGTAAACGTCGGCGTTGAGCTGAAAGCCCCGGCCACGCCAGATGGCGTTGGCTGCTTCGTGGGCCGCCACCGCCTTGCGTGGTGGCGAGAAGATGGCCAACTGGTGGTACAGGCTGACCAGGCTGCCACCGGTGTCGATGGCCTGGGCTGCGGCGGTCCAGTCCTGCAGCTTCTTGCCCACGTCCGGCATCACGTCGGCCATCTTGCTTTTGGCGTTCTGCGTGGCGCGCACATGGTTGGCGGTGACCGTGGCCTTGGTGGCATTGGGGTCGAGCACATGCACGCCCATGGTCAGCAAGAAGGGCGCGCTGTACTGCAGAGCGGGCTGCATCAGGTCGCCGATCAGCGAGCCCATCTGCCAAAGGGCGAAGCGCTCCGGGAAGGACTTGATGGAGTAAAAGCGCGCCTCCAGTTCGTCCGATCCGGTCTCCTTCCACAGGCGCAGGCCGCTGGGGGTGGGATCCTGGATGGTGTCGAAGTCGATGATCTGGTCGCGCAATTCGCGTCCGTCGTCATAGTGCAGGTCAGGAGCGTCGGTCTGCGAGATGCGGTCAGGGTTGGTGAACAGCGCGCACCAGTTGATCAGGTCAGCGGCGTCGCAGACACGGTTGGGCAGGGAGGCCGAACGCAGCGTGGAGGCCATGGACTCTCGCTGGGCCATCACCTCTTCGCGCTTGGTCATGTCCTGGGCGTCACCGGGCAGGGTGACGCTGAGCATCAGGCGGAAGTCCCGGATCGTGTAGTGAAAGCCCGAGGTCAGCGAGGATTGCGCGCCGCGCAGCAGGTGGCCCACGCGTTGGCGGGCCAGGGTGTGGAAGAGGTTGTCGTTGCGGGCAGGTCTCCCCCAGTGTTTGGCCTTGTCGGCCTGATCCTCGTCTTCCACTCGCAAGTTGGCATAGCGGCGCAACTGGCCGCGCACATGGGGTGATGCGAACAGGTGGAACTGGATGCCCGTGCCCGTCGGGCAGTTGGCGTACAGCGAGATCAGCACCTCGGCCATGCGTTCATCCGCGCCCGACTGCGGCATGACCTCCAGCATGAAGCCCAGACCATCGCGGTTGACGAAGATCTTTTCTTCGGCGAGGTAGGCGGAGTAGGGCAGCCATGCGGCGAATTGCTCTGCCGGTGTGTCAGGCGGTGCGCCCAGGCCCATGGCTTCGAACAGGCCTGGGCGTGCGGGCCTGCGCACGGTACGGGCCGCGTCCATGGAGACGCTGACTGCTGTCGTGACCGTTGAGGTGGCTGTGGCTGAGGTGGTGGGCATGGCGCAACCTTTGAAGGAGGTTCAGTTGCTGGGGTCAAGGCTGTCGGTAGGCGGCAGCAGGGGCCCTGTGTCCGAGTTGTCCGGGGTGTATGGCGACAGGCGCTGCTGGCCTGCGGGCCGAATGGGCGATGTGCTCCGTTCTGGCGTGGCGGGTTTGACGGTGGCTCCCATCGGAGGTCGTATGGGCGCATAGGCGTCACGGATCTGGCGCTGTGCGTGGTCGATCAGCCATTGACCCGCATCGATCTGGACATAGACATAGCCCTGGTCGTAGAGGTCGCGGTCCGCGTCTTCCCAGGGCTTGAACCACAGCCTCAGGATCCGGGCCGATGAGCGCAGGGGCAGCGCCAGGCTGGGGGACTGCACCACGGGTGGGACAGCGGCTTTGGCGGACGCCAGCGTTGGTGCAAGGCGAGGTTGTGGTGACCCGGGTGCGGCGTTGGTGCCTGGCTCGCCATTGGATTTGGCGGCCATGCGGCGCTTGGCCACCTGGGCGGGCAGGTTGTCCTGCACGGCGTTGGCATAGGTGCCCGATACCGAAGTGCAAGTCACCCCGTCCGGGGCTTTGCAGGCGTAGTCGGAGCTGCCGCCCAGGCCGGAGAGGTTCATGCAACCCGACAAGCTCAGCAGCAGGCAACCCAGAAGCCAGATCGGTCGTACGGGGTGGGCGCGGGCAGTGAGGTGACCAGGGGCGTTCATGGCTGAACCTCCAGAGTGGACGGTTTCAGGCGGGCCTGGATCACCTGGTGATCGACGTAGCCTTCGGTGCGGCTGCCATCTGCCCAGATCAGGGTGGGTGTAGCTTGAACGCCCAGGCGCTGCGCCAAAGCCAGGTTGCGGGCCACGGGGTGATCGCATCGCCCTGGGGCATTGATCACGGTGGTATCGCCCTGCACCATGTAGCGTTGCCAGGCTTGAGTCCGGTCCGGGGCGCACCAGATGGCGATGGGCTTGGCCTCACCCTGAAAGGGCAGCATGAAGGTGTAGACCGTGACGTTGTCGATCCGGGCCAACTCCGGTTCCAGTCGCTTGCAGTAACCGCAGCCCGGGTCGCTGAACACGGCGATCTGCCGCTGGCCGTTGCCCCGCACGGTCTTGATGGCGTCCGCCAGTGGCAGTTGGTCAAAGGCAATTGGCGCGGATGTCGATGCCGATGTTGTTGCGGCAGGCGTAGCGGGTGCCATCGCGCCCTGCCTGGCCGCCAGGGCCAGCCGTGGCCCGGTGATGTCGGTCATGGTCTGTGTGTCAAAGACATGGCCGAACACGAAGTAGCGCGGCTGGCGGGCCGACACATAGGCCACGTTTCCGTTCATCCAGACTTCGTACAGCCCGCTGATGGGTGAAGGCAGCACCTGGGTGAAGCGCGTGCTGGGGTTGGCCTTCCTGAGTGCAGCCAGGAGGC
>JAGWLR010000103.1 GCA_028864885.1 Burkholderiales bacterium | reverse complement strand
CAGCGCGATGCCCATGCCAGCCATCACGGAAGACTTGATGGCTTCGCTGCTGGCCACCTCCATGGCGATGATCGGGGCCAAGCGCTTCTCGCGCAGGTATTTATCGAGGACGTAACGCACCTCGGAACCCGGCTCGCGGGCAATCAAGGGATAGTGAACCAGTGCTTGCAGAGGCGGATGGCCGACGCCGAGCAAGGGATGGCCGGGCGGACACACGAAGACCATCGGGTGACCCGCAAAGGGCTCCGAGCGCAGGGCGTACTCCTTGGGCGGGCGTCCGGTGACAGCGAGGTCGACCTCGTTGGCCTGCATCCGTTGCACCAGCGTGTCGAGGTCTTTGGCGATGTCCAGTCGGACATCGACACCGGGGTGTTCCCGCTGAAATTGCGCCAGTAGCGCCGGCATGAAGTACCCGGCCGTGCTGATCATGCCGATGGTCAGCACGCCGGTCTCCACGCGCTTGAAGCGCGCCATCACGTTTTCGGCGTCCTTCATGGTGGACAGCATTCGCTTGGCGTAGACCAGAAAGTACTCGCCCGCCATGGTCAGCGAGATCTGCCGGCCTTGTCTTTCGAACAAGGGCAGACCGATATGGCTCTCTAACTCCTTGACCTGCATCGTCACCGCCGGGGGGGTGAGGTGCAAGGACTCTGCAGCGCGACTGAAGCTGAGTTGCCGAGCCACTTCGGTGAAGACCCTCAGCTGCCGAAATGTCACGCGCCTCATTCAGTCATCCCTGAATCTGTGGTGGGTAAATTTTAAATTTACCTGAGTTGACCGGCATTCCGCAGTGGTTGTAACCCCTGCCCAGACAAAAGAAAAGCGCGATCCGGTGGTGGCCGGACCGCGCTGAGCGATGAGGGTTGGCGTGCGGGGCGCTTCAGGCCTGACGGCGGCGACGCAGCAAAGTGCCCACGACCATCAATCCCGCCAGGGCCATGCCGGCCGCTTCTGGCTCGGGAACGGCTGCAAGCGGCGCACCCACGGTGCCGCCGTAGTGGTACTCGTAGTCTGGGGTGGCAAAGCTGATGCTGGTGAAGCTGCCCTTGAATTGCAGCAAGCCATTGCCTTCGATACCGGTGATGGTGTTGCCCGACTGGGTGATGCTGCCGCCACCCCAGTGACCGTTGGCCGTTGAGCTGGTGATGCTGAAATTGCTGGTGTCAAACACGAGGTGCACAGCCAAGCCAGGCTGCCCCAAGCTGTACAGAGCAATCACCGGGTCAATCACGGCTTGAGAGAACGTGAAGGTTTGAACGGTGCTGCCACCGCCAGCCATCTCGAGCGTGCCGTTTGTGCCAGGGGTGTTGGTGATGTCGGCGCTGGTGAACGAGGTCGGCACGTCATAGAAGTACGAGCCATGGTCCAGCGCGAAGGCGGAACCGCTGTAGCCTACGTTGATGGTGCTGCCGTTCTGAGTCAGGGTGCCGTGGTTGAGATCTGTCCAATTGGTCCAACTGGCGGTGTCTGCGGCATAAACCGACAAAGGCAGGGCCAGCAGGGCGACTGCGAACCGGGGCGAGAAAGACATGGGAGGCTCCTGAGGGGCTGTGTTTGCGTCTGATTAGACCCTGACGGCCGAAGTCCTCGTATCCCAAGTTCAGGGGGCCGAGTTCACTTTAGGGGGGAGTGAGTGTGGAAAAATCACGCATTCAATTCAGTAAAAGCTGAATTGAAGACTAATTATTTTTGAATTTACCTGATGTGAATGACGTCCTACATTGGGTTCAACCCCCCCTTGTGTTGAACCCAGTTAAACAGGATTCGTCATGAACATGCCAGTGGAAAACGGTGTCATCACCGACGCGAAAAAGCGCTACAGCGCAGGTGTTCTGAAGTACCGCCAGATGGGCTATTGGGACTCGGACTATCAGCCCAAAGACACCGACGTGATCTGCCTGTTTCGCATCACGCCGCAAGAAGGGGTGGACCCCATTGAGGCCGCTGCGGCAGTGGCAGGGGAGTCATCCACCGCGACCTGGACCGTGGTGTGGACCGACCGCCTGACTGCTTGCGACAGCTATCGGGCCAAGGCCTACAAGGTCGAAGAAGTGCCCAACAACCCCGGCCAGTACTTTGCCTGGGTGGCCTATGACCTGATCCTGTTCGAAGAAGGCTCGATTGCCAACATGACGGCCAGCCTGATCGGCAATGTGTTCAGCTTCAAGCCGCTCAAAGCTTGCCGTCTGGAAGACATCCGCATCCCCGTGGCTTATGTCAAAACCTTCAAGGGGCCACCGACCGGCTTGGTGGTGGAGCGTGAGCGTTTGGACAAATATGGCCGCCCCTTGCTGGGAGCCACCACCAAGCCCAAGCTGGGTCTGTCAGGCCGCAACTATGGCCGTGTGGTGTACGAAGGCCTCAAGGGTGGGCTGGACTTCATGAAGGACGACGAGAACATCAACTCGCAGCCCTTCATGCACTGGCGTGACCGCTTCCTGTTTGTGATGGACGCGGTCAACAAGGCCAGCGCCATGACCGGCGAGGTCAAGGGCAGTTACTTGAACGTGACGGCCGCCACCATGGAGGACATGTACGAGCGCGCCGAGTTCGCCAAAGAACTGGGCTCGGTCATCATCATGGTCGACTTGGTCATTGGCTGGACGGCCATCCAATCCATGGCCAACTGGTGCCGCAAGAACGACATGATCATGCACATGCACCGTGCAGGTCACGGCACCTACACCCGTCAGAAGTCGCACGGTGTGAGCTTCCGCGTGATCGCCAAGTGGCTGCGCTTGGCAGGTTGCGACCACCTGCACACCGGCACTGCCGTGGGCAAGCTGGAAGGCGACCCGATGACCGTGCAGGGCTACTACAACGTCTGCCGCGACAGCGTCACCCAGCAAGACCTGCCACGTGGCTTGTTCTTTGACCAAGACTGGGCTGACCTCAAGAAGGTCATGCCGGTGGCATCAGGTGGCATCCATGCGGGCCAGATGCACCAGCTCATCGACCTGTTCGGCGACGATGTGATCCTGCAATTTGGTGGCGGCACCATCGGCCACCCACAAGGCATCCAGGCGGGCGCCGTGGCCAACCGTGTCGCCTTGGAGGCCATGGTGAAGGCCCGCAACGAAGGCCGCAATATCCGCGAAGAAGGCCCTGCCATCTTGCAAAAGGCCGCGCGCTTTTGCACCCCGCTGCAACAGGCCTTGGACACCTGGGGTGACATCACCTTCAACTATGCGTCCACCGACACATCGGACTATGCCGTCACCCCCTCAGTTGGGATGTAAGGAGATCACACCATGATGACCAATCCTACCGGCCGCCTGACCCAGGGCCAGTTCTCGTTCCTGCCCGATCTGACGGACGAAGAAATCGCCCTGCAGGTGGACTATGGCTTGCGCAAAGGCTATGCGTGGAGCGTGGAATACACCGACGACCCGCATCCTCGCAATACCTATTGGGAGATGTACGGCGCCCCCATGTTCGACCTGCGCGATGCCGCCGGGGTGGTGCAGGAAATGCGCGCCTGCCGAGAGACTTTTCCCAAGCACTACATCCGATTGCTGGCCTTTGATTCCAGCCGCGGTGTGGAGACCATCGTGATGAGCTTCATCGTGCATCGCCCGCCCACAGAGCCAGGCTTCACGCTGGAGCGTCAAGAGGTCAATGGCCGCTCGATGCGCTATTCGATCCGATCGTATTCCGCTGATGAGCCCGAAGGCGAACGCTACCAGCGTCGGTCGACGGGCCTGCGCGACTGAATGAAGGAGGCCTGCAGTGACTGCTCCGTTGTATCGCATTCCTGGCGCATCGGTTCTCACGGCTGACGCGGATCAGTCTGTGACCGATGTCGCCGCCTCGGTCACTGAACCGAAAACCGTGGCCGATGTGCTGGCACAAAGCCAGGTCGAATCGGTGATGGATGAACTGGATCGGGAGTTGGTCGGCCTCGTGCCCGTCAAATCGCGCATCCGCGACATCGCTGCTTTGTTGGTGATCGACAAGCTGCGCTCCGCACACGGGCTCAATGCCCAGAATCCATCGCTGCACATGTGCTTCACCGGTAACCCCGGCACCGGCAAGACCACGGTCGCCTTGCGCATGGCAGAGATCCTGCATCGCCTGGGTTATATCCGCAAAGGCCACCTGGTCGCGGTGACCCGTGACGATCTGGTGGGGCAATACATCGGCCACACCGCACCCAAGACCAAAGAGGTGCTCAAGAAGGCCATGGGTGGGGTGCTCTTCATCGACGAGGCCTATTACCTGTATCGACCCGAGAATGAACGCGACTACGGGCAGGAAGCCATCGAGATCCTGCTGCAGGTGATGGAAAACCAGCGCGACGACTTGGTGGTGATCCTGGCGGGCTACAAGGACCGCATGGACACCTTCTTCCAGTCCAACCCAGGCATGTCCTCGCGCATTGCGCATCACCTGGACTTTCCGGATTACGACGTGGGCGAGTTGCTCAGCATCGCTGACAAGATGCTGACGTCGCAGCAATATCAGTTCGGTCTGGGGGCGCGGCAGGCCTTTGATGATTACCTCAATCGCCGCCTGCAACAGCCACATTTTGCCAACGCGCGCAGTGTGCGCAACGCCCTGGATCGGGCCCGTTTGCGGCAGGCCAGTCGCTTGTTTGCCGAGCGCGACCGCGTGTTGTCGAAAGACGATTTGATCACCTTGCAGGCACAAGACGTCCTGGGCAGCCGCCTTTTCAAAGCGCCGCCAGCCGAGCGGAGGTCCGCATGATCGAACTCCGCGCCGCTTTGTTGGCCAATCTGGCTGACAGCCATCCCGATGTTGTGACGGTTCTTTCAGACACGCTGGAGGTGATTGCCCATGCCTGTGCACGCATTGGCGAAATCGCCTCGCAAGGTGCTCTGGCACAGGCACATGGCTGGTCGGACACCGTCAACTCGCAGGGTGAAGCACAAAAGCGTCTGGATCTGCTGGCCGACGAATGCATGCGTGAAAACCTGGCCCATTGCCCTCACGTGGCTGGCTGGGCCAGTGAAGAGCTAGAGCATGTTCAGCCTTCACCGCATCATGCTGAGCACGGCCCTTTGCTGGTGGTCTATGACCCGCTGGATGGCTCCTCCAACATCGAAGCCAACATCTCGATCGGCACGATCTTTTCGATCCTGCCGCATCGATACCGTGGTGCTCGCCCCGGCGATGCTGATTTCATGCAGCCCGGACACCAGCAAGTGGCTGCTGGATATGTTCTGTATGGCCCGGCCACACTGATGGTGCTGACTTGCCGTCGGGGCGTGCTGGTCTTCACGCTCGATAAGCGCTCGCCTTTGCAGTCACCCCGCTGGGTGCTCACGCATGAGGGCGTACAGATCCCTTCAGGCACGCGCGAGTTTGCCATCAATGCATCGAATCAACGCTTTTGGGAAAAGCCGATTCAGCGCTATATCGCCGAGTGCGTGGCGGGAGAAAACGGCCCCCGCATGAAAGATTTCAACATGCGCTGGGTGGCCTCGATGGTCGCTGAGGTGCATCGCATCATGACCCGGGGCGGCGTGTTTCTCTATCCCCGTGACACCCGCGAGCCCATCAAGCCGGGACGCTTGCGTTTGATGTACGAAGCCGCACCGATGGCCTTGTTGGTCGAGCAGGCCGGCGGGCGTGCCATCAATGGCACGAGCGAGTTGCTTGACCTGATCCCCGATGTGCTGCATCAGAAAGTGCCGGTCATCCTGGGCTCGAAAGACGAGATCGATCGCATTGTCAGTTACCACGCTGACCCCCACGAGAACGTGTCCTGGCAGTTATTCAAGACACGGACTTTGTTTGTGCAACCGCAGGCTTGAGGTGCCGCTATGTCCCGACGTCATCCCATCATCGTCGTCACCGGATCGAGTGGTGCCGGCACCAGCACGGTCAAGAGCACCTTCGACACGATCTTTCGCCGCGAAGGCGTGAGGGCCGCGGTGATCGAGGGGGACGCCTTTCATCGATACAACCGTGCCGAGATGAAAGCCCACATGGCCGAGGCCGAAGCACAGGGTCGCCATCTCAGCCACTTTGGTCCACAGGCCAATGAGTGGGACGAGCTGGAGCAACAGTTCCGTACCTATGGCGAAACCGGGCGCTGCCGTACCCGCTATTACCTGCACAACGACGACGAAGCGGCACCCCACGGACAAACTGCCGGCACCTTCACGAGTTGGCGGGAGACGCCGGTCGACACCGATCTGTTGTTCTACGAAGGTCTGCACGGGTGTGTGAAGACCGATCAAGTGGATGTGGCTCGTCACGTTGACTTGAAGATCGGTGTGGTGCCCATCATCAATCTGGAGTGGATTCAGAAGATCCACCGTGACACCCAATCGCGCGGGTATTCGCGAGAGGCTGTGTCAGACGTGATCCTGCGCCGCATGCACGATTACGTTCACTACATCTGCCCGCAGTTTGGTGAAACCGACATTAACTTCCAGCGTGTGCCGGTGGTGGACACCTCCAACCCCTTCATCGCTCGCGACATTCCCACCGCAGGCGAGAGCATGACGGTGATCCGCTTCAGGAACCCGCGTGGCATCGACTTCCCATATCTGCTGTCGATGATCTCGGATTCATTCATGTCACGCGCCAACACCATCGTGGTGCCGGGCGGCAAGATGGATCTGGCCATGCAGTTGATTCTCACCCCCATGATCCTGCGCTTGATGGAAATCCGTCGGGCGCAGTTGCAATGACGCGAGCAGGGCACACGATGATCCAATGCATCACCTTCGATCTGGATGGCACGTTGGTGGACACGGCCAGCGAAATTGCAGAAGCCGCCAACCGCACCCTGGCCGACATCGGCTTGCCGCGCCGCGACGAGTCAGATGTCACCCGCCTGATCGGCCACGGCACGCGTGAGTTGATGATGGGCCTCTTGCGTCAGGCTGAAGCCAGCGGCGATCCGGCGGTGGTGCAGAAGATCCGTTTGCTGCATCACGACGGCGTGATGCACGTCTTTGAGCATCATTACAGCGCCACCACTGGCACCCGCAGCGAACTCTATCCAGCGGTGCAGACTGGGTTGGATGCGTTGCAGCAGGCCGGGATCCACATGGCTTGCGTCACCAACAAGGAATTCCGCTTCGCCATGAAGGTATTGGAGGTCAGTGGCCTGCTGACTTACTTCCCGATCGTCATAGGTGGCGACTCGCTACCCCGGAAGAAACCCGACCCTTCCGTCATTCGGTATTGCCTTGATTCGTTAAATGTGAACCAATTGAACGCAGCGCATGTCGGTGACTCCAACATTGACGTGGAGACCGCACGGCGTGCTGGCGTGGCCGCTTGGGTCATGCCTTATGGCTACAACGGTGGGCAGCCGATCGAAGACGCGCAGCCCGATCATGTTTTTGCAACCCTGGCTGATGTGGCACGCCATGTCCTGGCGCAGCGCATGGCCGCTTGATGACTTGAGGTGAACGACATGGCTGTGACGACACCGATTGCCGACATCGGCTGGAAAGCAGAACCCTTTCGTCTGAAGGGGGTGGATGGGCGCTGGCACACCCTGCGCGAGCTGGCCGGCCCACGCGGCACGCTGGTCATGTTCATCTGCAATCACTGCCCGTATGTTCAGGCCGTCCTGCCCCGAATCATTCGTGATGTGCGGGAGCTTTTGCCGCTGGGCGTGCATGCCATCGCCATCAACGCCAATGACGAGTCCACCTACCCGGAAGACAGCTTCGAGCGCATGAAGGCCATCTCGAAGGAATGGCTCTTTCCCTTTCATTACCTGCACGATGTGACGCAGGACGTGGCCCGTACCTACGACGCCGTTTGCACGCCCGATTTTTATGGCTTTGACGCCGATCTGCGTCTGCAATACCGAGGGCGGCTGGATGAGTCTCGCAAAGAGCCAGCGGCCGACGATGCGCCGCGAGAGTTGTTTGATGCGATGCGGCTGATCGCGCACTATGGCTACGGGCCGGGCGAGCAGTTTCCTAGTATGGGGTGCTCGATCAAGTGGAAGCCGCTGCCGCAACGGCAGACTGACGAAGACATGGACTGGCAGATCGCCTTGTGATTCATGATGCATCGATGATGCATTGGCTGCCCAACCGGCCAGACGGAGACATGACGGCACAAGACCGCCATGTCTCCGTTCCTCCCTAGCCCAATCGCGATGACAGCAAACAAAAACGGAGCGCAGTGAAATTCAAAACTGATTCAAAACTGCGGTTTTGTTAATGCTAATGCAGTTTTGTTTCGTCTTGTCTCGCGGATACCCCTCGATCAGGGGTCAACCTTCGCTAAACTCACGTTGAGGGGCCGCAGACGCTCCACAGTGCGAAAAAAAGGGTTTTGGGCGATGGATGTGGCTGTTTTTGGAATGGAATGGGCGGAGTTTCTGCGCTCGCTGCGTGGTGGCACGATCAGCCAGCCCTTTCTCGTTCGAGAAACCGAAGCCAACGAAAAACCCGAGTGGTATTTGTATGCCGTGAGCCCTCGCACCTTGGTGCAGGTGCTGACGGTCAAGAAGAAGCCACGAGCCTGGCGCACCGTCGATGGCGCCCTGGCAGACCTGGAGCGTGACTACGGTGAGCTTCCGCCGGTCACCATTTATGGCTCGGTGGATACCGTTGCGCTGAAATGAAGAAGGGTCCTGCGTTGAAAGTGGTGGCGTCGACCCGTCAGTCGCCGCCCGAGCCGTTATCGGGGCCAGTGACGCTGGTGGTCACCACTGACCCGCCCCTGTTTGAGCCCAGTCTGAAGGGCCATTTGGGGCATCGTGTGCTGGTGTTTGACCAGGGCGATGCGGCCTTGACCCGGCTACAGGATCTGGCTGCTCGCGTGGATCAATTCGTGGCTGACTTTCGGGCCTTGCCAGATCGCTGGACCGGTCAGAAGTTTTTGAAGTACATCCGTGACCGCCGCGAGTTCGATGGCGTTCAGGTGTGGTTGATGGCCGACCACTGGCAACTGCCTCAAGAACAGTGGATCGTCAAGTGCGGGGCACAGGGCTTCATCAAGCGCAAACCGGATGTCTTGGCTGCGAAGGTCTTGGGCCGAGGCGGGCAGCGTGGATCGCCTGAATCTGATCGATCCGGCCCCGACAGCATCGTGACCGCCGCGGGTGATCCGTGGATGGAAGAGGTCAACCACGTGTTCAAGCGCTTCGCCGGCGCATTGGGCGCGCGCCTGTTGACCATGCAGGCCCTGGAGGCGATGGAAAGCCGCGGGCAGGGAGATCGCCACTTTTACCTGACAGATCTGTCGTCGCGATTGATGAATCCCGGGCGTCAGTCAGAGTTTCTGGCGGCACTCAAGCAAGCGGGGCTGGTCGAATGAGCCCCATGCGTCGTCTCAAGCGGCTGAAGATCATGGATCAGGCCTGGCTGATCATGATCATGATCATGGCAGCCCTGACCAGCACCTTCCTGTTCTGGGCTGCAGACAATTCGCGCAATGCCGAACTGGCCCATTCGCGCACCGTGGCCGACATGGCTGATAGCTTGCGCAACATGGTGTCCAAGGAGGGGGGGCTGTACGTACGTCGGCGTGCCAACGAAGACGTGGGCAAGGTGGGGCGCTATTTGGGCGAGTATGTCGGCTTGCCAAGCCCCGGAGACCCCGATCTGCCGTACTACGTCTTCCACCAGAAGAACCCGTTCATGGCCTTGGCGGATTATTCGGATGAGGTCCAGCATTCACCCACTTCGGCAAAGTTTCGGATCACCAGCGATAACTTCATGAATCCGGCCAATCAGCCCGATCTGTTCGATCTGGAAGCCTTGGGCGTGATGCGTGAAACCGGGGTCACCGAATACTGGAAGGTCAAAGGCAACACGCTGCGTTATGCGCGTGCCTTGCGAGCGGACAAGAATTGCCTGGCCTGCCATGGTCGACCAGAGGATGCGCCGGCCATTGTTCGCATGAAATACCGCGGGTTGGAAGGGCATCCCCGAGGTGGCGGCTACGGCTATCAATTGGGGGAGATCGTCGGTGTGACGTCGGTCACTGTGCCGCACAACACGTTTGGGGTCACGCTCACCAGACAGTCGTGGGGCTTCTGGCTATCTGTGATGACCGTGTTTGGCTTGACCGTGTTCGTCTTCATGCAATTGATGCGGGGCATCGTGGCACCGTTGAGTCGCTTGTCTCGCTACGCCGACGACATCGCTCACTCGGATGATTTATGCAAGGTGAGGCAGCCGCGCTTCGATGCCGACGAGGCCAGCAGCCAAAACGAAATCCACCAACAGTCGTTTGCCCTCAAGGCGTTGCATGAGTCGATGCGATCCGCTGTGGATCACATCACTCGTCATGGCCATTGACGGACCGATCGGGGGCTGAATACACACGGGATGGATGCGAATTACAAGATTTGATTCACGCGCGGTTTTGCTCGCCTGCGAATGAGTTGAACTGTTAACAAGCCAATCGTTGAAAGCAACCAGCTAGTTGGCTCGGGTACGGCTCCGACAGCATTGAAGCCGGCAATTTGTTCTCCAACGTATGTGCCAACCGATGCTGTTAGCGTGTTACCCGTAGGAGTTTCTGCCACAGACGGATCAACTAGTCCTTCTCCGTCAAATGTGCCCAAATATTTATAAAACTGATAGCGTACGACGGCAGATGGATTCCCCTTCAGATCCAGTGATTTGGAAACTTCATCAACTCGTCCTGGTTGCAAAACCTGCCATTCAACTTCCGTTTCCGGCTTGTCGTTAAGAGCGGCCACGCCAAGATTTTCATAAGGGTTATGGCCACCAATCAAATCGTTAAGCCCTACGTTTTGGGGCAGCGTGGTTTGAACAATCTTGACCCAATAGGCGTTGTTTTGAGGAATGGGGTCAACTTGCTGAGCTTTGATGACCGCAA
>JAGWLR010000176.1 GCA_028864885.1 Burkholderiales bacterium | reverse complement strand
CGATGGCGGGGTGCCAGCCCAGGCGGTGCCATTGACCAGCATCGTGAACAGTGCCCAGATCAGCGTCACGGCCTGGAGCCCGCCTCGCAGAGGCGGGCGCATGTCAGTAGTTGTCATCATTGGCGGCTTTCAGGTAGCGGTCTTCGGGGGCGGGCTCAGCCGAGCGCGACAGCGTGATGGAGGGGGTGCCGCTGGTACTGGTGTACGTGTTGGCCGACATGGGCACGTCGATGCGCACGCCCTTGGTGATCACCACATCGACTTCGCGGCTGGCGTCGATTTCAATCACCGGAAACGTGTTCTCGGCGAGCTTGATGTAGTACTGGGCCAGGCGGTCCAGGGCCTTGCCGACACCGGTGCCGATGCCTGCGCGGTAAGCGTCACTGCCGCTGCCACCGCTGCTGGCGATCGTGCCCAGGGCCGAGGTGCTGTAGGTGGTCGATGAAGTTGCCAGGCCCTGGCCGATGCCACTGACCACGCCCGCCAGCAATGCATTGGCCAGCATCTGGCCTTGCTTGGTGACCAGGCGTCCCCGCATGCCCACCTTGCCGTCTTCACCGTAGATGCTGCCTTGGATCTTGACTTCCAGCGTGGCGCCGTCCGGGCGGACACAGGACAGGTTCTCGGTGCGCAGGTAGGCTCGCTCCGAGCTGATGTCGCCGTAGCCTGCGGCGATCACGAAGCAATCGCGGTATTCCCCCCGAAAGCGGTTGGGCAGGACGGAGTTGTCCGAGAGCCGGATCAGGACAGGATGTGGGTTGGATTGAGCCTGCCCGCCTGTGGGTGCATCCAGGCCACCAAGCAGGGTGCCGCGCGTGAAGCTGACGGGCAGGAAGGTCGAGACGGTGCGGGTGTCAGCCGTTGACGGTGATCCGGGCGTGGCATTGTTTGTGGTGCTTGCCGTGGTGCCTGTTGCAGCAGCCTTGGCTGTTTCTCTGTCCACCAGAGAAACGCGGGTCAACACCGGGGCATTGAGCGCGATGTCCTGCGGTGCCGTGCCTGGATCACCGAGGGGCATGGCGCCTGCGGGCGATGTGCCGGGCGGCAACGGTGGAGGGATGTTGACGCTCTGTCCCGGAAGCTTTGCCGGAGTAGACGCGGTGGACGACGGAGCTGGTGGAATAGGCAGGCTGGATGCCGGTGGCATCGTTGGGGGCGCGGGTGTGCTTGACGCCGCCGCAGTGTTGGGTGCCGAGGGCATGCTGGTAGCCTGGCTGGCCGAGGTGAGTTTTTGCTCCAGTTCGGCAAAGCGCTGCATGGTGCGGGCCTCGAATGCCTGCCTGTCCTTGTTGAGCCGGTTCTGCTCATCGCGCTCGTTCTCGTATTGCGCCAGCTTGCGCCCTGCGGTGCCCACCCATTGGTCTACCGGGTTGACCTGTTGTCCCGGTGGCATCACCCCGATGTTGGTGACCGTGGCAGGCTGCGTGCTGCCGTTGTTCTTGGCGTCTGTGGTGGGCGAGCGCGTGTCGGTGAGGGCGAAGATGAGCCACAGCAGGCCGACACCACACACCAGGATGGCTGCCAGGGTGACGTACTGGCGCTGCCGTGGCGATAGCCTTTGAAGGGCGCTGCCCATGGCCCCCTTGATGCGGTCTGGCAAACGGGTGACGCTGCCGTTGGCTGCTTGGTCGAAAGGCGTGTTCATCGCATGGCCTCCTGCCGGATCACGAACACATTCGTGGTCTCTCCGGGTTGCAGGTTGTGGTTCTCGATGGACACGCCCATGACCTGGGCGCCTTCGCGGTCAAATTCCTGCTCGGCCAGCACCATCAAGGTCGGGCTGATGTTTTGCAGCAGGTATTTCTCGCCGACCAGGCCTCGCCCTTCATAGCGGCGCATCAGGGACAGCCTCGCTTCGAGCCACAGGGGAACGAGGCGGTTGACGTCCTCGACCCGCACGTCGGGAGGTACCCGGTCCGAGGCCATGGCCACCAGCAAAGCCTTCATGGCGCGGATGTGGTTGGCTGAAGGGCCAGATGGACTTGGGTTCGTGTTGTCCGGCTTCAGCAGCCTTGCACTGGGATCCCGGATCACGATGGTGTCTGCAGGAGTGTCCGAGCGATGCAGTAGCAGTGT
>JAGWLR010000102.1 GCA_028864885.1 Burkholderiales bacterium | reverse complement strand
TGCTCACGTTGATCACTCCTGTACCCCGCTGCTGCAAAAAGCAGCAGGGTAGGTGGATAACGTGGCTCAAAATTGGACGTGACGGACGCCCTTTAGTGGCTCAGTTTTGCTCGTGATTCAACAATCAGGCGTCAGTGCCGCCCAGGACACCATCGAGTTGCATCTCTTTCAGGACGCGGTCTTGAATGGGCTGTTTGGCTGCGTTCATCTCGTCGACACCCCAGGTGATGCCAACCACCGTGCGTGTGGGTCGCTTGCCGGCGGGCATGTCGGCCAGCGCCAGGTAGGCATCGACCACCAGTTGCGGCTTGGGTGCGGCATCGCTTTGCAAGAACGTCGCAAAGTGCTGGCCCATGGCATTCGGCACAGCTGCCAGGTCGCCGTAGTTGGCCAGCACATCGTTGCGTTCCGGTGCTTTGCCACCAGCCAGCAGCCCGGTGCCAAACGGACCCGGTTGCACGATGGCGACATCAACACCAAACGGCGACACCTCGTAGCGCAAGCCCTGAACATAGCCCTCCAGGGCATGTTTCGTGGCGCTGTAGGTCGAGAAGAAGGGCGGTGAAATCTGGCCGACCAACGATGACGTGTTTATGATCAGGCCCGACCTGGCCGCTCGCATGGCCGGGAGTACCGCTTGCATGGTGCGGATGGCGCCGTAGTAGTTGGTCTCCATCTGCTCCTTCGCCTGGGCGATGCTGAAGGCCTCAGTGATGCCCAGGTACATGACACCGGCGTTGTTGATCAGCACATCCACCGGCCCTTGCGCCAGGATCTGTTCAAACGCCGCCGCGACTGAAGCGTCATCAGTCACGTCCATTTCGATGACCGAGATCCGACTCGAGTACGCCTCCAGCGCCGCCCTCTTGGCTGCGTTGCGCCCTTGCGCGTCGCGCAGGGTTCCCCACACGCGATAGCCTTTGTCGGCGAACGCCTTGACGGCGTCTTCGCCAAAGCCACTGCTGCACCCCGTGATAACGACCACATTGCTTGAATTGTTCATTTCGTGAAGCTCCTGTTGATGAAGACGAAACCCGACGACCGGAATTTCGTACCGCATGGTATCACGCATTTCGTACCACTAGGTACGGATTTTCTTTTTCGTACCGATTGGTACAATCGAGCTACCATGGAACACACCAAACCCGCTGCCCGCCGCGGTCGTCCGATCACACGCAACCGAGAGCAGGTTCTCGAGGCGGCCATGAACGCGTATTGGAGAGACGACAGGGCAGCCGTGTCCGTCAACGCGATTTGTGTGCTGGCCGATGTGTCCAAGCCTTCTCTGTACCGAGACTTCGGCAGTGAAGATGGGCTGACGGAAGCGGTGCTCGAGCGCTATGCACAGACAGTGTTGCGGCCGTTGGAAACCTTGCTCTCAAGTCCAGCCAGCTTTGCCACCAAGCTCGAAGCCATGATCGACTTTGCCAGTCAAGATCCACGAATGGAGGTGGGTTGCCTGTTCGTCAAGATGCGCACCACACGCTCGCGATTTGGCGTACAGACCCAAGCGAAGCTTGCCAGCATAGAAGCGCACTTCCTTGAGTGCTACATCCGGCTTTTTAGGGAAGGAGCAGCCAGCGGCGAATGGAGCGGCGGCATTGCTGCGGAACTGGCCGCTGGATATTTGTATGAACAGCTGGGGCTGGCAGTTAGTCAGCGTGCAGCGGGTAAGAGCTCGGAATCGGTGCGGCAACTCCTTGGCTTGGCGTTGTCAGTTCTGCGATAAACGAAGTGGCGTCAAAGCAGCCTGCGGGCGGTCGGTTAATTGCTGCTGGGCACTCGGTCGCCACCGCTACAGGAGTTGCCAACCACAACCGACCGCCGCTAAACCCGCGTCAACAAAGGAAGTAGCCTCGAGAACGCTCGCGTGGCCACCAGAGAAAACGGAGAACAGAGAGGCGTCGGCGGGGGCAAAAACGCCGCCTTCGCAGGGGCGGCGCTCGCAAGGCCAGGCCCGGAAACCGCGCCAACACTGGGGGAACGGGCAGAAAAAAACCCAACCGATAAGGGTTGGGTTTTTGGTAAATGGTGGAGCCGGGGGGAATTGAACCCCCGTCCGTAAGCCATCAACGAGTAGATCTACATGCTTAGCTGTCTGATTTGAATCTCGTCAACCTGATCGCGCAGAAGCACGCTACCAGATCAGCCAGTCACTTAATCTTGACCCCATGCGAGTGACCCGCATGAAGTCCAGCCTATGTGAATGACCTCTCAGCTCTTGTCTTGCGACTCAAACCCAGCCCATAGGCCAACTGTTGAGAGGCTCACCGGTGTTAAGCGGCGAGTGCGAACGATTCGTCGTTTGCAGTTAGTTTTTTTCCAGTGGATTTACGAGCGAACTGGTGCTCGACATGCCCTATCCCGCATCCGCACCCACGTCGAAACCAGGTCGGCCCCAGGAAAGATTGCCATTCTAGTCTTTCAAAGTCGGAGTTGGGGGATTCATTCAGGGATTTCAATGTCTGGCTCGTAGGAATTTGATCGGAGACCCCAGGAATTCCGGAAAGTTCCATGTCTTCCCCATATGTTAGGGGTGGTGACGCGAACAAACGGCCTTTACATTTCTACCAAGCGGGCAGGCTCAATAAAAACGGGCCTCAAACCAATTTAATTCATTGTTCACTTTCAGGAGGAATCATGCGTCATGCAGGAAGCGCAGCAGTGCTGCTGTCTATTTCTATGGTGTCCGGCCAAGCGATGGCTGCTTCGTTTGTCAACGGTGGCTTTGAAGATGGCACTGTAACGGGCTGGCAATTGGGTGGTGGTCATACCCAGATCCCAACCAATGCCCTGGATGCCACCAAATATTTGCCGGGCGGTTCGAGCTACAACGCTGCTTTGGAGGCCATTACGGTGACTTCTTTGGGTGGTGTTGACGCCATTACTGGGGCGCCTACTGTTTACAGCGGCAACCATGCTGTGCGTGTGAACGATGCGGTCAACAACTACTCGGTCAGTGTCATCACTCAGACCGTCACCAACTACGATGCCGCTCAGATCGGCTTCGCGTGGAATGCTGTGTTGCAGTCCTCGCACGGTTTGACCGATTCAGATGCTTTCAATCTGATCTTGCGTGACGACACCACCAACACGGAGTTGGTGAACCGCTCTTACAGCTCAGCTTCAGCTCCTGGTGTGTTCACGCCCTTTGCCTATGGTTCCTGGTACAGCAGCGGCTGGCGCACTGAAACCCTGGATGTCACGGGCTTGAAGGGCCACACCTTCACCTTGAGCTTGTTGGCAACCGACTGCCCCTACGGCGCCCATGCAGGCTATGTGTATCTGGACGGTTTCGGCAAGTCTGCTCCTACTCCCGGTCCTATCCCTGCCGTGCCGGAGCCCGAAAGCTACGCCATGCTGATTGGCGGTTTGGCTGTGGTCGGTGGTTTGCTGCGTCGCCGCCGTCAGGCTTGAGTCGTCAAGTGCTAAAAAGACAAGGGGGCCCTAAGGGGCCCCTTTTTTCATAGATGCAAGGTCGCAGCGGCGGTCAACTGCGGTAATCGGCATTGATCGTCACGTAGTCATGCGACAGATCGCAGGTCCAAACCGTGGCGCTGGCCGTGCCGCGCGACAGGTTCACGCGAATGGTGATTTCGCTTTGCTTCATCACGCGTTGGCCATCTTCTTCGCGGTAGCCGGGGTTGCGGCCGCCTTTGGTCACCACGTGCACATCATCCAAGTGCATTTCGATCAGGTTCTGGTCCAAGTCGTCGATGCCAGCGTAGCCCACAGCGGCCAAGATGCGGCCCAGGTTGGGGTCGCTGGCGAAGAATGCGGTTTTGACCAGAGGCGAGTGGGCAATGGCGTACGCGGCCTTTTGGCACTCGGCCTCGTTACGGCCACCATCGATGGTGATGGTGATGAACTTGGTGGCACCTTCGCCGTCGCGCACGATGGCCTGGGCCAGTTGCTGCGACACCGCCACGATGGCATCACGCAGGGCGCGGCCCTCGGTGCTGTCGAGGCTGGTGATCTCGGCGTGTTGGGCCTTGCGGGTGGCGATCAGCAGGAACGAGTCGTTCGTGGAGGTGTCGCCGTCGATCGTGATGCGGTTGAAGGATTGATCAGCCGCCTCGGTCACCAAGGCTTGCAGCAAGTCGGGCTTGATGTTGGCGTCGGTAGCTAAAAAGCCCAGCATGGTCGCCATATTGGGGCGGATCATGCCGGCGCCCTTGCTGATGCCGGTCAGCGTCACGGTGGCGCCACCAATGGTGATCTGACGCGACGCGGCCTTGGGCAGCGTGTCGGTGGTCATGATGCCTTCGGCGGCCACAGCCCAGTTGTCGGCTTTCAGGTCGGCAATCGCCAAAGGCAAGCCCGCTTCAATGCGGTCCACTGGCAAGGTTTCCATGATCACGCCGGTTGAGAAGGGCAGGATCTGCTCAGGGGCCAGGCTCAGGTGGCGGGCCAGGGCCACGCACACGGCGCGGGCGCGCACCAAGCCGTCTTCGCCCGTGCCGGCGTTGGCGTTGCCAGTGTTGATCACGATGGCGCGGGCGTCCGAGCCGGCAGCCAGGTGCTGGCGGCAGATCTGAACGGGGGCAGCACAGTAGCGGTTCCTGGTGAACACGCCCGCCACCGCGCTGCCTTTGTCCAAGGTGACGACCGTCAGGTCTCGGCGATTGGCCTTGCGAACGCCTGCCATGGCTATGCCCAGCTTGACGCCGGGAACGGGGTGCAGGTCAGCGGGATGGGGGGCGGACAGGTTGACAGGCATGTTCAGGCCAGCTTTCCGTGGCAGTTTTTATATTTCTCACCGCTTCCACAAGGGCAGGGATCGTTGCGACCCACGCGTGGCATCTGTTGGGCAGCGGCGGCCCCGCCAACTGGCTCGGTCACGGCCTTGCCTTCTTCATCTGGGTGCGTGTAGGTCACGTTGCGCAGGCTTTCGGCTTGCTGCTCAATGGCCTGGGCGGCTTCAAGCGCTTCGTCGCGGCTCTGGATGCGGACGGTCAGCAGGGTGCGGGTGACATCCATCTTGATGGTGTCGAGCAACTGGCCGAACAACTCGAAGGCTTCGCGCTTGTATTCTTGCTTGGGGTTCTTTTGCGCATAGCCACGCAGGTGGATGCCCTGGCGCAGGTAATCCAGCGAAGCCAGGTGTTCGCGCCAGTGGCTGTCGATCGACTGCAACAGCACCATGCGTTCGAACTGCGCAAATTGCTCAGGTGACACCAAGCTGATCTTGGCCTGATATGCCGTGTTGGCAGCCTCTTGTACGCGGTTGAGTACGTCGTCGTCGTCGGCAGCGGTTTGACCCTCCACCCACTTGACGAGATCGACAGGCACCTGCCATTCGTCGGCCAGCACTTTTTCGAGGCCTGCCAGATCCCACTGTTCTTCCAGGCTCTCAGCTGGCACGTAGGTACGCACCACGTCGGTCAAGGCGCCCTTGCGCAGGTTGACGATGGCATCGGCCACATCGGTCGATTCGAGGATCTCTGCGCGCTGGGCGTAGATCACCTTGCGCTGGTCATTGGACACGTCATCGTATTCGAGCAACTGCTTGCGCATGTCGAAGTTGTGTCCTTCCACCTTGCGCTGGGCCGACTCGATTGAGCGGGTCACGATGCCGGCTTCGATGGCTTCGCCTTCGGGCATCTTCAGGCGGTCCATGATGGCGCGTACGCGGTCACCCGCGAAGATGCGCATCAGCGGATCGTCCAGGCACAGGTAGAAGCGCGACGAGCCAGGGTCCCCTTGGCGGCCCGCACGGCCTCGCAACTGGTTGTCGATCCGGCGCGATTCATGGCGTTCGGTGGCGATGATGCGCAGGCCACCCAACTCCTTCACCTTCTGATTCAGCTCGACTTGCTCGGCCTTGAGGGCGCTGATCTTCTGCTCTTTGGCGGCGGCGTCCAGGCTCTCGTCGTGCTCGATGGCTTCGACCAGCTTTTCTACGTTGCCACCCAGCACGATGTCGGTGCCCCGACCAGCCATGTTGGTGGCGATGGTGACCATGCCGGGGCGGCCTGCCTGAGCCACGATGTCAGCTTCGCGGGCGTGCTGTTTGGCATTCAGAACTTGATGGGGCAAGCCTTCTTTTTGCAGCAGCTTGGCGACCAGTTCAGAGTTTTCGATGCTGGTGGTGCCAACCAGCACAGGCTGACCACGGCCATAACATTCCTTGATGTCGGCCACGATGGCGTTGTATTTTTCCTGCGCGGTTTTGTAGACCAGATCCAATTGATCCTTGCGCAGCAGGGGGCGATTTGGCGGGATCACCACGGTCTCCAGGCCGTAGATTTCCTGGAATTCGTAGGCTTCGGTGTCAGCCGTGCCAGTCATGCCCGCCAACTTCGAATACAGGCGGAAGTAGTTCTGGAAGGTGACCGAGGCCAGGGTCTGGTTCTCGGCCTGGATCTTGACGTTTTCCTTGGCTTCGACAGCCTGGTGCAGGCCATCCGACCAGCGACGACCAGCCATCAAGCGGCCCGTGAACTCGTCCACGATCACCACTTCGTCGTTCTGCACCACGTAGTGCTGATCCTTGTGGTACAGGTGGTGAGCTTTCAAGCCGGCCAGCAAGTGGTGCATCAGGGTGATGTTGGCGGCTTCGTACAGCGAGGCCCCTTCGGCCAACAAACCCGCTTCGGCCATCAACTGCTCGGCCTTTTCGTGCCCAGCTTCGGTCAGCACCACGGTGCGCGATTTTTCGTCGGCGGTGAAGTCGCCGGGCTCGATCACGCCTTCGCCGGTGCGGGGGTCAGCTTCACCGATCTGCTTCTTGAGGTGTGGGATCACCGAGTTGATCCGCAAGTACATCTCGGTATGGTCTTCAGCCTGGCCCGAGATGATCAAGGGTGTACGGGCTTCGTCGATCAGGATCGAATCGACTTCGTCGACGATGGCGTAATTCAGGCCACGCTGAACGCGGTCGTCCAGTTCGTAGACCATGTTGTCACGCAGGTAGTCGAAGCCGTATTCGTTGTTGGTGCCGTAGGTGATGTCGCACTGGTAGGCGGCCTGCTTTTCTTCCTTGGGCATTTGCGACAGGTTGATCCCCACCGTCAAACCCAGGAAGGTGTAGAGCTTGCCCATCCATTCGGCATCGCGGCGCGCCAGGTAATCGTTCACTGTCACCACATGAACGCCCTTGCCCGTCAACGCGTTCAAGAACACGGGCAGGGTGCCGGTCAGGGTCTTGCCTTCACCGGTGCGCATTTCAGCGATCTTGCCGTAGTGCAGCGCCATGCCCCCCAGCATCTGCACATCGAAGTGGCGCATCTTGAAGACGCGCTTGGAGCCTTCACGCACCAGGGCGAATACTTCGGGCAGCAGGTCGTCCAGCGATTCGCCCTTGGCGGCGCGTTGCTTGAATTCTTCGGTCTTGGCGCGCAGTTGGTCGTCGGTCAGGGGCTCGAAAGTCGGCTCCAGGGCATTGATTTTGTCGACGGTCCGGCGGTACTGCTTGAGCAGACGTTCGTTGCGACTGCCGAAAATCGAGGTAAGAAGCTTGGGCAACATGGAGCGATTTATCCGTTCTAACTGTGGCACTGCGTGCCCGTTCATTGGGGGCTTTTCCCCCAGTGAACCAAAGCCAAAAAGTGTAGCACCGGGGTGGGCTACTTACGTGGGGCAGATCTACCTAGGTGCGGGTCGGGGTTTCCCCCGCCTTTTGCCCCTGGTTTTCAACGTCCGGATCGGCAGACTTGGGGATGGCGATGCTGAAAACAACCCCCATCAGGGACATCACCAGCACGACCACGGCCCCAGACGGCCAATCCAGCACCGCCGACAGCGCCAGACCCAGGCCATAGGCCAAGGCGCCCATGGCGTAGGCCAGTGGCAACTGGCGCCTGAGTGGCGCGTGGCGCACCGCCAGGGCCGGCATGATCAGGCTGCTGAACACCAGGTACACCCCCACCAGTTGAACCGAAGCGGTCACGGCCAGTGCAAACAGCACATAAAAGCCCGCTCGCCCCAGTCGATCCGTCAGGCCAAACCACAAGGCCAGCACCACGGCCGACAAGCCGGCCATGGCCCACAACTGCGAAGGGCTGACCCACAAAATTTGCCCTACCAGCAGGTCTTTGAGGTGTTCCCCACCGTGCGGGTTCCCCGCCAGCAGCAGAATACCCAGGCACGAGGCCAGCACAAACAGGGCGCCGATCAAGGCTTCCTGGATGTCTGGCCAGCGCTTTTCGGTCCAGGTCAGCACCATGGCGCCCACCATGGCCGCAGCGATGGCTGCGATCTGCACGCCCAGGCCCTGAGGCTCCCAGCCCATGGTGTCGGCGGCCATCACACCCAGGCCGGCAATCTGGGCAATCGCCAGGTCAATGAACACGATGCCGCGTTTCAAGACTTGGCGCCCCAGGGGGACATGGGTGCTCAGCACCAGGATGCCTGCGATGAAGGCGGGCCCGAGGATCGAGCCATCCAGAGCAGACCAATTCACGCTGGGGATCATTTGGCCGCCTTCAGCAGTTGGTCCACGGTGTCGTCAAACAGACCAAACAGGTCCTTGGCCCGATCGCTGCCGCCCACGGTGAAGGGCAGCACCGCAACCGGGATGTGAGTGCGATCCGACAGCCATTGCGAGCCGCGGCCATCGTTGTACGCACCGCGAATGATCAACTTGGCCGGCTGGTGCTGCATCTGCGACAGCACCTCTGACAGATGCGAGCTGGTCGGCTCTACACCGGGCTTGGGTTCAAGCGCGGCCACTTCGCGCAGCCCCAGCCAGTTCTCTAGGTACGGAAAGCCCTTGTGCTGCACCACGATGGGCATGCCTTTGAGTGGCGCGGCAGCCTGGGTCCAGCGTTGCAGGGCTTGGCCCCAACGCTTGTTGAAGTCAGCCAGGCGGCTTTGGTAGGTGCTGGCATGGGCAGGGTCGATCTCGGCCAGGCGTTTGCTCAATGCCTGAGCCACGGTCCCAATGTTGCGTGGATCGGTCTGGATGTGAGGGTTGCCCGACGCGTGCACGTCGCCATCGGCGCGGTCCAGTCGGGTGGGGATTTCGAGTTTGGTGACGAAATCGGCAGCGTCGAATTGGCCTGGTTGCCCGGTTTGCACCTTGGGGTTGCCAGCCTGTCGCAGCAACACAGGCAACCAACCCACTTCAAGCTCGGCGCCGGTACAGACCATCAAGTCGGCATTGCGCACGGCAGAGATCAAGCTGGGTTTGGCCTGCACCTGATGCGGATCTTGCAGGGCGTTGGTGGCGGTGTACACGCTCACCAGATCGCCAGCTAGTTCTTTGGTCAAGGCGGCCCACTCGGGCTCGCAGGCAAACACGCGCAGGGTGGGGCTGGCAAACGAAGGCATGGCGGCAAATGCCGTGAAGGCCAGGGTGGCCACTTTGAAAGAGGTATTCATGGCAAGGCTCCTTGAAGCGCTTGAGGGTTCAATAGCTGTGAGCGCCGTGGGCGCCCAGGCTCATCTGGTATTGCACAAACAACTGGCGATCGCTTTGGTCGACCCGGGCTTTGTCGTCGCTGAGTTGCACCCGGATGCGGCTGAATTCGCTCAAAGACCAGTCCACCATCACGCTGCTGCGCTTGGGGCTGACGTTTTGCTCGGCCAGCGCCAGGTTGGTGCCCACCTGGGTGTGGCCGCTGTGGAGTTGGTCGTATCGCAGGCCCACGCGCCAGCGCGGCATGAACTGATAAATGCCTTGCATGTACCAGCCGGATTGGGCCGACCGGTAGGCGTCGGTGTTCGCGCCCACGCCTTTCAGGTCGTACGTGGCATTGCCGTTTTCAGTGCGGTGGAAGTATTCACCTTGCAGCTTGAAGTTGGTTTGGATGGCGTTGCCGTGGGGCGCCCATTTCCACACCCCATCGGCTGCCCAGATCTTGGATTGGCCGGTGAAGGCGTTGGTGATACTGGCATCTTGCACATCAGACCAGGTGCGATCCTGCGCATGTGTGTTCAACCAAGACACGCCTGCGCGCCAGCTGTTGCTGTCACCCACATCGCCACCGGTGTGCACAAACAGTGCGGTCGCCCCGGCTGAGTTCTTGTTGCGCTGCGTGCCGGGGAAATTGGCCCCATTGCCTGATTCAGCGCCGAATTCCAGGTATTGATCGGTGGGGGCCAGCCAGCTCAATTGCAGGCCGTTTTGCTTGAATTGGCCACCCAACATGGCTTGGTACACCAAGGGCGCGTCGGCAAAGTCCCATGTGTGGGAGTGTTGCGCATTCAGATAGCCCAGGCCAGAGTAGAAGCGGCCGCCCTTGATCGTCCAGCCATTGGGCAGGGCCGTGGTCTGGATGTAGGCCTCTTCAGCAGAGATCGTATTGTCATTGGCCACCGACAGGATCACGTTGCCGTAAAAGTAGGGGTCGACGTTGGCATTGAGCCCCAGCTCGGATTCACCCAGGTTGTAGCCCCTGGGGCCTGGGCCGATTTCAGAGCCAGAAGGCACAAAGCCTTTGATGCGCCAGGTGTTCGGGTCTTTCGACAAGTTGGTGTAGGTGCCCGACAAAATCACGGACACGTTGGGATTGAACGAGGCTTGTTGGGCATGAGCGGCCCAGGGGCAGGCGGTGGCCAGGCAGGCCAGGGCCCATACGCCCTCCCGCCTAGAAAGGGATGACTTGAGCATGTGCTTCCTCAAAGCCAAGGCGGGATGAAGCGCCCACCTTGGTCAGACTGGTGATCGAACGAAAAAATCAGATCCAGGCTGAAGAGGGTGGGGGGGCACGGCTGAGGTAATCGACCTCAGTGATCGTGGCGATCTGAGATTGCCCCAGGGCCACGCGTTGCGACACCAACTGGTCTGCCAGATGCAGCAGCGCCATCTGCGGCGTGATGATGTCGCTGGTGCAGTACGACAGGCAGTCCTTGCACACGGTGCTGTGCGCGGGCACAGCGGCGTCTTTCAAGCTGTGTTGCAAGGCATGCCGCAGGCCGCCCTGCTGCATCAGCAGCATGGACAAAGCCAGAAAGACATACGCGCCTACGCGCTTC
>JAGWLR010000101.1 GCA_028864885.1 Burkholderiales bacterium | reverse complement strand
TGGCCCAAGCCGGGGCAGCAGGAGCCGGTCGCAAAGATCTCATACGTAACGGGTTTTGAACCCTGGGGTTGGGTGATCGGGTCGGGCGTCTATGTAGACGACCTGAAGGCCGAATTCATGCAGCACCTGGGACAACTGGCGTTGCTGTTGGCTGCAGCAATCGCCGTCTCGGTGTTCATTGGACGGCTGGTCGGTCGCATCATCACCCGTGGCGTTGCCAAGGCGGTGAAGGTGGCAGACGCCATCTCCGAGGGTGACATCAGCCAGGATATTGACGTTAAGGGCTCAGACGAGATTGCCCATCTCCTCGACGCCATGCGCAAAATGTCTGGTCACCTGACTTTGACCATGCGTGAGGTGCGAGAGGCGGCTGACAGTCTGTCTCAAGCCAGCAAGGAGATCGCATCGGGAAATGGCGACCTCAGCAGTCGTACAGAACAAACCGCCGCCAGCTTGCAGCAAACGGCCGCCAGCATGGACCAGCTCACAAGCTCTGTGCGTCAAAGCGCAGAGTCTGCAGACCAGGCCAATCGGTATGTCGATTCTGCTGCGGGCGTGGCTGTGCACGGTGGGGATGTCGTTTCACAGGTCGTGACCACGATGGATGGCATCAACCATGCATCCAAAAAGATCAGCGACATCATTGGCGTGATTGATGGCATCGCATTTCAAACCAACATCCTGGCCTTGAATGCCGCCGTAGAGGCCGCTCGAGCAGGTGAGCAGGGAAGGGGCTTTGCGGTGGTTGCAGGTGAAGTTCGGACCTTGGCGCAGCGCTCTGCCAACGCGGCGCGTGAGATCAAAGCGCTGATCAATGCGTCCGTGGAGCAAGTCGAGTCAGGATCCGATCTGGTGAAGTCGGCGGGCATGACCATGAGTGACATCGTCAACTCCGTACAGCAAGTCAATGCCATCATTCGGGACATCTCTGGTGCCACAGCTGAGCAACGCGATGGCATCAGTCAGATCAACACTGCAGTCAGTCAGCTTGATCAGATGACACAGCAGAATGCGGCCCTGGTAGAGCAATCTGCCGCAGCCGCGGAGTCGCTCTATGAGCAGGCCCGAAAACTCTCGGAAGTGGTCAGCCGATTCAAGCTCAAGCCCATGAATGCCCACCGCATGCACTTGTCACGCCTCTGATCGGCTGGGATAAGGCAGGCCTGGCGACGATCTCAGCAGGGGCTTTTGCATTGCCTGCAGTGCGGGTGGCAACCGATTTAGCAGGATGCCCACGGGATCGGCGCGGCGCAATGCATTGTTGAAGCCAGGAAAACGCACGTCGATGTAGTTGTCAACTTCCATGTCTTGCAAGGCCTGGCGTACGGCCGGCAGGTGATGCCATGGGATGACCGGGAAAAGATGATGCTCGGCGTGCAGGTTGAAGTGGTAGCACAGCAGGGTTGAAACCCAGGTGGGCATGTGGCATGAACGGCTGACGGTTTGCTGTTCATACAAAGCCAGTGGCTCAGGGTGCTCCTGGGCCGACCAGGTGTACAACCCGGCGTGGTGGGTGAGGTTGATGGCCTCGTACCAAACGAACGACGCCAGCAAGATCGGCAGGAAGCAAGTGGCGTATGCATGCCAGCCCCAGTATCCGATGGCTAACGCGTGTGGTGCCAGAGCAATCAGACCGGATCCGAGCACCTGCAGGGCATGTCGGTGCTCACCTTGTTTGAAAAGGCGTGCGGGGTAGCCCCACAGCACATTCACTGTGAACAGGATGGCCGGGAGGGGCAGGCGACAGATCCAGATCAGCCGCAGTAGCGCTACGGTCGGGCGAGAGTGTTGCTGCTTTTGCTCAAAGGTGATCAGGCCAGCCGCAGTGGGATCACGGTCTTTGATGCCCACCCACTTATGGTGCTCGAAATGAATCTCTCGCCAAGCCAAGAGGGGCGTGACACAGAACATGCTGGTCCACAAACCCATCAGATTGTTGAGCTTGCGAGTCTTGAACAGGCTGTAGTGACCACAGTCATGCATGAGCACAAAGAATCGGAAGATCGAACTGCCCAAGACGATTTGCGTCAGGACGAAGGGCCCGCTCCACGGGCTGAGTTGGCTCAGCAGAAGCAAGCCACCAAGAAAGAACACGGTTTCGAGGGCGACCACCAGCAAGCCAAAGCCGTTTTCGGCTTGAAACAGGCCCTGCTGCGCCAGCTGCTTTCTGAGCGATCTGTACTGTTGCGGTGTCATCTCAGTGCAATGCCATTTCAAAGCCAGGGTTCAGGGTTCGAATCACTTGACCATGCAAAGCCGAGCGCTCATTGGTGAAGGCGATCAACTCCATCGGAATCCGTCTGATTCGAAACCCGTGCAGCCCGGCCTCAAGCCGGCTGCCCTGCGGAACCATCAGGCTCATGAAGTGCAAGGGCTGGGTTCGCAGTTCGTTGTAGATGCCGCGAAGCAGGGCGTTGAGCAAGGCCGGATCGTCGTTTTGCACCTCCAGATGGGTCAGGTACTGGAAGCGGAAGCATTCCCCCACCTCTGGGAGAGGCGGGAAGCCACGCAGTCGCGCCTCCAGGTTGTAGGCGACTTTCAGTGCCCGCATACTGCCTTGGTAGGCCACCACACGTGAGCAGCGCAAGTTGGGGGCGCTGTCCCACGGCGCTGCGCAGGCAAGTACGCGGCCATCACCGTCTTTGAGCACGAAGAAGTCTTCGAGCGTGAGCCCCGGCCAATCACGCAGGCGCTGCTCGAGCCAGCGCTCGTTGACGACGTAGCCCAGGAAGCGATGTTTCTGCTGTTGTGCTAGGAAGTCAATCAAAGCGGGCCGATCGGATGCCTGCGCGCGCTGGACACGAGGGTCAAGTGCTTGACGTCCCCCCACAAACTGAATGGACGTCATGTTGTAGGCCGTCATGACCTGAGCCAGGGGTTGCCCCTGCCGCTTGATGCCTTGGTGCAAGAGGGCATTGCGCCCACGCTCATTACTCGACAGCACGGCGCTGTACATCATGTCAATGCCCTCTTGCTTTTGCATGAAGCGCATGAACTCACGAATCACCGTCGGGAAAATCCGGCCGCCTCGATGGGATGCCTCGATCCTCAGGTCACAGGCGTAGCCGATCCGTTGGACATGTCCATCGATCCATGCATCTCGAGCCAAGATGCTGGCGCAGCCAAAAGCGGGTTGGCCTGGCTGACGAGGATCTTCCAGCATCACGCTGTAGGCGGCATCAGATTGGAGGCGTTGCAAGGCGAAGAAATCGGGGCCGCGTTCTTCAGCTAGGCACAAGTCTGCAGACATGTCGACGTCGCGAAACAGCTCGCACAACCGGGTGTTGTCCGCAGCACTGGCCAGACGCATCCGCCATTCGGCCTCTTCGTAGATCACTAACTGATGAGCCTGATGTGAGAAGCCGTTCATATCCAGAACACCACGTCACGTGTCATGGGGCGAGGCTTGGGCACAGGTCTGCCGCTCTCGTCTTTGCCGTCGCGCTCGGCGTGCTCACGCAGGGACTCAATGAACACATGCAGCGTGTCTGCCGGGGTGCTTTTGAAATCTGGTGCCTGTTCCTTGAAGCTGCGACCTTGGTTGGCCATGATCTCTACATCCTGCTGAATGACTTGGCGGGTGTACCAAGGCAGGAAGGTTCTGAACAAGGCATTGGCCCAGCCGAACTTGTAGCTGATCAGGGTGAAGACCGTGGTCTGATGATCATTGATGGGCGTGCAGGTGCTGGTGATGACAAAGCCGCGCTCATCTTCACCATAGATGTAGTCCACACGCGTGTTATTGGGCATGTAGAACTTGTCCGTGTGCTGCATGGGTAGCCCTTTGGGATTCAGCACCCGTTCGGTGAAGCCAATCGCATCTTGCGCGTGATAGGTCACCAGCACGCTGCTGTCGGTTCGCTCGACTGTCGAGTCGACCTTGAGCTTTTTGCGATCGCGAAACCAACCTTTGTGCACGAACACGGTGTGAGGCACATCCATGAAGTTTTCGACCAAGGAGGTAACGCCGTTGTCGAAATGGGTCTTCATGTAATAGGTATTCCAGCCCTTTTCCTGGTAGTGCGGCATGGGGAAGGGGGCACGTTGAGGATCGGGTTGACCGCCGCCCATCCACACCCACACCAAGCCATAAGCCTCCTGTGCCGGGAAAGACTCCACCTTGCGGTTGGGATAGGCCTTGCCGTTCTCTCCCTCGGAGGGAACGTTGACGCACGCGCCCTGCTCATCAAATGTCCAGCCGTGGTAAGGGCATTTGATGCCTTGCTCGGTGATGTCCCCGGGGCTCAGAAAGGTGTTGCGGTGAAGGCAACGGTCGCGCAGGGCCACGGGCTCGCCTTGTGCGTTGCGCCACAGCACGATCCGGGTCTCCATGATGACCACGCTCAGGGGCTTGCGTGCGTCTACATCAGCCGCTTGGGCTGCGGCATACCAGTAGTTCTTCAGGTCTCCGCACCGATCCCGCATGGGCGTTGGCTGCGATTGAACGCTGGGCGCGCCTGAGCAGGGGCTGGCCGCAGGCACGATGGTGATCACTTGGGGCTGCGTGGTCATGATGCGCTCTTGATGCTTCAGGCTTTGAGTTTGGCGAACTGTCGGCGGATGCTCTTGCTGAGAAGCTTGTTCACATAGAACAGCGCCAACTTGATATTGATGGCAGCCAGGCAGCACAACTCGTCACCGCGCTCGTGCCCAGGGTTGCGTTCAGCAAAAAATCGAATGTCGGGGTGGCTCAGCGCGCGGTCGTCGATGGGGGCGACCCCTTCCTTCAGACGACCCGCCGGCTTGGAAAACTGAAGTACTCCCTTTTCGGGCTTCCAGTCGTCGCCAAACTTCTCTTGAGCCAATTGATCAATCATGCCGATCACGCGAGAAGGTGTCGCTTGGTCATGTCGTGGCCAATGATCTGGGCATCCGCGGCTCACGAGTAAATAGGTCTTGTAGCCCTTCGAGATCAGGAACCAATACAGAGGGGTGAGTGGGTTGCGAAGCATCAAGCCCATCAGGAATCGATAGAACGCACCTTGCAATGCCGTCTGGCCCCAGTAAGCCTGATTGATGATGGTGTCGCCCGAGTAGACCGCGATGTAGGGGCGGCCATCCAATTCACGGCGTAACACCTGAATGGTCGAGAACCCCTGAAGGCTGCCATCCCCTTTGTCCTTGAGCAGGATGACGAACTGTTTCTCGCTCAAGTCGGCAAGGAAGCGGTCACGCGAAACATCTGCGTAGTAGCTGCGAAACACAGCCCACATGTCGCCGATCGTGTCGCGATCCAGATCACCGACCGACACACGAAAGGCGCCGAGCTTGCCGTTGGGCAGCTTGCCGATCTGCTGACCAGTGAGACTTGGATGGGCGGTCATTCTGGCGCGACGCTGTCCGGTTGGAATGGCTTGCACGATCGACTCCTTGCGAGCTGTATTTTTAAATGCAACAAAAACGAAAAACGAGGAATAGTTCACGACCCAGTGATTTCTGCGCGCAACAGCGGCCAAATCTGAGTGGTCATGCCCTCAAATCACAACGGATCGGATCATGCCTGCGGGTTAACCCAGGCATCAACCCTCAATTAAGGGTAATTGCTGATTGCCTGGTTCTCATTTTCCAAAGGCTTCAATACACTGCGTTCCGTGTCGATCAGGGGTGGTGTGCTTTCGCTTCTGTTCGTTATTGATTGTTTTTTGGCGATGGTTCGCCAATCGTGTTCAAGGGACGGAAAAAAGCCATGTCTGCCTCGACAACCATCTCTCATCAAGACGAACTTCACCTCGTCGATCACCTCGAGCGTTCACTGGCTGCGGCTGGCTCGGACACCCGTAAGCTGGACCGTCGCTTGGTGCCTCAAGAGTTGCTCGGGCGTGCCAACAACAACCGTTTGGTGATGTACACCGTGGTTGATTGGGCGTGGATTGCACTGTTCTGGGTGGCCATGAGCTATGCCCCGGACTGGACTTACCCCCTCTGGGCCATCCTCATCGCCGGTCGCATTCACTCGTTTGGGGTCATCCTGCATGACGCTACGCACCAAGCCATTCGCAAGAAGAGTTGGCAGATCCGCTTTGTTGAGATCTTTGCTGGCTATCCCATGGCGTCCACGCTGAACGCCATGCGTTACCACCACATCCGCCATCACCGCGACAGCGGGATGCAAACCGATCCCTATTTCAAGCCTACGGTGGCTGGGCGTCCGTTCATCTTCTTTCTGATCTGGGCGCGTCACATCCTGCTGATCCCTTTGTGGATGATTCGCGGTCCCTATGGTTTGCTGGCCTATGTCATTCCTGGGATGCGCAACAGCTACGCGCGCGTGTTCTTGCAGGACAAGTCTGGCAAGGATCTGACGCATCTGCCAGAGCTGATCGAATGTTGTAAGGCCGAGTTAGGGCAAGTCATTGTCCATGCCGGGCTGTTTACCTTCACTTGGCTTCAGCCTGACACTGCGTGGTTTTATTACTTCGTGCCGGCATTTGTTGCAGCGTTGTTTGCCGGTCACCGTGTGCTCGTCGAGCACAACTATCAGCCCGTGACCGATCGGAAGATGGAAACCATCATGAAGACCACGGTCGATCACAACATGAGTTGGCTGGGGCAGTTGTTCTTTGCTCCGCGCAACATTGGCTTCCACATTGTTCATCATCTCCACCCGCAGGTGGCGTTAGAGAACCTTCCCAAGCTGCGTCAGTGGTATCTCGACCATCACCCAGAGGTCTATCCCGAGCGCCGTCAAGGTCAGGGTTGGTGAGGTTCGCCAATGAGCAAGATCAAGCAAACGGTGCGAGCGCGCTTCCCCATTCCTGATCGGCTGAATCTGGTCATCACGCTGGCTCAGGTTGCAATCAGCTTGATGCTGCTGTGGGCCAGCTCTCGCTTGATGGCAGAGGCTCAGTGGCTCGGACTCGCTGGCTGCGCACTGATCTTCTCATTTGTCATGCAAACCGGCTTTTCGCTTTTGCATGAAGCTGAGCACCGAAAGTTGCACAGCCATCGCAAGGTCAATGATCTGCTTGGGTTCATGTGCGCAACCATGTTCCCGGGCAGTTATCAGTTGATGACGGTCGCGCATTTGAATCACCACAAAGTCAACCGGTCGGATGCTGAATTGGTGGACTACATCCGCCCTGGCGAATCCGCCACCACCAAGTGGATACAGTTTTATGCGCTGATCACTGGTCTGATCTGGTTGTCAGCTCCTTTGGTCACCTTTGTTGTTTGTCTGACGCCCACCGGCGTGCTTTCCAAGTGGTTTGACAAAGGGGAGGGCAGCTCGGTGGCACGGTATCTGGCCTTCATTCAGCGGGCTGGGGCTCATCGGGTTCGAGCAGAGACCGCCCTGGGGCTGCTTTTGTGGGTGCTCACCTGGCGAGCACTTGGATTGCAATGGCAGGCTGTGGCGATCTGTTATGCCGCGTTTGCGTTTTCCTGGTCCAGCCAGCAGTACATCTACCATGTGCGAACCCCTCGGCATCTCATTGAGGGCGCCTACGACTTGAAGCTGTGGCGCCCCATGCAGTGGCTCTATCTGAATTTCAATTTTCACTTGAGCCACCATCGCCTGCCCAATGTGCCGTGGCTGTACATGCCGCAGGTCGCCAGCGAAGTGCCGACACGAGGCTATCTGAGAACCTACCTGGCGTTGTGGGCACCACCTCAACCGGTAGACCAGGCCTGGCCAGTTGAGCACCAAATCAAAGGGCGGTTGGCGCCTCGTCCCGCAGCGGATTTGCAAAAGGAGGCGTTGGCCGCATGAGTGCTTTGCTGTGGACCATTCAGCAGGCCCATGCACTGAGCTTGTTGCATTCGGCAAGAGCGTGGCGTCAGGCGCTGGCTGATCCTGAAAAGACGCAACATCATTTATGGGACGATTTGATTCACCGTCATGCCCAGAGCGCTTACGGTCGAGCCATGGGCTTTGATCGGATCTACTCAATCGAGCAGTATCAAGATCGTGTGCCCGTGGTGGATTACGAGGCGGTACGGCCTTGGGTTGATCGCATTGCCGAAGGCGAGCAAGGTGTTTTGACGCAATCTCCGGTGTTGATGCTGGAGCCCACAGGGGGATCGACCTCAGTCAGTAAATTCATCCCCTATACAGCCGAGTTACTGGCCGATTTTTCGCGCGCGACAAATCCCTGGTTAGCCGACCTGTACAAGCAGGTGGCCGGACTGAAAGGCACACAAAGCTATTGGTCGATCTCATTGGCCAAGCAAGGGGCGCGCACGACGGCAGGTGGCGTGCGGATCGGGTTTGATGACGATACCGAGTACTTTGGTCCGCTGACGCGGTGGGCTCTGAATCGAATGATGGCGGTGCCATCTTCTGTGGCACAGGCGCCTGATATGGATGCCTGGCGTCATCTAACTTGCCTTCATTTGCTGCGAGCCGAGTCTTTGGGGTTGATCTCGGTTTGGAGTCCGACTTATCTGTCCTTGTTGATGGATCACGTTCGTGATCACCTCAATGACCTTCTCAACGCCCTGCCGCTGCAACGACGAATGTCGATCGAGCAGGGCCTCCAAAGGGAAGGGCGGATCACGGGCAAAGCGTTGTGGCCCAATCTGAAGCTCATTTCTTGCTGGACTAACAGCATTGCTGCAGCTTTCATGCCCGAATTGCAGCAATGGTTTCCTGATACGCCAGTGCAAGGCAAGGGCTTGCTGGCGACGGAGGGCGTGGTGTCGGTGCCTGTCTGGGGCCAGACCGAAGGGTGCGCGCTGGCTGTCAACAGCCACTTTCTGGAGTTCATGGATCTGGATCACCCGAACGCACGGCCCATGTTGGCGCATCAGTTGAAGGTCGGCGGCCATTACAGCCCCATCATGAGCACCAGCGGTGGTCTGTACCGATATCACCTCAAGGATGTGGTGACTTGTGTGGGATATGAAAGCCAGACCCCCTTGATTCGCTTTGAGGGCAAGCTTGATCGGGTGAGCGATTTGTGCGGTGAAAAGGTACACGCAAGCCAAGTCGAAAAGGCGTTTGCGGAGGCCCGATCTGATCTTGGTGTGAGTTGGCGTTTCGCCCTGCTGGCTCCAGTTCTAGGGCGACCCTCACACTATCGTCTGTTCATTGATAGCGATGCACAGGCTGATCAACTTCATCTGATTGGCGCCCGTGTCGAGCGGTATTTGCATCAAGGACATCACTACGCGACCTGTCGCCGTTTGGGCCAACTGGGGGGTATCGAGGTGCAGCCGGTCAGCCATGGATGGCAGACCTTCCAGCAAACGCTGGTGAATGCGGGTCAGCGCGCTGGTGACATCAAACCCACGGCGCTGGACGCACGGCATGACTGGGTGAAGGTGTTTTCCGTTTCAGGGTGAGTACGCATCCACCCCTACAGAAATGCAAGGGGAGTTCGCCCGCCATACCCAAGGGGCCGTGTTTGCTAGAGTGCGGGCATGACAACCGACCCCTTTGATGACGGCGATCTCAGCCATCTGTTTCGCAACAACCTGGCGTGGGCGGCCCGCATGCGAGAGCGTGATGCAGATTTCTTCAACCGGCTGGCGCACCAGCAAAGCCCGAAGTATCTGTGGATCGGGTGTTCAGACAGCCGTGTGCCGGCCAACGAAATCATCGGCCTGGACCCTGGCGAGGTGTTTGTTCATCGCAATGTGGCCAACCTGGTCTTGCACACCGACATGAACTGCCTGTCGGTGATTCAATTTGCGGTCGATGTTTTGAAGGTTCGACATGTGATGGTGGTTGGCCATTACGGCTGTGGCGGGATCCAGGCCGTGCTGGAAAAGAAAGAGTTGGGGCTGGTTGACGGGTGGCTGCGCCATGTGGAAGACCTGCGCTACATCCATGCCCCCCGCATCGACGCTCTGGCCGATCCGCGCCAGAGGGCGGACCGGCTTTGCGAAATCAATGTGATCGAGCAGGTCGTCCAGGTCAGTCGATTACCTAGCGTTCTGCAGGCGTGGCGTCGGGGGCAAGCCCTGGCAGTGCATGGCTTGATCTACGGCGTGCAAGACGGCATCTTGCGCAACCTGGGTACCACGATCTCAGGGGACGTAGATCGACAGGCCTGGCGAAAAGAGGCGTTGCGCCGTTTGTGGGCGCGTTCTCATCATCGCAGCAAGACCTGAGTTGTACTCAGGGCGCTTGGGGTTCAGGGGCGGCGGAAGCAGTTTTGGGTTCGTCAAACCGCTGCCACAACTGCGTACGCCCGAACATCGGCGTACCTCGGTAGCCGCGCACCTCCAAGGTGTTGCCGGCGTTCAGCAGCCGAATGCGCACCTTGTAGAAGTGGCCAGATTTGGGGTCCAGAATCTGCCCGCCATCCCAAGTTTGTGCCTCATCTGCCTTGGCTTTGACGTCATGAAACAGGAGCATCCCCGCCAGTGGTTGATCTTTGAGGTCGCCCTCACAGACTTCGCAGCGCGCCTTGGCTCTGGCAGGGTCCAGGATTTGATCGACGGTTCCCGAGAGCGTGTCGCCTGACTCGACCACCCGGATGTGCGAGGTGGCCTGTTGAGTCTGAGCGTCGAACGTGACCCACAGGCCAGCGGGACTTTGCTGAGCAAACAGGGTAGGCGAGACGCTGAGCAATATCGCAGCGGTGAATGAGGTGCGATTCAAAAGCATGGATGGAGGAATGCTGAGGAATATGAGTTTCACCAAGATATCACGGGCCGATTTGGGTTGCTGCTGAATATTCCGCGAATTGGCGTCATTTGTAATCTTCCGATCTTTTCTTACACTAGCAGTAAGAAGAAAGCGCAGCAGTTTGAAATACTGACGGAGGTGTGCAATGACCAGGCGACGCGAAGTGCGCGGCATTCGGCCCTACGATGATCCGGCCGGTGGATGGGGCGCACTGCGCGCGACGGCGCAGGCCGTTCGACAGCATATGGATACTTTCGAAGCGCCAATCGTTCTGCTTCGAACGAATCAGCCTGCAGGTTTTGATTGTCCCGGTTGCGCTTGGCCTGACAAAGAGTATCGGTCACCAGCGTGCCCGAACTGGTCGGCGCCATTGATCAATACGTTGAGCACCACAACACAGACCCCAAGCCGTTCATCTGGACCAAGAGCGCTCGCGACATCCTGCAGAAGGTCATTCG
>JAGWLR010000100.1 GCA_028864885.1 Burkholderiales bacterium | reverse complement strand
GCTGTTCCGGCCAGATCACATATCCCGATGATCTAGACTTCAGCCACCTTGATTAACAAGGCATGGGCGAGTTCCGGCCAGATCACATATCCCGATGATCTAGACTTCTCCACCCATGCGATCACATCAAAGAGGCTGTTCCGGCCAGATCACATATCCCGATGATCTAGACTTGTAAGTCGAATACAAACCCCAGCCCCCAGGTTCCGGCCAGATCACATATCCCGATGATCTAGACTAGCACAAGCAGCGTTGCGCATGAGTGCACAGTTCCGGCCAGATCACATATCCCGATGATCTAGACTAAAAACTCACTTGAAAGCGTCGGGCTCGTCGTTCCGGCCAGATCACATATCCCGATGATCTAGACTACACGATCAAGCTGCAAGCCGGGAACACGAGTTCCGGCCAGATCACATATCCCGATGATCTAGACTGGTGGCCGTCATGACTGTTCGGTCACGCAAGTTCCGGCCAGATCACATATCCCGATGATCTAGACTGGCGAAATACAGCTTGTCGTCAATCAGCAAGTTCCGGCCAGATCACATATCCCGATGATCTAGACTAGACATGTCTAGCTGCGGCTGGGTTCACTAGTTCCGGCCAGATCACATATCCCGATGATCTAGACTCTGAGCGCCCAACGCCTCGTACATATTGACGTTCCGGCCAGATCACATATCCCGATGATCTAGACTAATGGTTGAACACCCACGCATTCCGATGTCGTTCCGGCCAGATCACATATCCCGATGATCTAGACTTCCTGGCCACCTCACCCGCGCGACGCTTCAGTTCCGGCCAGATCACATATCCCGATGATCTAGACTCGAACGAGCAGCCTGCACCGGGAAGGTATTGTTCCGGCCAGATCACATATCCCGATGATCTAGACTGCAGTTGAGATAACCCCTTGATTCATCAAGGGGTTTTTCTCATTCTGGGGGCAAAAAAAGAGGTTCAGCATCAGAAAAGATCGAACTGGTCGGGCGCTTTTTGTGCAGGCTGTTTGGCCTTGCCGTAGTAGGTCACGATGCGTTCGTACTGCTTGTCGGTGAACGTCAGTATGTTGACCTTTCCTCCTTCGGGCAAGATGATTTCTACGCGTCTGCTGTAGGTTTCTACCTGTGACAGGCTGGTGCAGAAGCGGGCATACACGGAAAACTGGGACATCTCGAAACCCATGTCCAGCAAGGCATTGCGAAATGCCGTGGCGGCCTTTCTTTCGGTCTTTTCGACCACCGGCAAATCAAACATGACGATCATCCACATGAGTCGGTAGCTGCTGAGCATGCGTGCTGAGTCGTGTAGGGGCTAGCTATTCATCGTCCGCGATGCTGGCAGCCAGCGACAGTGGTAGACCTGGCAGAGGCAGATCCAGCTTGTCGCGCTCACCCAAGTACAACTGGGCCAGGGACACAGCGAGTTTCTGGATGCAGGACATCACCGGCGTGGCGCCGATGGTGGTCTGCATGTCGTCATACAGGGTTCTGACCAGTGTGCGCTTGGTGTCAGGCGTGACATGGCGCTCGCCTTGCCTGGCCAGTTGCCAGACCTTAAGATCGATCACCGGGCGAAACGGCTCCATGACGTCGTCCACCAGGCGCATCGCGTTGCCTTCATTGCTGTGGAAGACGCCCAGCGTGGGATGCAGGCCTGCGGCCACGATGGCCCGCGCGGTGGCGGCACGCAAGACCGTATAGCCGTAATTCAACAGGCCATTGAGACCATCGCCATCCTGATCGCGACGGAAGTCGTCGCCAAAGAGTAAGGTCCAATAACGTCGAGCACCTTGTGCTTCGATATTGCCGGTATCTCCAGATTTGACTTTGCTGACCAAGGCGGTTAGCGGTGCTGTTGGCTCGCCAGCAGCTTCCAATGCGGCTGCTTGTTGCTGTAGCTTGGCTCGGACGATGTCGGCCCAGACGCGTTTGTGTGTGGGCTTGCTGGCTGCTATCTGGGCATCCAGTCGCTTGGCCTGCTGAAAGTTGCCGTCAATGCTCAACAGCATGCCAATGGCATTGTGGTTCGAACCGCACAGCACGAAAGGCGCGCCACGTTCTGCCAACGCCACCAGCAGGTTGTTGGTGTAACTCAGACCGTGCGCGTTGGCGATCACGGCGGCGATGTCATCGAGTGGCACTTGCCCCAGTTCCTTACGCTGGCCTTCTGTGTCTTGCACCACCAAGAAGCCGCGCGACACAAACAAGTGCCGCCGGTCATCGGCCACTTCCACAATGCGGCCGATCATCGTGCCTACTCCTTGAAGCCTGGGTCGCGTAGCTCGCCAATTGGCGAAACCGTGACGCGGCGGCCTTTGGCTTTTTGCAGGCCAACAGGTGTCTTCACGGTGTAGCTAAAAGGGTCTTCCTTGTCTCTCGCTCGGGCGCTTTCATTGGCTTCGTTGTGTTCGACGAGGTACATGCGGCCGTCCCCCACCATCTTGGCCAGGCGCATGAGCTTGATGCCCTCTTCGGTTTCGAGTCTGACGTAGTCATCTCGTATCAGACGCATCACCAGCGGTTTGCCACTGATGCTCTCGGTGGGATGCCGGACTCGTGCTGTACCATCGCGACCTGCTTTTTTCTCGGCGCGGACCAGTTGATATGCTTCAAAAGTGGAGATGACTTCGCCTTCCCACTTGCCTTTGTCGTTGCGAACGATCTCGATGCAGTAGTTGCTGTCGCCTTTGTAGCCCTTGTACGCACCTGCTCGGTGGTTGTGATCCGATTCGAACCAGGGTTCGTTGGTGGCGTGTTTGGCTTTTGCGTAACTGAATTCGATGACCTTTAGAGTGTCTTCGATCAGTGTTCGTTTTCCATCGACCAGTTTGTGCACGCCTACGCGACCATTGCCAAGCAGGCTGTACGCAGTATCGTTGTGCATCGCGCCTTCATGGCTGTGATCCGGCTTGTGGCTGACCAAGATGTGATTAACGGCGCGGCGTACATGTTCCCGGTAGTTGAGCCACGGGTCACCCATGTTGTCTGCCCAGTCCATGACGTGTTGGTCTCGCCCGCGTTTACTGGCGTTGGACAGATCTTGCAGGGTCTTGCGGTCTGTCACGCCAATGACGCAGGCATCCACTGCATGATGGCGATGGTCATTGCGGTTTTTCTCGCCTTGAAGGCCCAAGATGCTGTTGAGGCCAAACTGGTGTCGCAGCAGGGCGGTCATCCGTCCTGGGATGACCCATGTAGCCTGCGGGCAGATCAGACTGATGTACTCACGGGTAATGCGTGACAGGTAGCGCGTGTCGTTGAGTGCACGGGCCAGAAAGCCCGCATCTTCTTTGTCCCATCGCTCCATGGCGTCTGGTGCAAAGCGATAGCGCTTGCCTTTTGGCATCTGCTCTGCGCGTTTAAGAATGTCCTCGTAATTGCAGCCTTCAACCTGGTTTTCGCTGAAGGCTTCGGCGGGTGTCTGGTTGCCCTTGTATCGGTTGGCCCAGCGCATTGACACGGTCTTGTTATTGAGGCTGTCGTCCAGCGTGCGTGCATAAGGCAGGATGTGTTCAATCTCGACTCGACCATCGCTGCTAAGCAGGTCCTGCGCAGTGATGCGAGCGCCCGAGTATGGACAGCATCGGTTGAGGACATCCAAGGGATTCAGCTCTTCCCACAGGATCCATTTCTGGATGTCTGCCACCTTGACGCGTTCCGGGCTTATCGCACCATTAGACGCTTCCGCGATGGCCTGACGGATACGGGTATTGCGTTTCTGATTTTCGGCTTGGCGCTTGTTGGTTTCTTCGCGTTGCAGGCGGCTTTGCTTGAGGTCTCGCGCAACCTCGATCACTACCTGGCTGGGGTGCCCGTAGCGCTTGATCAAGGCGTTGACCACGGTGCGCACTTGGTTAAGTCCAATGTGCACGGTTGGGTTGGCGATCTTGCCGTAGCGCTTCTCATCGGGGTCATTTGGGTTGCCGGTGCCGAAGCTGACATGGCGTTGCAGTGCCTCGCCGTAATAGGGCAGTGCTGGGTGCTGCTCGCCTGTCGAGGCTGCATCAAGTTGGCTGTGATGCTCAAAGCCGGCCGCTTGCACGGCTTTGTCATAGGTGATGACGTCTTGTCTGAGCGCCGGAATGATGCGCGCCAATGCCTTACGGCTCAGGCCGCCATAGCCCTCGGGCAAGCCTACATTGGCGATGGCCTCAGCCCGGGCCTCATCGACACCTGTTTCACGCACGAGCCAGTCAATCAGGGTGGATTCATTTTCTTCGCTGATGATGCGGCTGACGATTTTGTCCTGCCTCGCTTCGTCGAAAGTGAACCAGGCTTGGCCGAAGTGTGCGGGCTTGCTCAGGATTGCACTCGTGGTGTTGCCCTTGAGCTCTTGTCGTTTCGGATCTTCGAAATTGAATTGCACGGCGCCCTTGATGCCAAGCAAGGATTTGATCTGGGCGAACGTGCGCTTGGGGTTGTTCTCCAGCGCTTGTACCAGCGCGTCCCGTTGTGCTAGTGTCAGCACTTCTTCTTGTAAGCCTTCACGCAGGAAGCGTAGATGGTTGGCTTCGAGGTAAATGCGATAACGCTGTGTACTGGGCAGGGCCAGCGGCGCACGTTCCTCGTCGGGTAGGAAGGTACAGCGACCTGGTCGAACCGGGCGCAGAGTGCGTTGCTTGGTCAGGCAATCCTTGAGGTCGAGGTAGGCTGCATCGGTGAAGACGTCAGGGTTCAGGCAGGCTTGCTTACGCCACAAAGCCTCGAACTCATCGATCACCATGGCTCGGTCGATGTAGAGGTCGTAGCTCTTGTCTATCTTGGCTTTGCCGTCAGGCTTGAGGGACTTGTTTTCACGATAGCGAGCGCGCACGGTCTGCCCACTTTGCATGCGCTTGAATAGCAGTTCACCTACAGTGCGAGCATGGCCCTCGGTCAGAGCATCTCGCAATCGCTTGATGGCATTCTTGAGTGCTCCGCTGTCGTTGTCTTTCTTGTCAGTCTTGCGGTTGCTCTGAAAGCCCCGCCGCTGGTTCAGGTGGAAGATCGCACGGGCAAATTCTTCGGGCGTCAGTGGCTCATCCAGGCCTTGTGCACGCAGTTCGTAAGGGTTGAGCTCTTCCAGCGCCTTGCGTGCTGCGGGGTCTTGCGGGAAGAAACCGTGGGCAATGAGCAGTTGCATCATGCGGGCCTTGCGGCGCAGCAGGCGATCACGCCGCCGGCGCATCGCCCGGGCCATGCGTCGGGTGACCGCTAGGGAGTTGCCGTCAGGGTCTCGCCCGTTGGAGAAGATGCGAACGCCAGCTTTGATGATGGCGTAGGGGTTTGACTTGTCGTCCAATCTGAGCAGTGCGAACCCCAGTGATGTTGAGCCCAAGTCAAGCGCAAGTCGATACCGCATTTTGTTATGCCAGCCTATTTAAATGCTTCCTCGGGCATGCTAGTTGCACAACTTTTCCGGCGTCAACTGCGGCCGAATGGATTTGCCGGTGCAATTTCGGACAACTTGTGGGGGCTGTAGTGTGGAGTTCATGTTGGGCCTTCAAGCAGTTGCGTTAACAACGGTCTTGTGTTACGGTCAAGCCGATTGATCATCGGGATATGTGTTCTGGACGCTAACAAGCTGAAAGATGCACCAAATGAGAGGGCCGCTATATGCGGCCCTCTGTCTTTTGTTGGGTGCCTCGTTCGATCCAGGTGATTGGAATGCATAAACCTTTGGTCAAATAAACCGGGCTTATGCCCGGTTTATTCTTGAGCGAAGCGATTCCGGCTTGATACCCTGTCAGGTAAGCTTTGGCTGTAGCCTTCGCGCTGCCTGACTGTTCGCCTTGTTACATGACCACTGTTGCGCCTTATTCGATTGACGATCGCCTCTATGTCCTGCGGACGCGCTGGGAGTTGTATCAACTCGAGGGGCAGTTCGAGCAGTTCATCGAGCTGGCGGTGGCGATCAACAGTCTGGCCGAGCATTTCAACCGCATGCGCCTGCCGGGTTTGGTGCGTTTGTGCGAGGGGCTGGAGAACCTGGTGCTCACGCACTTGGGCGAACCCGCGTCCCACCCGATAGAACAGCGAGATCAGCAGGCGATTCAGCGTCAGTTGGATGCTTTGTTGGGGGCCGTGGCTTCCGCTCGGCCCCAGGCCGTCGAGCGGCGCATTGAGGAGCCGCTCGAGGCCTTGGCGGCTGAGGTCGATTGGATCAAGCCGCGCTCGGTCTGGGTTGTCAGTACCCCGGATCGTCAGGGTTGGATCGACGGCTTGTGTGGTCAGTTGCAGTATTTTGGCTTCCACGTGTCGGTCCTGGCCTGGGGGCAGGATCTGCCTGTCGAGGATATGCCGCTGGCGGTGCTGTTGGTGCCCGGCTTGGGCGCCGATCCTGAGGCCTACTTCGGCCATATCACAGCGTTGCGCACCCGGTGTCCGGCCAGCCAGTTGTTCTACCTGGGGGCGCCCACGGTGATCGAGCCCGTGGTGGCCTTGATGCGGGCCGGGGTGGACGTGGCCATTCCCGCTGAGGATCAGGATTCGATGGTGCTGGATCGCATCCTCGATCTGGTTCAGCATGCCGAGCAGGAAAAATACCGGGTGCTGGTGGTCGAGGATTCCCGCGTGGCGGTCGCCCTGATCCAGCGAACTTTGGCGCAACACAGCATTGACAGCCAGGCTATACGCGACCCCGGGACCTTGTTGGAGGTGCTCGAGTCCTATCGGCCTGATCTGATCCTGATGGATATGCAGATGCCCCGATTCAATGGCATCGAGGCCACGCGCGTGCTGAGGCAGATGTCGGCCTACAGCACTATGCCCATCGTGTATTTGTCTGGCGCATCCGAAGTGGGGATGCAGGTCGAGGCTTTGCGTCTGGGGGGCGACCAGTTCCTGACCAAGCCGTTCAACCCTGTGCTGCTGGCCGCAGTGGTGAAGACCAAGATCGAGCGCTTCCGCGAAACCCTGCGCTCCACCAAGCTCGATGGTTTGACCGGCTTGCTGAACCACACGGCAGCCAAGTCGCGCTTGAACGTGCTGATGCAGCAGTGCGAGCCCAATACTCCCTTGACGGTGGCCATGATCGACATCGATCACTTCAAGGGCATCAACGACACCTACGGACACCCGGTGGGGGATCAAGTCATCCGCGCCCTGGCGTGGCTGCTCAAGGGCCGCCTGCGTTCGAGCGACCTGATCGGTCGCTATGGCGGTGAAGAGTTCATGATTGCCTTGCCGGGCGTCGCGCCCGAGCAGGCTCGTGCCGTGATCGATCGCATCCGGATGGATTTTTCAGCGCTGCCGCACGCGCATCCCGGTGGGGCTTTGCATGCCACGTTCAGCGCGGGGATCGCGTCGTACCCGGTTCTGGATACGGCGGCGGGCTTGACCGAAGCCGCTGATGCAGCCCTGCTGCAGGCCAAACGGCTGGGGCGTAACCGGGTGGAGCAGGCTGCCCCGCAGTGAGCCGCGCGATTCTGCGCATAATGGACCGATGTCCAAGATCTCGCGCAACGACCCGTGCCCGTGTGGCAGCGGCAAGAAATTCAAACAGTGCTGCATTGACAAGCCGGGCGTGGCGGGAGCCGCTGCCGCGCAGCCCGTTCTGAACGTCCATCAGCAATTCCAGATGGCGGTGCAGGCGTTCCAGCGTGGTCGCTTGGCCGAGGCTGAAATCGTGGCCAAGAGTGCAGCCAAGCAAGCCCCGAAAAACGCTGACCTGCAGCACCTGCTGGCAGCGATTTACCAGTCCGGTCAGCGTTGGGTGGAGGCGCAAGCAGCCATTGAGCAGGCGCTCAAGCTCGAGCCCCGCAACGCCAAGATGCTGTTCACTGCCGCCGGGATGGCTGCCGCTGCTGGCCAGCTGGATCAAGCTGCGGCGCACTATCGCGCAGCCGTGAAGGTGCAGCCCGACCTGGTCGAGGCCTGGTTCAACTTGGGCAACACCTTGCGAGATGGTGGGCGCTTGAGCGAGGCGCTGGAGGCCTATCAGGCGGCCATCAAAGGCCGCCCGCATTTTGTCGAAGCCTTGTGCAATGCGGGTGATGTGTTGCGGCAGATGTCGCGCTACAGCGAGGCGGTGGCCCTGTATCGGCAGGCTCTGGCGATTCAGCCCGGCAACGGTGCGATCCATTCCAAACTGGGATTGGGTTTACAGCGACTGAGTTTGCTCGACGAGGCCTTGGCAGCGTTTCAGCGTGCGTCTGAACTCAGCCCGCAAGATGCGCAAGCCTTCAGCAATTGGTTGCTGGCCTCGCAATACCACCCTGATCTGTCACGTGCTGAACTGCTGGCGCGCCATCGCGCTTTTGCCGAGCGATTCGAGCTGCCTCAAACGGATCGGCGCTTCAGCCATGAAGCATGGTCTTGGCAGCCACCGCGCCGTTTGCGGATTGGCTATGTCTCGCCCGATTTGCGCAAGCACTCCGTGGCCCAATTTGCCGAACCGGTGATCTGTCATCACGATGTGGCCCGCTTTGAGGTGCATGCCTATTACTCGAACGCACATCGCGACGAGGTGACGGAGCGAATCCGCTCACGCATCGAGCATTGGCACGATGTGGGGCATTTGAGTGACGACGCGCTGGCACAGCAGATTCATGCCGATGGCATCGACATCCTCGTGGATCTGTCCGGGCACACTGCGGGTAACCGGTTGGTGATGTTCGCCAGCAAGCCAGCGCCGATTCAGGTCACGTGGCTAGGGTATCCGGGTACCACGGGGTTGACCGCGATGGATTACCGGTTGACCGATGCTTGCCTGGACCCGGTTGGTGCCAGCGAGGCGGACTACACAGAAGCGTTGGTGCGGCTGCCGACCTACTCTTATTTCACCCCTCCGCAAGGGGCGCCAGACGTGGGGGCGTTGCCTGCGTTGACGAGCGGGCGCGTCACGTTCGCCTGCTTGAACAACACATCCAAGATCAATGTGCGTGTGCTGCAGGTGTGGGCGCAGGTGCTGAAGGCGGTGCCCGATTCACGTTTGATCATCGGGAATGCCAACGAAGCCGCTTGGTCGGACTGGGTGCTCACGCAGTTGCGCTCTCATGGGATAGAGGCCGAGCGCGTGGTGATGCGGCCTCGCTTGGGACTGGCCGAGTACCTGGCGTTGCACCAAGAGATTGATCTGGCGCTGGACCCGTTTCCCTGGAATGGCGGCACCACCACCATGCTGGGACTGTGGATGGGGGTGCCCGTGATCACGTTTGCGGGGGAGCGTCCGGCATCCCGCCTGGGCTTGAGTTCCTTGCATTACGCAGGTTTGGCTGAGATGGCCGCCGAGTCAATCGACGGTTATGTGCGTCAAGCCATCGACTGGGCGAGTGACTTGTCTCGCTTGTCGGCCTTGCGGCAGTCATTGCGGGCGCGCATGCAGGCTGCGGTGGATCATCCGCAAGCGGATGTGGTGGCGGCGGTGGAGCGTGCTTACGAAGACATGGCTCGCCAGAGGATGTTGAAGAGTTCGTCGAACTGATCGATCAGCGGGCGCTTTTCGCCACGCACGATGTGCATCAGCACGATGCGGCCGATCATGCCCATGAACACATCCAGCAGGATCTTGGAGGAGACGCGGTTGTTGAGGACGCCGCGTGCCTGCCCATCCTTGAATACGCCCAGAAACGCGCTCATCAGCTCCGGGCTTTCGTAAATGCTGATGTTCTTGTGCCGAGACACCGGCACGGCGGTGAACAGCAGCATCATCACCGCCGGGTGTTTGTCCATGTAGTCGAGCGTCACCCAGCAGGTCTTGCGCAGGCGCTCGCGGGCGTCGTCGATGCCTTGCAGGTGATCGATCATGCGTTCAGCCAGTCGGCCCAGCATCACATCCAGCATGGCGTACACCAGCACTTCCTTGCTGCCGAAGTACTTGTAGATGGTTTGCAGGGACACATTGGCCTTGCGCGCCACGTCGATCAGGCTGACTTCGTGGAAGTCTTTGTCTGAAAACAGGTCCAGCACCGCCTTTTCGATGCGATTGAGGGTATCCCCCCTCATGCGAGCCAGAATGGCTCGGCGATCGTTCTGTGCAATGTGCGGTGTGGTGGTGGGTTCGTTCGACATGGAAGCTTGGGTTTCCAAAGTGGAAATCAATCTTACCAAATGAACGGTCGTTCGTTTTTTTTGAGCCGAACCCCTTGCCTGTTTGGGGCGCAGTGTTCAAGATCATGAGCATGCCAAACACGCCATGCACATAGGCATATCGTGCGACAAAAGGCACACTTTTGTCACGACAGACTTCTCGATCTCGGGTTTCTACTATGGGTAATAAAAATTACCCATTGATGCCAGTCAAGTGGTCGCGTGCCAGGCCGTATGGATTGGAAGATACCGAGGAGACACTTCGTGGCGATTCAATGCTTTACCCCCACCTGGATGACCGACGAGCACAAGATGCTCTATGAATCGGCCACCCGATTTTTCAAAGAACAATGGGGCCCCAAGGATGAGGGCTGGCGCGCCGCCGGCATGATGGACCGCCAGGCGTGGCAAGACGCCGGCGCCAACGGCTTTTTGTGCGCGTCGATGCCTGAAGAATATGGCGGTGCGGGTGGCGATTTTGGTCACGAAGCGGCGCTGCTCTTGGCGCAAGGCGAGGCGGCGATCGGCGGCTTTGGCGGTGGACTGCATTCGGGCATCGTTGCCCCCTACATCCTGCACTACGGCACCGAAGAGCAAAAGAAGCGCTGGCTGCCCAAGCTGGCTACCGGTGAGTTGATTGGCGCCATCGCGATGACCGAGCCCGGCACGGGGTCCGATCTGCAAGGCGTGCGCACCCTGGCCCTGAAATCGGCTGATGGCGACACCTACAAGATCAACGGCAGCAAGACGTTCATCACCAACGGGCAGTTGGCCAACTTGGTGATCGTGGTGGCCAAGACCGACAAGGATCAAGGTGCCCAGGGGATGTCGCTCTTCGTGGTGGAAACCGATGAGGCACCAGGCTTCCGTCGGGGCCGCAATCTGGACAAGATTGGCATGGAGGCGCAGGACACCTCTGAGCTGTTCTTTGACGACGTGGTGGTGTCCAAACACAACCTGCTGGGTGAACAAGAAGGCATGGGCTTCTTCCAGTTGATGCAAGAGCTGCCCCAGGAGCGTTTGATCGTGGCCGTGGCCGGCATTGCCGCCATGGAGCTGGCGATGAAGGAAACCCTGGCCTATGTGAAAGAGCGCAAGGCCT
>JAGWLR010000099.1 GCA_028864885.1 Burkholderiales bacterium | reverse complement strand
TGATGACGTGTGGCGCAAGTTGCGCCTGGCCGTCGAATTGGATCGACCCGCTGTGGTGCAGCAAAGCGCGCGTCTGTTGGGGGACGTCGTCAGCGACGCGATCGGGCGCCTGATGAGCCAGCCGCGCGATTTCTTGATGCCCGAAGGCAGGAAGGGCTCGGCGGGCGAATTCAAATCGACGGCCCGCATGCCACCTGGTGCCACGATCGGACCGACTTCGCGGTCTGGCAAGAAAACGCACGGCAAAACGCGGGGCAAAGCGGCGCGTGCCCATTTGCACCTGGCGCCCATTCCTTTGGCCATCCCTCCTGAGGCACAGGGGCCACTCAATTTGTTGGCCTTCATCCGTTGGGCCAACATGGACCCCGATGCCGCCGCTGAAGCCTTGCGCGATCCCAACGCGCGCGTGCGCTGGAAGTGGACCGCCGATGATTCGGCGTGGGCGTGGGCGCAGGTGGGCCGCGCCCACGCGTGGCGCTTGTCGTCCGACGCGCCCAGCGACTTCGAGCGGGGCTTGGCCGACCGTGCCTTGGCCAATGTCAACAGCGTGACGCTTGCCCCCAAGATCTGGGCGCAATGGTCGCCTGAGACCCTGGCCTGGATGGCGCGGGCCGGGATTCGGGCGGCGACCTCAGGCGACAAGGCTCGTTGGGTGCTGGTCGAAACGGCGATCGATGCAATGTCGCCGGATCAGATGACCGACCCTGCCTGGACGTATTGGAAGGCGCGGGCGTTGCTGGCGCGGGCCGGCAGCGCGGCCAACGATCCGGTTCGAGCCCAGGCCCGCGAGTGGTTGGCGCGCATTGCCAGTCCACTGCATTTCTATGGGCAGCTCGCCGCTGAAGAGCTGCGTGGCCAACCCATCAAATCCCCCAATCCGCCATCGCCGCCCACCGACGCGGAGCTGTCGCAGGCCCGCGCCTGGCCCGGAATTGATCGGGCCTTGCGCTTGTTTGCCTTGGGTTGGCGCGGCGAAGCCGTGCGCGAATGGAATTTCGCGGTGGGCTATGCCCGTGCAGGCGGGCTGACCGACCGGGAGTTGCTCGCCATTGCCGAGGTGGCTTGTGCGCAGGAAATCTGGGACCGCTGCATCAACACCAGCGATAAAACTCGGGTCGAAATCAATCTGGCGCAGCGCTTCCCGATGCCGTTCAAGGACGATGTTCTGTCGGCAGCGCGGGATGTGGGGCTCGATCCGGCATACATGTACGGCTTGATGCGCCAGGAATCGCGTTTCATTGTTGCCGCCAAATCCAATGTGGGGGCATCCGGCCTGATGCAGATCATGCCGGGGACGGCGGCCTGGACCGCGCGCAAACTCGGGATTCCCTATCACCGCGACCAGATCACCGAACGTTCGACCAACTTGCGCATTGGCGCAGGCTACCTCAAGCTGGTGCTCGATGATCTGGGGGGCTCGCAGGCCATGGCGGCAGCCGCATACAACGCCGGTCCGGGGCGTCCCCGGCGCTGGCGAGAGGGGGCAAGCCTTGACGCCGCGGCCTGGGTCGAGAATATTCCGTTCAACGAAACGCGGGATTACGTCAAAAAGGTGTTGGGCAATGCCGTGGTGTATGCCCAGTTGATCGAAGGCGTGCCCATGAGCGCCCGCAAGCGATTGGGGGCGAAGATTGGCCCGCGTGCAGCCAGTGCGCCACCGCCGGAGGCCGATCTGCCTTGAGGTTCCATTCTTGAGTTCGGAGGGGAGAATCGCATGAAACGCATCGTGGTGCTGGGCGGGTCGGGGTTTGTGGGGTCCAGTCTGTGTGAGCAGTTGGCCGCGCACCCTGGTTTTGCTGGGGGCTCTTTGGTGGTGCCGACACGGCGCAGGTCGCAAGCACGTCACCTGCTGACCTTGCCGGGGGTGCATGTGCAAGAGTGTCTTGTCCACGACGAGGCTGCTTTGGCTTCTGTGCTGCGCGGTGCGGATGTGGTGATCAATCTGATTGCGATCCTGCATGGTTCTGCCCGCGAGTTTGAACAGGTGCACGTGGAGTTGCCGCGCAAGCTGGCCACCGTGTGTCAACGTGAACAGGTGCGCCGCGTTATCCACGTCAGCGCCCTTGGGGTGCCCGCTACGCCCGAACAGGCGCCATCGCATTACCTGCAGTCGAAGGCGCGAGGAGAGCAGATCTGGCGGCAGTCCGGTCTGGACGTGACCCTGCTGCGGCCCAGTGTCATCTTTGGCGCGCGCGACCGCTTTCTCAACCTGTTTGCCGAGCTTCAGTCGGTGCTCCCTGTCGTGGCCCTGGCGGGCGCCGATGCGCGTTTCCAGCCCGTCTGGGTAGAAGACGTGGCCAGGGCGATCGTGCGGTGTGTGTTGGATCCGCGCACGATTGGTCAAACCATTGAGTGCGCAGGGCCTCAGGTGTACACCTTGGCGGAGCTCGTTCGCCTGGCAGGACGCTGCAGCGGGCATGCACGCCCGGTTGTGCCCGTGCCTGAGGCTGTGGGGAGGCTGCAGGCTTTGATGCTTTCGATTTTGCCGGGCGAGCCCTTGATGTCGGGCGATAACCTGGACTCGATGAAGGTGCCCAATGTGGCCACGGGTAGTGTGCCTGGCCTGGCTTCTCTGGGCATCGAGCCGGCTTCGTTGGAAGCCATCGGGCCAACATACCTGCGCCGCGGGCAGGGGTGGGCTGAACGTTTGAATGCTTGGCGTGCCCAAGCTGGCCGTTGAGGTGCCGCAAAACAAAACGGCCCCGAAGGGCCGTTTGTCAGAGGGCTTGCGCTGAACTCGACGCCCGAATCAGGCTGCGGCCAGTAGCATGGCAGTGTCAAACGCACTGCTCATGGGTGGCAAGTTCATGATCATGGGCTGCGGCGCATTTTTCGACACCTTGACGGGCTTGGCGGCCGGATCGTTCTGGGCGACTTCGGCCTTGTCCCAGTTTCCTGCCGATTCTTTGCCCGACACGGCGATCGAGTAGAAGACGCGGAAGGCGATCTTGCGCTCGGCCCAGAAATCGGCAGCGTCGCGGAACGCATCCAGCAACTGCTCGCGGGTTTCGCGATCACACTTGCTGCCGTCGGGGATCAATTCGAGCACGACGACGAAACCGGGTTGCGGCCCCGACTTGTGCACCAGATCGGTCATGCAGTCGTAGAGCGCATCGAGGTTCTTGCCGAAGTGATCAGGAAACAGGAAGTCGCGGGCGATGATGTCCAGCACGTCCTGCTTGTTCTGAGCTTCGCTCAGATTGGTGTACAGGAAGTGTTGGCCAGCTGCTTGGGCTGCCTGTTGCAAGTCTTCCGGGCGGAATGCGCGGATGGATTGGACGATGTTGGGTCGAACGGATTGCAACAACATGATCGCTTGAGGCCCTGTGTGCATTGAGATCTCTCATTGCCCTCGGGGGCTAGTTAGGGGTTCAACAAAAAGGTTCAGTACCGGGGATCAATCTGATAGAACGTGTTGTAGTGATCCTGGGTGTAAAAACAAGTTTCGGGTCTTCGCAAATCTTTACCGCCACACACGATGCGTCTGGGACCGCGGTCTCTGGCGCCGGGCGTGGGCACGGTGTATTCACGATAAAAGCCGCGGGGCCGACGGGGAAGAGATCTTTCCCGATTGCCAAACACGATGCCGTCTTTTTCGTAGGCAAACGGGCCGCCTGAAGCAATGCGTCTGTATACATCCTGAGCCTGGCTGGGCAAGCCGGACAGTTGGACGACAGACTGCTGGGACTGGCGTATCTCGACGTCAGGCGAACGGCGAGCCAGTGCATCGCTGGTAGACCCGAAGACAGCGACGCCCACCACGAGGGTGCAGAGCGCTTGCATCAGCTTTTGATGGCGATTTGATGCAGCGTCCCTGGGGGTCAGAAGGGTCACCATGATGCTGTGTTTCCAGCCTTGATCAGTCAGCCATGCTGCTATTCGTGAAAGCCGTGATGCTACAGAAAAGGACCAAAAAGCTCAAGGCCCCGGGGCGCTAAATAGAGCGCATCCGGGGCCTTTTAGTGAGGGGTTGACAGTTTGTGCTTTAATGGAAGGTTTGGTTTAACGGGCTGCGTTTGCCTCTGCCACCGTCATGGCGGTCATGTTGACGATGCGGCGCACCGTGGCCGACGGCGTCAGGATGCACACCGGCTTGGCCGCGCCCAGCAGCACCGGCCCCAGGGCAATGTTGTTGCCTGCGGCCACCTTGAGCAGGTTGTAAGAAATGTTGGCGGCATCGATGTTCGGGCAGACCAGCAGGTTGGCTTCGCCCGACAGGGTGCTGCGCGGCATCATCTGGAGGCGATAGGGTTCGTCCAGGGCCGTGTCGCCATGCATTTCACCGTCGATTTCCAGCCAGGGCGCCCGTTCCTGGATGAGCGCCAGGGCCTCGCGCATCTTGATGGCCGAAGGTTGGTTGCTCGAACCGAAGTTTGAGTGCGACAGCAGGGCGGCCTTGGGGCGTTGACCAAAGCGCATCATCTCTTCGGCCGCCATGATGGTGATCTCGGCCAGTTGTTCGGCCGTGGGGTCGTAGTTGATGTGCGTGTCCAGCAGGTTGACGGTGCGCCCCGGCAGGATCAGGCCGGTCATCGCGGCGTAGGTTTTCACGCCAGGGCGCTTGCCGATGACCTGGTCGATGTAATGCAGGTGCAAGGCGGTGTTGCCCCAGGTGCCGCAGATGAGTCCGTCGGCATCGCCCTTGTAGACCAGCATCGAGCCAATCAGCGTCAGGCGGCGGCGCATTTCGATCTTGGCCATCTGCTGGGTGACGCCCTTGCGCTCGGTGAGGCGGTGGTAGGTCTGCCAGTAGTCGCGATAACGCGGATCTTCTTCGGTGCTGACGGCGTCGTAATCGACCCCGGCCTTCAGGCGCAGGCCGAATCGTTCGACGCGCTGGGCGATCACGGCGGGGCGACCGATCAGGATGGGGCGGGCGATGTTTTCGTCGACCACGATCTGGGCGGCACGCAGCACGCCTTCGTTTTCGCCTTCGGCAAAGGCAATGCGCTTGTTCTTGGCGCGCTTGGCCACGCTGAAGATCGGCTTCATGGTCTGCCCAGAGGCGTAGACGAAGCTCTGGAGCCGTTCGCTGTAGGCCGAGTAGTCGGTGATGGCCCGGGTGGCCACGCCGGAATCGGCAGCTGCCTTGGCCACGGCCGGGGCAATTTTGATCATCAAGCGGGGGTCAAACGGCTTGGGGATCAGGTATTCGGGGCCGAAGCTCAAGTTGGCGCCCACGTAGGCAGCCGCCACCACATCGCTCTGCTCTGCCTGGGCCAGCTCGGCGATCGCGTGCACGGCAGCGATTTCCATCTCATCGGTGATGGTGGTCGCGCCCGAATCCAGCGCCCCCCGGAAGATGTAGGGGAAGCACAGAACGTTGTTGACTTGATTGGGAAAGTCCGAACGGCCGGTGGCCATGATGGCGTCGTCGCGCACGGCCTTGACGTCTTCCGGCAGGATTTCTGGGTTGGGGTTGGCCAACGCAAAAATGATCGGATTGGCCGCCATCTTGGCCACCATGTCCTTCTTCAGGACGCCCCCTGCGGACAGGCCCAGGAAGATGTCGGCGCCTTCGATGACCTCGGACAGCTTGCGCTGCTCGGTTTTTTGCGCAAATACGGCCTTGTCGGGGTCCATCAGCTCAGCGCGGCCTTCGTACACCACGCCGGCCAGGTCGGTCACCCAGATGTTTTCGCGGGGCACCCCCAGTTTCACCAGCAGGGTCAGGCAAGCCAGGGCAGCGGCACCGGCGCCCGAGGTCACCAGCTTCACTTGTTTGATGTCCTTGCCGACGACCTTGAGGCCGTTGAGCAGGGCCGCGCCGACCACGATGGCGGTGCCGTGCTGGTCATCGTGGAAGACGGGGATCTTCATGCGCTCGCGCAATTGGCGCTCGATGTAGAAGCAGTCGGGCGCCTTGATGTCTTCCAGGTTGATGCCGCCGAAGGTCGGCTCCAGGCTGGCGATGATGTCCACCAGCTTGTCCGGGTCCTTTTCATTGATCTCGATGTCGAAGACGTCGATGTCGGAAAACTTCTTGAACAGAACGGCCTTGCCTTCCATCACCGGCTTGGCGGCCAGCGGGCCGATGTCGCCCAGGCCCAGCACGGCCGTGCCGTTGGTGATCACGGCCACCAGGTTGCCACGGCTGGTGTACTTGAAGGCCGATGCGGGGTTTTCGACGATTTCTTCGCAGGGCGCGGCCACACCGGGGGAATAAGCCAGGGCGAGATCGCGCTGGTTGGTCAGTTGCTTGGTGGCCGAGATAGCGAGCTTCCCGGGGGTGGGGAACTCATGGTACTCAAGCGCCGCTTTTTTCAGCTCGGCGCGTTTTTGTTCTGGGGTGGTCATGTAGGGGTGCCCGTTGGTGGCAGAGCCTCGATTCTAGGAACTTCGGCGGCACTCGGCTTGCGGGGATCCACATGATTTCGTGAATCAGCATCTTTCGTTGATCTGTGTAATGTGTTGTAATTCGGCGCAAAGTGACGATAAATGTAATGTTTTCCTCCGAAAAGCCGTCGGCCCCGGCACTGATCCTCGATCTGCTGCTCGCTGCTCACCACAGCGAGGGCTTGGCCGTGGGTGAGCTGGTGGCCGCCTCTCACCTGTTCGATTTGAGTGAGAACAGTGTGCGGGTGTCTCTGGTGCGGCTGGCATCTGAAGGCAAGGTTGCATCGGTGGGCCGGGGCCGCTACTGCCTGGGGCCGCAAGCGCAAGACCTGGCGCGCGATGTCTCGGCCTGGCGGGAGGCTACGGAGCGAACCCGGGCGTGGTCGGGTGACTGGATCCTGGTGCTGAGTTCTTCCCTGGGGCGCAGCGACCGCAAGGCCCTGCGCCGTCGGGAGCGGGCTTTGAACTTGCTGGGTTTTCGCGAGTGGGAGCGCGGCGCGTTCGTGCGCCCGCACAACCTCGTGCAAGGGGTCGATGAGGTGCGGCGGCGTTTGTATGCCCTCGGGCTGGAGCGGCAGGCCTCGGTCATGTTGGCCAGCGAGGTCGATGAGTCGCGGGCGAGCGTGATGCGCGGGCTGTGGGATGTGCGCCCCCTGAATTCCAGCTACCGGCGCCTGCGGGTGCAACTGGAGGACTGGCTGGCCCAAAGTCCCGCCTTGTCTTTGGATGTGGCCGCACGTGAGTCCTATCTGCTGGGCGGACAGGCGATCCGCCAAGTGGTGTTCGATCCCTTGTTGCCCGATCCCCTCGTTGATGTGGTGGCCCGTGCGCGCTTTGTCGATGCCGTGCGGCGTTTTGACGAGGCCGGTCACGCCATCTGGCATCGTTTTTTTGAAAGTCGGCGCGCCGCCGCATGACGTCCAAGCTGTACGGAGACACCATGAGCCTTGCCCAACGCCAGATCGAAGCCGATCGCCCCATGAGTCGTCACAGCGTGCCGCCGCAGGCGGGGCGCCGTCGCAAGGTGGGCGAAATCTTCACCTCCAGCGAGATCCTGGCCTTGACCAAGCGATCCGATTGGCGTGGCCTGTGGGCGGTGGGTTCAACCTGGGCCGTGATCGCGCTGGCATTTGCCGGCATGGCTTGGGCGGTGCATCATCTGCCCACCTGGGCTGCCGTGGCCGCGGTGTTGGTGGGCATGGCCGTGATGGCCGGACGCCAGTTGGGATTGGCGATCCTGATGCACGAGGCCTCGCACGGCACCTTGTTCAAGACCAAGTGGTTCAACGACGTGCTGGTGGATTGGTTGTGTGCCCGCCCCATCTGGAACGACCTGAACAAGTACCGAGTGCATCACCTGCAGCACCATGCCAAAACGGGCTCAGCGGAAGACACCGACATCTCCTTGATCGCGCCCTTCCCGACCACGCGGGCTTCGCTGGCGCGCAAGTTCTTGCGAGACCTCACGGGCCTGACCGGTTTGAAATTTTTGCTGGGCCGTCTGTTGATGGACGCGGGCTATTTGAAGTGGACGATTGCGCAAGAGCAGCACAAGTTGCCGCAAGAAGGCGTGACCTGGGGCATGCGTGCGCGTCTGTTGGTCCGCAACACCACGCCCACGGTGCTGACCAACGTGGCCTTGTGGGGCGCCCTGCACGCAGCGGGAGAGGGCTGGCTGTACGGCATCTGGGTGTTGTCTTACATGACCCCGTTTACCTTGTTTGTGCGCATCCGGTCGATGGCCGAGCACGCATGCACCTCGAACTCGCGTGACACGTTCTTCAACACCCGCACCACCCGTGCGGGATGGTTGGCGCGTGCCACCGTGGCGCCGATGCGCGTGCACTTCCACATCGAACACCATGTGATGGCCTCGGTGCCGTACTACCGGCTCAAGACCATGCACAAGATGCTGCGCGCGCGCGGCTTGGTCCAGGCGCCGCCCGGATATGGTGAGGTGTTGCGGCTGGTCAGCAGCAAGCGCCTGGCTCAGGGCTGAAGCGTCAGCCAGTCTGGTGGTTCCAGTTCGGCTTGTCCTTTCAGGAAACGGCAGCGGACCCGACCCTGTCGATCCGTCTGAATGAGGGCGCAACCGTCCCCAGGGTAAAACGCGGTTCGCACGGTGCACCGGTAATGGCACCGATGCGCACCTTCGTCACCCACGCTAAACTCGAAGACGTCGTCGCCGCGCAGATCCTGAGGCTGTGAATTGGCAAACGGATACGGCGAATACCAACCAGAGCTGTGTACCGAATGGGTGTGGATCACGGGGTGGGGCGAGCTGCTGGGTGCCTGGCCGGGGTGATCGAGTCGCTGGATGTCGATGCGAGCCAGGCTGGAGATGTGTTCATCGCCGGACAACAGGACCAGGTTCGTGACACGATGATCGGCCAGCGCCGCCAGGAATCGATGCAAAGAGCCCGGATAGCCGTCCCAGGCATCCGACAGCAAGGCAGAGGCGGGGCGGTCGGTGCGCACTTTCTGCCGGCGAGGCAGCACCGCTGAAGGGCAGGCCATGAACTTGGGGTGCGGGTGGGGGCCTTCCTGCTTGAGCCAGTCCATCAGGGCGGCATCTTGGGTGTCGCTCATGATGCGGGCCGCGTCGATGCTGGCTGCGGTTCGGCCGCTACGCTCGCTGCGCGTGTCGGCCAGAAAGAAGCTGGCCCCATGTCGCTTGAACTGTTGCCAGATGCGAGGCTGCGGCGGTTGCATGCGCTGAAACCGCCAGTACTGGGCGAGGCCGGCGTCCTTCGCTTGGTTGCGTGCCATGGCGATGCGTGTGTGCGGTGCGGGCTGCCAGTCGTTGTGGATCTCGTGGTCGTCGGGCAGACACAGCACCGGCAGATGGCGCAGGGCCTCGTTGCGAAAGCTGCGCTTCATCTGAGCCAGGTAGGGATGCACATAGCGATCACTCAGCTTTTGAGGATCGAACAAGCCAGCCGTGGCATCGGCATAGACCTGATCGCCTAGCAACAAGGCAAACAGGGGTTGGGGCTGGTGGCGTGCTTGGCGCCAGGCCATGAGTCGAGCGAAGCTGGCATCGGCGGGGCCGCTGGACCAGTCGCGGGCATTCGGCGCGGCATCCAGCAGGCCAGCCGGATATTGACAACTACCGACCACAAAGCACGTGTCGGCCAACTCTGCTTGCCATGCCGATGGCCACATCAGCGTGCAAGCCGGGGGCAAGGTTTTGGGCCATGGCAGGTGAGATGCCTGGATGGCCGGCAGCGAATCGAACCCGTAGGCCAGCAGGCAGGTCAGCGTGGGTTCCTGGCCCCACAGATCAGGCCTGAGGTCAAAGGCTTGCACGCAACAGGGTGAGCCTTCGATCATGTCGTGCCCCTTCCAGGGCATCACATGGCGCACGGTGCAGTGCATGCCATCGGCCCCCGGCGTGGCGGTCACCCAGGCCACGGCCTGCGGCGGCCCCCAAGCGGCCTCGAATCCGAGACTCACTCGCAGTTGCTCATGAGGCTGCCCCACATGACAACTGCTGAGCAGTGGCCCCAGGGTGGGCGCGCGAAAGTGGGCGCAGTCCATGCGAGTCATGCCTGCTCCTGAAAAAAGCGCTCGACCAAGGGAAAGACGCGCTCACGTGAATGGATGCCGACCAGACAGTCCTGATGACCATGTTCGGCAATGGGGTGGATGGCATATTTGCGGCCGTAGTCGGGGCCCAGTCGCTGGACGAAATCCTGAAATCGGTAAAGGCCTCGGATATCTGACAGGCCGTTGTCGACGCCGTGAAAGCTCATCATGGCGTCGAGTTGATCGAGCACGTGGCGCATCTTGGCCTCGTTCAGGTAGACGTTGGTGCCCTGGGCGTTGGCGATGCTTTGGTTCAGGGCCAGATGCAGCCCCTGCCGCATCGTGGCCAGACTCAAGGGGCCGAAATGGTCATCCAGGTAAGCCAGAAACTGTGGGGAGATGTTGATCAGCTTGAAGTCCTGACCGTACAGGGCATCCATGCGTTTGCGTGTACCCACCCAACCGGTGTCTTGCCACATTTGCCAGGGCGGATTCTCGATCGGGAAGTCCTCGCTCGGATACGGGATGGTCATCAACAGGCGATCGAGCATGGCCAGGTCTGCGCCGTCGGCCACATCGTTGACGTCCGCTCGAAACCGATAGGCTCCCATCGGTAGGAAGGTCTGGATGTACTGTGAAACATAAGCCCGCAACACGTTGGCCGGTGAGAACACCACGACAGGAGCCACCTGGGACATGGCCAGCCGATGGATGCGCTTGCCCATGTCCAGCCGCGCCTGATAGGCCAGGCCATTAGGGGGCTGGTCGGGCATCGGTTCGCCCAGCAAGCCCATCCACAACATGGCCGATCCCATGCAGTGGGCCAGCACGTTGATCTTGCCGCCTCCCGTGGCTTGCGATACGTGTTGGACGGCCAGCGGGATGTCGACATAGCCGACGTCCTCGAAGCGCCAGGGCAAGGCGCCGGTCGGCATGCCGGCGCTGGTGCGCAGGTCTGCGATCCAGATGTCATGCCCTCGGTCCCACAAATACAAAGCCAAACTGGGATCGAGCGCCGGATGAGCAAAGGTGGTGCCGCTGGCGCTGTAGCCGTGCAACATCAGCAAGGGCTTGCCTTGGGGATGAGGATGGGTGGCGCGTTGTCGATAGCGCGTCAGGCGCACGCGTACCGGGGTGCCATCTGGCAAGGCCGGTGCCACGTCGATTTCCGTCACCTCAGGGGGCGGCAAACCCGGCACCTCGGCCGGCAGCCGACAGATCACCCGAGGCTTGGGCGCCTCCGGCTTGCGCATCGACCACAGGTGGATC
>JAGWLR010000098.1 GCA_028864885.1 Burkholderiales bacterium | reverse complement strand
TTTCCGTGGCGCAGCCTGCCAACACAGACAACACCAGAGCCGCACTGATCGTGGTCAGCGTGTGTATTTTTTTCATAACTAGAACTCCCAGCATCCATAAACAGTTGAACAACAGATATCTGATCACTATAGCGGTAGCCGAGAAAACCCTGAGGGCGTGATGTTCGACACGGATGACATTCGGGCCTCATTTCCGGCATAGTAAATCTGTGATTCCGGATGCTTTTGCATTAATTTAACGCTCCGTCAACCTCATCGACTCGGTCGGCTGGCGGCAGCCTCCCAGGGGAAATACGTGGTCGCAATATCCAATCTTGCTAAGGTGGCGCCAAGAGCCTACTCGGGAGCGGCACTGAGCCTTTTGCTTGGCTTTGTCATGGCGACGGATTGCTTTGCCGACAACGACCGCGCCCCTGCCAGCCCACAGTTCGATCCGATTCCAGTCAAAATCATTTACCCACCGCTCAAGCCTCATGGATCTGCGGACGACGCGCTTGCCACAGGACGCGTCATTGAAGGACGTTACGCCATGGCGGCCCCCGCCACCAAACCTTGGCGTATTGCGTTCCTGTTTCCGCATTTGAAAGACCCCTACTGGGTTGGCTGCAACTACGCTGTGATCAGCGAAGCGAAGCGACTAGGCGTCGCGGTGGATATCTTCCCGGCTGATGGCTACGATGACTTGATCGGGCAATTGCGCAGGATGGATGAAGTCATTGCCGCGAAGTACGACGCCATCGTGGTATCGCCCATCAGCATGACCGGCAACAATGCGTCGATCGCCAAGGCGCGTGCACAAGGCATTCCTGTTTTCGAGCTGGCCAATGACAGCACCAGTGACGATTTGACGATCAAGGTCACGACCTCGCTAAAGGCAATGGGACTGGAAGCCATGCGGTGGGTGATTCGCGATGCACAGGCACGGGGACTCCAGTCCATCAACGTCGGCTTGTTGCCCGGCCCCGCAGATGCCGGTTGGGTCAAGGGTGAGGTGGCGGGTACTCTCGAGGCCGCGGGCCAGGCCCCCATCAAGGTCAATGTTGTCGATACAAAGTATGGCGACAGCGATCTGATCGGCCAAACAAAACTGGCAGTGCAAATGCTTGCCAAGCACGGCAAGCAACTCGACTACATGCTCGGCTGCACTGGCTGCGCACCGGCTGCAATCTTGCCTGTGAAAGAGGCTGGTATCAGTCAGCGCGTCAAGATCGTTGCCTACGATCTCACCCGCGAAATTGCCGTCGCTTTGAGTAAACACCAGATTTCCGCCTCAGCGGACACCAAGGGGGTCAGCCAAACGCGCGTGGTCCTCAATGCAGCGGTCAATTTTCTGGAGGGAAGAACCCGGCAGTTGCCCCACACTATCTTGGTCAACCTGGGGATGGTGGACAGTGAAAACGATGACCGGTACCCGTTCGATACCTCGATTGCGCCACCCGACTTCGTACCACAACTATCCTACCGGCCGAGCAAGAGCCATTGATTTTTAGGGCAAAGGCGGCAAATGAGTGTGACGCTCATCAGAGACAAGCTGCTGCTCGGTGCGGTGGTGATCAGCGTGATCGTGGCGCTGAGCTCCATGATGGCCGCTTCTTGGGTCGTCAGTCGGCAGTATCTTGAACAGTCAGACAACCTGCTTCGCAAATGGTCGGACCTGACGAGAGACCGCTTGAACCAACGCAAGGATCAATTGCTGGCTACCTCACGCGAATTTGTAGCGCAGAAGAATTTCGGTGAGACGGTCTGGTACCTGGTGCAATACGCCAAGTCAAACGTCGATTCGGCCGTCTTGGCTGGAACCTATCGACAACTGGCAAACGACACCTACAAGCTGGTTCATGTCTCCGGGTTAAGTCGGATCGCAATTTACAGCGTTGATGGCTCACTGGTGTTCCTGGGCGTGTTCGACGGCAAAACTTATCGAGTCGGCATCGTCGAGCAGCAGACCAAGCCGACGCTTCGCGTCGCCCGGCTGAAGGACGATGGCGATTTGGCCTGGATGACCCAGGAAGCTGCTGCTGATCTCAAGGACATGCACCTGGAGATCGCTGGACCGACACCTACTCAGCCCAGCTCTGGTTTTTCGCAAGATGAGAATGGACTGGCCATCGAGGGACGCATTCCCATCTCGGGCGAAGCATTTAACCCGACGACTGGAAATTTGGAAAACCAGCAACTGGGCCTGATGGTCACCAGGCAGCGGCTCGACCAGAACTTTGCCGATCAACTTTCCCGACTTTCGGATGTTGAAGCCAACGTGTTCACCCTGCGAGGTTTTAGCGTGGGCAAACTCCCCGCTTATCAACAACCCGTGTGGGCTGGTGTGCCAAGACAAAGCGACCAGCCGTCAAGACAAACATGGGTTACCGAAGTCGAAGTGGGCGGGATGAGCTTTTATCAAAGCTTGATGCCGATCTACGAAAACAACAAACTCATTGGCGCCATTGCAGGACTTCACTCAAAGGCCTTGGTGCGTAACAACATCACGGAGATGATCGGCATCCTGGCCCTCATCGCGGCTGGCAGCTTGTTGATCATCTTTCCGGTTTCATGGGCATTTGCCAACACGCTGTCACGGCCCATTACCTTGCTCAGTCGCATCTTTCACTTGGTGGCGAGTGGGAAGCAAACCGGTGCACTCGAAAGCGAACTCGATCAGTTGGCTGATGTGCAAAAGCGGGGCGATGAACTGGGAGTGCTCACGCAAAGCTTCATTGCGATGAATACGGCCATTGGCCAAAAAATACAGCAGATCAGTGACCTCAATGCCACTCTTGAAGGCAAAGTTGAGGAGCGGACTGCCGACCTGGTCCGCAGCAAACATGCGCTAGACGAGGCACAGCGAATGGCCCACGTCGGGAGTTGGGAACTGGATCTTGTCCAGAACCAGTTGATTTGGTCAGATGAAATCTTCCGGATTTTTGAGATTGACAAGGCCAGATTTGGTGCCACCTACGAAGCGTTTCTGGCTGCCATCCACCCCGCCGATCGTGATGCCGTCAACGCCGCCTACACGCGTTCTCTGGACACCCGCGAACCCTATGGCATCACCCACCGACTGCTGATGCCAGATGGGCGGATCAAGTATGTGCAGGAACTGTGCGAGTCGTTCTTCGACTCTGATGGCAAGCCGCTGCGCTCAGTCGGTACCCTCCAGGACATCACCGAGCAAAGACTGACTGAATTGGAACTGGAGAAGCATCGCCATCACCTCGAATCACTGGTTGAGGAGCGCACCTCAGCCCTGTCCGTCGCCAAAGAGGCTGCCGAAGCCGCCAGCCGTGCCAAGAGCACCTTTTTGGCCAATATGAGCCATGAGCTGCGCACGCCCATGAACGCCATCATGGGCTTTTCTGCCTTGGCACAGCGCAATGTCGTCGATCCGAGGCAGCGTGAGTATTTGAAGCATGTCATTGTGGCATCTGAGCACCTGCTGGACGTCATCAACGACATCCTCGACATCTCCAAGATCGAGGCTGAATACCTGGTGCTGGAATCGACCCCATTCCGTGTCGGCGAACCCATTGAGCGCGTCGTGCAAGTCCTGGGCCACAAAGCGAGCGAGCAAGGTCTCAAGCTTGAGGTCGATGTCGACGCCGGTATTCCTGATCTCGACGTGGTGGGTGACCAGACCCGGTTGAGCCAAGTCCTTCTTAATCTGGCCGGTAACGCCCTCAAGTTCACTGAAAGAGGAACCATCACACTGCGTTGCCGCCTCGTTGATGTCAACGAAACAGAGCTGGTGCTGCGCTGGGAAATCGAGGACACCGGCATCGGCATTGCCGAAGAAGATCAAGAGAAAATCTTCAACGCCTTCGAGCAAGCCGACAGCTCCATGACGCGCAGGTATAGCGGCACAGGCCTTGGTCTGGCCATCAGCAAACGGCTGGTGCAGATGATGGGCGGTGAGATCGGGCTGCTCAGCACCCCTGGCAAAGGCAGCACGTTCTGGTTCACCGTTCGGCTGGGCAAGGCTCAGAACAGCGCGACAGGCGCCATCGCAACGGAGTCGGTCGCTGGCGAACCAAGCCCTCAAGAGCGGCTGCGCAAGGCTCATGCCGGCGCGCGCGTGCTGCTGGCCGAGGATGACCCAGCCAACCAGGAAGTCTCGCGCTACATGCTGCAAGAAGTTGGACTCGAAGTGGATGTGGCGGCAAACGGCCAGGAAGCCGTCGAACTGGCCAGTCAGCGGCACTATGAGCTCATTCTCATGGACATGCAGATGCCCAGGCTCAATGGTCTGGACGCCACACGAGCGATTCGCGGCGAGGGTCCCAACCAGAACACGCCTATCCTCGCCTTAACGGCGAACGCCTTCGACGAAGACCGCCAGCGCTGTCTCGAAGGCGGGATGAACGGCCATATCGCCAAGCCGATCTTCGCGGAAACGCTGTACGAGACACTGCTGCGCTGGCTTTGACCGCATCACCGACATTAACGGCCCGCCGGCTCGACCACAGGCTGGTGATTCAACCCATGCCGCAACGTCGACACCTCTTGGTAGACCACCTTGCGCATGCGCGAGATGCTGCCCAGCGGTTGGTGCTCGGGCAGGGTGTGCCAGGGCGTGAAGGACAAACGCTCGCAGGCCTCACCCAAGTCGGGCGTTTGAGCAGGCACGTCAATCGTGGCCACCGTCACAAATGGGGATTCGGCTTCGGGCCATTCCACGGTAGGGTCTTCAATGGGCATGTGAGCCGGCACCGTGCGCGGCTGCACCATGAAGTCGAAACAGGCACTTTGGCTTGCCAGTTGACGCCGCATGTTTTGGGCCAGACGATCCGGGCTGGAATTGGCCTGGTCGGCAGCCTCATCAAAGACACTGCCCAGGCAGGGTTTGGCAGAGAACTTCATTTGCCCCGGCCCCAGTCGAGACGCAGTGGTGCTCCAGTACTGCTGGTGCAAGGGGTTGTCGATGGGATGGCTGACAAAGGCGATCACCAAGGGCACGTTGTCAAACAGGTGGCTCATCACCCAGCCCGCTTTGCTCCAGCCGCTGCCATTCATGGCGCTGACAAAGTCGACGTAGTCCTGCGCATCGTGGATGAAGAACACCGGGTGGTTGGTCATCACGAAGTCTTGCGTCCCGCCCCTCACGCCGATCACTTTCACGGCCATGCCGCGCGCATCGCGGTCGTGATCGTCCTGGCTTCGGCCTGATCCATTCGAAAAGCGAATCACCGCGTCATATTGGCCAGGGTGGGCGAACAAGCCTTGCGCCAAGGCGGGGGGCAAGTCTGGCTGGATCTTGAATCGCGCCTGCACGCAGCCGTGCGTCTTGCGATGGACATCGCGATACGCGTGGTGATCCTGGTCGAAGCCTTTCTGCACCGTGGCGCGAATGGTCTGGGTGACGTAGGCAGTGGCAGCCGCCTCGCTGGCAGGGATGATTTCGCCATCGGCGTTGGTCGATGGCGGGGTGACAGGAGCGGATGAGCATGCGGCGGTCGAGGCCGCGAAGGCCAGGGCCGTCCAACGCATGAAGGGCAGGAGCGTGGTGATGTGCATGGGCACATCATGAACCTATTTGCCCACTTGTTGCCGGAACGAGAGGGGTGTTTGCCCCGTCCAACGTTTGAAGGCGCGGGTGAAGGCACTTTGCTCGCTGAAGCCCAACAGCAAGGCGGTTTCGGCCACCGACAAGGCACGGTCGCTGAGGTATTGGCGTGCCAATTCCATCCGGGTGGCATCGAGCATCTGCTGCCAGGTCATGCCCCGCTCAGCCAGGCGCCGCTGCAGGGTGCGCGTGGATTGATGCATGGCGGCGGCCACCTTGTCGACATTGACCTCCCCCTCGGGCAGCAGGCGCACCAGCAGCTGTTGGACCGCTTTGTCGAAGGCCCGTGGGTCAGGCAAGGCCTGCAGCAAGGCCTGCGCCTGACGGTCCAGCAGCACACGCAAGCCGGGCTCACGGTGGGGCATGGGGATGCCCAAGTAGCTGTGCGGAAAGCGCACGCTGGTGTGGGTGCAGCCAAAGCTCACAGGGCAAGCAAAGAAATCCTCATAACGCTGAGCTACCTCGGGGCCGACCTCGTGTACGAAACACACTCGCGAGGGCGGCGGTGGACTGTCCAGCTGTTGCCGGAGAAAGGTCACCAGCGCCGCGATACCGACTTCGTCGCCCGTGACGCCGATGTCGGTGGGCGCCCAGCGGATTTCGACATCGTCGATCAACATGCGCACCTCGGCCAGATCTACGCCATAAAACAGCCGCTCGTAGCGCTGGTACACGTGCATGGCATCGCCCAGGTTGTCGCTGGCCAGCACGAGGTAACCCAACACGCCCACGTGATGGGGTTGAACCCCGGCCCCGATGTCCAGCCCGAGGGCCAAGCCATCCGGTCGCAGGGCCGCGGCCTGATCGAGCAAATCACGCCACTCGGCCAGCGGCACGACGTCATCTGGCGCAAAAGCGGCCAGACGGGCCCGGATCGCTGGCGCCGACAGGTGTTGTCGGTCCAGCCAATCCGTCAGGATCTGCGTCCAGGCACCGGTCACCCGCATCAGCATCGACATGGTTTGGCACCAATGGTTAAAACACAGGCATCAATTGTCTATCAATCTATGGCCTGAATGACTACAGTTGAACGCGAATTGTTGTAGGACGCGAACCATGAATGACATCCTTCACGCGCTGTTTTTTGTGCTGGTAGCCGGGGCGGCCTTTCTGGCGCTGATCGCCATTGAGCGGGCGTACTGGATCCGCCGCCATCGCCCCAGTGCCTATGACATGCGGGAAGTGCTGTCCAACATCGCCACGGGCTTTCTCTACAAGATGGTCGACGGGGCCGTGGTGGCCGTCTTCGTGGCCCACTTCTACGACGACATCGTGAAGTTCGGCTTGCAGTACACGCCTGCCAATCGCTGGGTCGGCATCGCCGTGCTGTTCGTGGCCACCGATTTCGTGTTTTATTGGGTGCACTGGCTGATGCACAAGACGCGCTATGCCTGGGCCTCGCACATCACCCACCACAGTTCGCTGCGCTACAACCTGTCGACCGCGCTGCGCCAGAACTTCCTGTTTGACCTCAGTGGCTTGGCCATGGTGTGGTGGGTGCCGCTGGCTTTGATTGGCTTTGACAAGACGTCGGTGGTGGTGGCGATCGAGCTGAACCTGTTCTACCAGTTCTTCATCCATACCGAGGTGATCGGACGCCTGCCCGCTTGGTATGAGGCGATCTTCAACACGCCCTCGCACCACCGCGTGCACCACGGCAGCAATGTGGAGCAGCACGACACCAACTTCGGCGGCGTCCTCATCATCTGGGATCGCTTGTTTGGCACCTTTGTGGACGAGCGCGACGCCGGCACCATCGTGTATGGCGTGACGCACCGTCAGCCCACCACGCTGAACCCCTTGCGCCTCAATCTCGATGAGTGGTTTGCGATGTGGCGCGACGTGTGGCGCCACAAGGATCTGCGCATCGTGTGGAAGCACCCCGACTGGATCGAAGAACGCTATCCATCCACCGCCCCCCGCTCGCAGGAGATGCACGCATGATCGCCGCTTCTGCTGCGCAGGCTCAGGCCCTGGTGCGCGACGCCAGCCACTTTCAGTGGTACGTGATCCCGCTGTTGCTGCTGGTCATCCATGCCTATGGCGAACAGGCGGCTGAAAAGCGCTGGAACGTGGTGCTGGCCGGGTTGTCGTTCTGGCTGATGGACTGGGTCAACGAGATCTGGAACGGCCTGCTGTTTCACTTCTCAGGCTTTGCCCCGGCCTGGGCCACACCGGGTGGATCGGCCTATGTGATCCTGATCGGGCTGAACATCGAAATCAGCTTCATGTTCGCAATCATGGGGTTGTATGCCGTGCGCATGCTGCCAGCGGATCGCAACCTGAAGATCCTGGGGCTGCCCAATCGATGGGCCCTGGCCATGGGCAATTCGGTGCTGTGTGTGCTGGTTGAGGTCTGGCTGAACCACATCGGCGCCCTGACCTGGGAATGGTCTGGCTGGAACCTGCACGCGCCATTTCTGATCTGGTTGATCGGCTACATGCCCTTCTTCGTCGTGGCTTATTGGGTGCACGACATGCCCTCGCGTTCGCGACAGATTCAGGTGGTGGCTGGTCTGGCCGGCACAGTGGCTGTGGCCTTGGCGGTGTTCGCTGGCGTGCTGGGCTGGATCTGACGCCGCCTCAGGCCAGGTGGCCGCTGCGGTAATCCTGGATGGCCTGGTGGATCTGTTCGTTCGAGTTCATCACGAACGGACCGTACTGCACGATGGGCTCATCCAAGGGCCGCCCGGCGATCAGCAGCACCCGGGCCGGCTGCTCACGCGCTTCGATGCGCACCAGGTCTTGCCCCGGTTCGTTGCGCAAAACGGCCATGCGCTGTGACGCCACCAGGGTGCCCGCCACGTCGACTTCGCCTCGGTAAACGTAGACAAAGGCATTGTGGTCGGCCCCCACCGCTTGCTCGAACGCGGCGCCGGCTGGCAGATGCACGTCAAGGTACAAGGGCTCGGTGGTGGGGCGCTGCACCGCGCCGGTCACACCGTGGCTTTCGCCCGCGATCACGATCACCTCAACCCCGTTGTCCAGCGTCGTGTGAGGCAACTCGGCTGCCTTGAAGTCGCGATACCAGGGGTCGCACATCTTGGCCTCGGCCGGCAGGTTCAGCCACAGCTGAAAGCCCTCCATCACGCCTTCTTCCTGCTGGGGGATCTCAGAGTGGATCACGCCTCGCCCCGCTGTCATCCACTGCACGCCGCCGTTTTCCAGCAAGCCCTCGTGTCCGGCACTGTCGCGGTGCAGCATGCGGCCAGCAATCATGTAGGTGATGGTTTCAAAGCCACGATGTGGATGGTCAGGAAAGCCAGCGATGTAGTCATCCGGTTGATCACTGCCAAACGCGTCCAGCATGAGGAAGGGATCGAGCCGGCGCTGCAGGTGTTGCGTCAGCACACGGGTCAGCTTCACCCCAGCCCCGTCGGAGGTGGGCACGCCGTTGACCAGATGCTGAACAGGGCGAAGTGAGGTGCTCATGGATGCACCTTACCACTGCCAGAGAAACTACACTGAAAGCCCGGAAAGGAAGGGAGCGCCCATGGAGCCAGATCCCGCAAAGACTGCGAACCCGGTTTCGCACTTGCTGCGCGCCATCCGGTCGGAGGCCTTGGCCACCGGCTCAGTGACCGGGCGCCCGGCGTTGTCACCCCGCGTGCTGGACGTGATCGCTGAGGTACCTCGCGATGCCTTCGTCGACCCGGAGTATGGCGAGCACGCCTGGGAGGATCGACCCCTGCCCATCGGGCATCGACAAACCATCTCGCAACCTTTCATCGTCGCCCTGATGACGGATCTGCTCAATCTGCAGCCCACCGATGTGGTGCTGGAAGTGGGCACCGGCTCTGGCTACCAGGCTGCTGTGTTGTCGCGCCTGGTCTATCTCGTGCACTCGATCGAGGTGATCGAACCGTTGGCGCACCAGGCGGCGCTGCGCTTGATGGAGCTGGGGTACGACAACGTCGATGTGCACCAGGGGGATGGTCACCGAGGCTGGCGCTCCGAGGCGCCCTACGACGCCATCATCGTCACGGCCGCCACACCGGAGGTGCCTCCGGCCTTGCTAGAACAGCTCAAGCCAGGCGGCCGCATGGTGATCCCCCTGGGGCCGACGTTTGGTCACCAGGACCTGACCCTGATCCGCAAGACCCAGCAGGGTCGCATCAAGCACGAGGTGATTCTGCCGGTCTCGTTCGTGCCCCTGACCGACTGACCGTTCACCGTTTACCGCCGCTTTGCCGGAAACCGCAGCTCGTTGATGTCGATTTTGCGCTGAGCCACCTCCACCAGATCGACATCGAGTTCATTGGCCAGTTGGACCAGGTACAGCAGGACATCGGCCATTTCCAGCGCCACGGCCTCCTTTTGCTCGGGCGACAAGGCCCGGCTTTGATCCTCGGTCATCCACTGAAAAGGCTCGAGCAACTCTCCCGCCTCGACGATGAGGGCTGAAGCCAGGTTCTTCGGCGCATGGAACGGCCCCCATTCGCGCGCTTGGGCAAAGTCTCGCAGGCGCTGGGCCAACTGGTTCAGTGAATCGCTCATGGCCTGATCTTAGTGGGTCTGGCCCCGCGCATCGAGGGCGCCAATCAGGGGCAGCACGCACCACAACGGTGCCATCACCCCCACATGGCCGGCTGGAAAGTCTGGCACGCCGATTGCATTGGTTTGGCTGTCGCAGGGGTGTTGTGGCTGCTTGTGATGCTTGTCTTTTCCGCTAACGACGGCGGGTTTCCATTGGACCTCGGCTTCAGGGCCGAGTCTTTTTCCCCCAGGAGCCCCTATGAAAATCGTCGTTGTTGGTCATGGCATGGTCGGTCACAAATTCCTTGAAAGCCTGGCCGAGTCTGGCTTGAAGGATGCCGAAGTCACGGTGTTGTGCGAAGAGCCCCGTGCGGCCTATGACCGAGTGCATTTGTCTGAATATTTTTCAGGCAAAACCGCTGAAGACCTGTCTCTGGTCGAGCCCGGTTTTTTTGAGCGCACTGGCTTCAAGCTGCGCCTGGCAGCCAAGGCCGTGCACATCGAGCGCCGCACCCACACAGTCACCACCGCCGATGGCGAACGGCTGCCCTACGACAAGCTGGTACTGGCCACCGGCTCGGTGCCCTTTGTGCCACCCATCCCCGGTCGGGATCGATCCAACTGCTTCGTTTATCGCACGATCGAAGACCTCGACGCCATGAAGGCAGCGGGCGCCAAGGCCAAGAATGGCGTGGTGGTGGGTGGCGGTTTGCTGGGCCTGGAATGCGCCAAAGCCCTGCGCGACATGGGACTGGACACCCACGTGGTCGAGTTCGCCCCCCGCCTCATGGCCGTGCAAGTGGACGAAGGTGGCGGCCGTGTGCTGCGCAACAAGATCGAAGCCCTGGGCGTGCATGTTCACACCAGCCGCAGCACCGTTGAGATCGTCGATGGTGCCGAACACCGCCACCGCATGGTGTTCGAAGATGGCAGCTACCTGGAAACCGACATGGTCGTATTCTCGGCTGGCATCCGCCCGCGTGACGAACTGGCGCGCCAATGCGTGCTGGCCATCGGCCCACGCGGCGGCGTGGTGATCGACGATCACTGCCGCACCAGCGATCACCATGTCTATGCCATTGGCGAATGCGCTTCGTGGCA